>JAAEMV010000984.1 GCA_024225195.1 Planctomycetaceae bacterium | reverse complement strand
CAGATCCATTTGCTGGCCAAAAAAAGGTTGAACTTTGGCCGCAGCAGGGAAAACGACGTGGTTTTGAGATTCCTTCCGCGTAATGAGGAAAACGATAAACTAACGCGAAATTTATCAAGGACTCATTTTGTTTTTGAGTGTGTCGATGAGGCCCTGATCGTCAAAGATAAATCCAGTAAAGGGATCGAAATCAATTATGAACCCGTCAACGAAGAGTTTTCGATTGACAAAACCTCGTCAGGGTTTTCCCAACAAGTAGACCTCGCACCCTCACTGATGGGCGGTTCTCCATTTTCGATGGATTTGCAAATTTTTAGTGCCTTTGATGATTCAGGCCATGCCGATGAAGTCTTGGAATGGGACGAGGTCTGCTTTGAGATCATGGGTGAACGTCCCAGCAAGCTATGGCAAATTGCCGCCAGTAATCAAATTGACGCTGTGCGACTTTCCCGACACAACTGCGTTGACCAAGAAGAATATGTGGCGGTGTATCGGGAAGCCGAGTTGGGTGAAAGTGACTGCGCTATCAATCTTGGCGAGCGATTACGTAATTCAGGCAATCGTATTTTTTACGTAGGCCGCGCGTTTTGGATCCAAACCGTACCATCTTCAACGATCCGATTAAATGATCAATTCTACGATCGCCCTGTCTTTGTGCCATTGGAACCCGATATGGACATTGAGATAGACGGGGTCGCATTCAAGGTGAAACGGTTCAAGCAGTGCTTCTGAGCATCTATCGGTGATTCCTATTCGAAGCCTGTTGTCGGGACCGAACGCGACAACAGTTCTTTTTCCGGTTAGTGGCCCAATGCTGGGACTTCATTGACCAGGGATATACGCCGCAATTTTTACTTTGGATCAAAGCGTCGCAGGTGGTGGGCTATTTCCACATTTCGCGAAATCATAAATCGATCCAACGGCATTATCGCAATTAGGTAAGGCCGTTTTAGGACCTCGATATCGAAAAAAGGCTCGTTTTTTTAGTTTTATTGAAAAAAAATGAGACGACACAGTGACGGTAAACGCATTGATATTGTAGGCATTTGCTCAAAAATTGCCTCGAAAACCGTTGTTAAAAACGAAGCCTGTGAATTATGAACTCGCCCTTTGAAAAATCTCCCTCTGAAGCGAAGGCGGAAATCGAAAAAGAAGTTCAGTCAGACGACGACACGTATAGTTTGAGTGATGATCAAACATTCGTGGAATCCAACCCGGAAGTCGGCCAAAGTCTTGGGGATTTGAACACAATGGACGGTGGAAGTGGGGATTCTAACCAAAAGGACCCCGGCGAATTCGGCATGAGGATTGAGGAACTCGAGGATCGGTACAAGATCGAAGGTGCGTTAGGTAAGGGAGGTATGGGCCAAGTAATGTTGGCCTATGACACTCGTCTGGAGCGGAAGGTTGCGATCAAGCGAATAATTACCAGGTCTGCAAAAAGCGAACAGGCGTTCAAGCGGTTTTTCAATGGCGCGAAAAGTCTTGCAAATTTGAGTCACCCCAACATCGTGCGCGTTTACGATTTTGGTATGGCGAGCGACGGTCCGTTCATGATTATGGAATACATGAAGGGCGCGAGTCTTTTGGAACGTTGCGAGTTGGGTAAGATTCCCGTAGCTGACGCTATTAACATCGCGTGTCAAATATGCGATGGATTATCAAAATCGCACGCAGCGGGAGTAATTCATAGAGATATCAAACCTGCGAATATATTGATTTGTGAGGATGGTCATCCGAAGTTAAATGATTTTGATTTGGCAACCATCTCCCAACACGATTCAAGTATGACCATTCAGGGAACCATACTTGGAACATTGGATTATATGCCGCCCGAGCAAAAACAGGATATTGCACTCGTCGATGAGCGAAGCGATTTGTGGAGTCTAACGGCAACGCTTTACCAGATGGTGACGGGTAAAACTCCCAAGGTGATATCACTTGACGATGTACCCGATTCATTGAAATCTGTCTTTAAGAAAGGATTTGAAGAAGAAAAGAAGAATCGATTTCAAACCGCAGGAGAACTAAAGCACGCTTTAATAGCTAGTAACGACCCGGGATGGGCACATGAGAGCGGTGAAATATTACGTTGTCCAAACTGTGGAAACGAAAACTCAGCAGAGCGAAGATACTGCAAAAATTTAAACTGTGGCACGTTTTTGAAAACGCTACTAGAGGGTGACTGCCCGCATTGTGGTAAAGTCAATCCTCGTGATAGGAGGTTCTGCAGGCATCCGGACTGTGGGAAATCGTTAGAGGTGAATTGCTTATCCTGCTCGGTGCAAATGCCAATGGGAGAGCAGGTATGCGATACCTGTGGTGCCATCCAAGTGGAGTTAGTTATTGAACTTCAAAATGGTGCAAAATCTATAAAGCAAGCGGCAATTAATCAATTAAAGAAAAATAACTTTGACGATGCTAAAAAAACTGCTGAAAAGTTAAATAGAGAAACAGATCTTCGCCTTTCCGAATATAAATTTTGGGCTCGTGGTTTTTTGACGCAAATTGAAAGCCGAAAATCAATCGCGTTAAAGGATGCGGGGCAAGCAATGCATGAGGCCCGTCAACACTACCAAGTGTTTGATTATGACTCCGCGCTCCGATCTCTTGTTCGAATCCCGATGCCTTTAAGGAAAATGAGAATACCAGAAGAGAAAGGAACTGTTGTCGATTTGCAAACGACAATTCGCGAGAGATTTTTACAAGCTGAACAGCTTAATGAAGAGATTGAAAGGTCTGTTGCAGACCAATTATTTGATGGGTTGCTGGGTAAGGTACTTGAGCTTCAAAAGATGCAACCACCACGCGAAGATTTAAAGAAGCTGCGGAAAAGTCTTGAATTAAGATTGCAAAAACTAAAAACGATAAAACAGGAGGCGTTGGACGAGGCAACGCTATGTTTGGCAAACCAAAACTATAACAAATGTATTCAAGCATTGAATCGAATCGATCCTTCTTTAGTGAACGATGAAGTTCGAGAATTATTTTCAGAGGCAGAGAGATTCGAAGCGAGATTGGATGAATTGCAAGAAAAAATAAACACATTGATCGCAGTTGGCGAGCCTTATAACGCAATCCCCTTTGTAGAGGAGTTTTTGAAAACTGATCGGAACGCTAAAAACATGCATGATCTTTTCGAGGATTTGACTGCAAAGGAAACCGTATTACTAGAAAAAAAAGCACAGCATTTCGGTGACGCAAAACAGGCTTTCGAAAATCAACAATATGATGCTTGCCTACGTTTTTTGGAGAATATCGAAGATCGCTTAATTGACAGCACGATTACTGCGTTGCGGAAAGAAGCTGAGGGATTCGAAGCGAGATTGGTTGGATTGCGAGAAAAAATAAACACGCTGATCGCAGATGGCGAGCCTTACAACGCAATCCCCTTTGTAGAGGAGTATTTAAAAACTGATCGGAATGCTAAAGACATACATGATCTTTTCGAGGATTTGACTGCAAGAGAAACTGAATTACTAGAAAAAAAAGCACAGCATTTCGGTGATGCAAAGCAGGCTTTCGAAAATCAACAATATGATGCTTGCCTACGTTTTTTGGAGAATATCGAAGATCGCTTAATTGACAACACGATTACTGCGTTGCGGAAAGAAGCTGAGAAACTCAAAGGTCGTGTGGGCGAACTGCGAAATGTGGTGGAGCGTTCTGCAGCTGAAGAACGATTTGCAGATGTGTTAGTAGCAGCGGAAGAATATCTAAGCATCAGTCCTTTGCCGCTAGATATGCAGGAATATCACAAAGAGGCTTTGTCTTTGAAGGGCGTTTTTGAAGTTTCGGCAAGCCAAGCGCAGACATTTTACGACGAATTTAAATATAGCGCGTGTGTGATTGAAATCAGTAAAATTCAGCATTCATTCTTGACAGATGACCTGAAGCTTTTGCTTGAAGCAGCAAGTAGAAAAAAGGAGAGGGTTAACATATTACGGGGAGCAATTCGAGAGCGCGTGAAAAAAGAGGAGCTGATTGATTTGCTGCCTATGGTCATGGATTGTTTGGAGCTAAATCCCAATTCCCAGGATATGCTAAATCTTAAAACCCAGTTAACCGAACGGAATAAACGTCTCAAGAATTCTTTGTCCGGTACCGTGGAGAAGGTGAGCTTTTTTCGACACCGTGCGCAATTTAAGTCGGCTGTGACGGGTTTGCTAGGCGTCCCCAAAAATCACATGACACGGGAGTCAACCGATCTTCTTCAAGAGTGCCAATATTTACTTACGTATCAGGAACAGGTGAACGCATCGATGCGTGCTGCTGAGACGGTGGGACACAAAGATAAGCCACTGAAAGTATTGAATCAAGTTTTGAAAAAGTCATCCGCTTATTTGGCAGAGATTGAGAAGCGAGGGTATACGGATACATCTACCGAAGAAAAAGTTGCGGAGATAAGGGAGGTAAAGGAACGGTTTGTTAAGAGAAGGGAAAAGAAGATTTTCTTTTGGGTTTCTTTTTTATTATTTGTTTTACTTTTTTTATCATTGGCGGCTGCAAATTTCGACTCAGGTAACTTTTTTGATTTGAAGAAAGCGCTCAATTGGTTTATGAAGTTGTGGTCCTAGCGTCTATTGTGCAGTCGCAAAACCTATACGCTTTAGTTGTTCTAAATCTGATTCTTATTGCAGAGTGGGCGCGACAAAAAATATTGAAAAACCATTCTTGAATCGGTTTCAAAAAACATGAATCAAAAAACGCATTAAACGGGTTTCCCGAAACCAGAGCCTGCGAGCCAAAGTCTCAACTTGCTTTGGTTTTTGCATTGTTAGTTTCGGCCATCCTTGCTGGCATTGCAGCTTTGCATTATGTAGGTGAGCACTGGGAGGTGACTATTGGACCAAGATAACAGTTAAAAGGCACTGGCTGCAGTCAACAGAATGACCCTACGCAAGACGAAAGAAGGTCAACTAAGCTGTCAATTCTAAGATGGACTCCTTTTCTTACCCTGCGAATTAGGAAACGAGGGTTTGCCGAAACGATACTCTCGATTTGAGCTCGCTTTTTAAATGCTGCGGTTCGTGGGGCGGAACCTCTGGCTAAGCTTCAGTCCTTCAAGAAATCTAAAAACCGGATGGTTTCAAGGTTTATATTTCATCGATTCCCAATGCAAACTTTCATTCACCCTCCTCTACTGTTGTGAAGTTTGAAAGCTAAAATAATTCAATCTCAAAAATAGAGTCTGAAATTTGGCGAACACGTATGCCCCTACCATGTTTGTTAGCGGTTAGGGGAGCTTGAATTAGCGTTGTGTAAATTTTTTAGCATTGTCAACCAAAATGGACCTTAAAAAATCACCTGGCGATACTTCAAACGTTAATGATCGGAAGTCCAAGTTGCGATTTTTTTTGGGCGGCTTGTTCATTGCGGTGATAGCTTTCGCAGGTCTTTTCGCGTGGTATCTTTTCTCCCCTACCAAACACGAATTGGTTTTTTCGTCTGGTTCTGAAAGCGGCTTGTATAACCAACTGGCTCTTGCAGTCGAAAGCGTTGTGGAGGAGTTTCATCCGGACATCGACATCGTCGTTCAAAGCAGCGACGGCAGCAATCAGAATCTTGAGCGCATCGACTCCAGAACCACCGACCTTGGCCTTGTCCAAAATGACTCGGTCGGTGGTGAAAATGCGAGGAGCCTAGCAGGACTTTATCCGGAAGTTCTGCATCTGATCGCGAGACGTGACGCCGACGTCGCGGCGCTGGATGACTTGAATGGGTTAAGGATTAATGTGGGGGCAAACGGAAGCGGAACAAAACAGGTGGTTGAGGCATTACTAGACTTCGCATCCGTTCAACCTATGGAGATGACAAATTTTTCATTTGCTGAGGCTGCGACATGCCTCAATAACGGTTCAATCGAAGCAGGCTTTTTCCTGACCGGTATCCCAGGTCAATTCATGGAGGACCTGCTGAACTCACCCGAGCTTGAACTGATCCCTTTGATTCCGAAGGCTATCGACCATGCGGATGTCCCCCTTGCCTCGGAGAGGTTTATTAACGGATTTCAAACGAGCTACCCTTTCGTTTCGGTTCAGACTATTCCCATGATGTCCTACCAAGGACTTCCAGAATTTCCGATTCCAACCCTTGGGATTTCAGCTGTCCTGGTTGCACGCAATGACCTGCCTGACGGTGTTGTGCAGACCATTACCAAAACATTATTTGAGCGCCGAGTTGATTTAACCAACGAAGTTTCAGTT
>JAAEMV010000983.1 GCA_024225195.1 Planctomycetaceae bacterium | reverse complement strand
TTACTCGGATCAACAATCGTCTCAATCAAATCGCGAGTGCTAAAGCGATGTCCTGCCGGTGTCAGGTCAGGCCCCACAATTCCGCCCTGCCCCTCCATCCGATGGCATTTGTAACACGTAGCCAGCGCGAACATTTTTTTTCCGTTTTCAAGATCTCGATTTGCAAACACGGTTTTCTCGTCATCAACGAAATCATCCATGCCCCATTTCTTGACAACCGGTCTTGCCTTGAGGTCGGCATACGGATCGCTGACCTCTGGCTTCAATGCCAGCACTTCTGCCAAATCCTTTTTCTCTTGATTCGACAGTTTTTCAACCGCGTATTTTTTTATGTTGTTGATATATCCACCAAACGAATTACCACCTTTAGTTTTTGCCGATTCTACAAACCAGCGAAAATACTTTTCCCTGAGCGCGTTATCCCATCCGGTTTGTGCGTCACTCAAAATCATCGCGTAGGCGATTTGCGGTTCTTGAGCGCTCGGCGTCAATAATTTATCGACAATCTTGGCAGTCGCCCCCTCCGCCTTCACGGCGACCAACAGTTTGGCTAATTCGCGGTCCAGTTGTTCGTCGTTAGCTGGAAAGTATTGGGATAGCTTCCGGATGGACGCTTGAGTTGACTCGGTCACCGGTCCCAATCGGCAAAGCGTTAAACCATATACTCGAATCAAATGAAGCCTCTGCTCTTTCGAAAGTTGACTCCAATCTAAAGCCGCAAGCTGCTCAACGACCTTCGCCTGACTTTGTTCATCACCACATCGCGCCACTGCTGTCATTAACTCCAGCACCCGCTGTGGCTGGGTCGCAGAAAAAGGATCCCGCCACTTATCAAACTCTTGCAATTCCAGTGCCGTTCGAGCGGCATAGCGAATCATGCGATCCGGATCTGCCAGCTTTTCCCAAACCATCGACCAGTCTACCGCTGCACCTGGTTTATGAAACGACTCTAGCTTTCGCCTTACCGCTACTGCACTTTCAAGCTGGGGATAAGCGGCAGGAGCGACCGACTTGTCGCCGACGTAGGTGACGCGGTAAAGCGCCGATTGAGAGCGACGACCACCGACTAGAAAGTACATCGCACCGTCAACGGGATTGATAACAAGATCCGTCACAGGCAACGCCGGTGCAGAACAGAATTTTTCTTTTGTCGCCTGATAAGTTGAGCCATTGGAAGACATTCGAACGGCATAGATCATGCCGTAACTCCAGTCAGAGATGAACAATGCGTTCTGATAATCAGCTGGGAATTTCGCCCCGGTTCCGAACACGATCCCCGTTGGACTTCCCGGTCCGATATTTAATACCGGAGGAACGCTGTCAGGATAATATTCTGGCCACTTACCCGATCCATGCCGCCATCCAAATTCACCTCCACTCACAACATGACAAACCCGTGTTGGTCTATACCAAGGCAACCCAACATCCCATTCCATATCGGCATCATACGTAAACAACTCACCATTAGGATCAAAAGCGATGTCGTATTCGTTTCGAAACCCCATCGCCACCAACTCAAACGACTTCCCCTCGGGATCGGTTTTGCAAATCCAACCCCCTGGAGCAAGTCGACCCGCCGCATGCCCTCGAGCGTCCGGCAGCCGGTTTAGTACCTGGTCTTCTTCCCATAACATGGGGACGCGTGTCGTTTCAGGGTTGGGAATCTTTGTAGCGTTCCCAGCACAAATATAAAGTGACTTTTTATCCGGACTAAGGATCACCGCATGAGGGCCATGCTCCGATTTCCCGACAAACTCCCGCAGCAATTCGACGCTGTCATATTGGTCATCCTGATTCGTATCCCGTACCCGATACAAACCTGCAGGTTTCGGGGCTATCTTCTTGGTTGGCTTGCTCCCTTTTTTAACTTTGGGAGGACTAATTCCGTAGGAGACCACGTACAAACTATCAAACGCACACAACAAACCCTGCGCGAATCCGATACTCAAATCAATTTCTTCGACCTTAGATGCGTCCCCATCGCCGGGAGTGATTCGGTAAAGTTTGCCGTACTGATCGGAGGCAATTAATCGCCCTTGTGGATCCGGAGTCATCGAAACCCAAGAACCTTGCTCACTGGGCACGCGATACAACAACTCACCCTGAAAACCGGTTGGCAATTTTAAATCCTCTGCACGGGTCGTCTGAGCCTGTGCATTCCCTGAGCTAAGGGAGACCAATAAAAAGACCAACAACATGGCAAAGAAAACGCTGTTTTTGCTTCTAGCGAACACAAATTTGGCCGGTGCAAATCGAATAATCATAGATATTAACCTGAGTGGCATTGATAAAGTTCTCCCGAACGTGTGGAATACAGTTTGAAACAGAAAGGAAACAATGTCCAGTTCACAACAGAAAACACTCGAAGATTTTATCGCCCTTAAGCATCGAAATGCACTTTCCCATGCAATTCGAGCTGCAGTTGACCTCGGCGTTATCAACGCGCTCCGGAATGGTCAGCGAACCGCTGCTCAACTCGCAGATGAATTGGGCGCTCACCCAGAAGCACTCACCCGATTATTAGATGTTGTGGTGGAAACTGAGCTCGTTGAAAAATATGGTGATGATTACGCGCTCTCTTCGATTGCCAGATTAATCCCTGATCGTTTTTACGATTTTGGTGACGAATACTGGAAGCACCTCGTACTCCATACCAAAACCGGCGCTCCGCTTCCTGTGTGTGACGAGATCCCGGTAGAAGACATCGATTACGTCGCCAACAAAACCAGTGAAGAATGGACTCTCACGCCAACCGCGATGGTTGCGGCCCAAGCACTCGACATTGGCAAAACAAGAAAAGACCTGCGGATTCTCGAAATTGGGTGTGGCTCTGCCATCTTCTCCGCGACCCTGACCCACTCTGATCCAGGAGCAAAGATTACGCTTCTCGACCGCCCGATTGGAATCCAAAGAGCCCGTAAGACAATCGAAAGTATCGGGTCTGAACACGAAGTCACTTACGTGGAAGCAGAAAACATTCTCGACCTTGACTCCATTCAAGAAATCCAAAACGATTCCTTTGATTTAGTGTTGATCGCCGGTCAGATTCATCGGATGACCATGGCTTCCTGCCAAAGACTTTTCAGTCAAGTTCACAAGCTTGTGAAACCTGATCGTGAATTCGCCATCGTCGATGTCTTTCCAGGCCAAGAAAGCGGCGACAAAAATCTAGCCATTTTCAATCTTGAATTAGGTTTACGCACCTCACAGGGGCGTCTGCACGACCCACTGGTCCTGGAGAATGAACTTCGTTCCAGCGGATTTGCCCAAGTCCAGTTCGCCCACTTACCGGCAACACCTTATTACTGGGGCCTTATCCTAGCCCAGCGAGCATAAACTAGAGCAGGAACGCTCGCTTTACTTAAGAGAAAACCGAGGCTGCTCTGCCTCGTTTTCAAAATCGACAAGTTCGTCGAGTAACAACTGAGTATCGATTTGAGCTTTTTCCATCCAGATCATTCTGGTTGATTTCGGCATACTATTTGAGTCGAATCGATCTGCTGTGAAAAAGTCCAAAATCCCGGCAGCCAACTCTCGATTAAGATCTGGGTTGGCGGCATAGGGTGTTTGATCTCGAACAACATCGACCGAGAATGAGGCGGCTATCACGCGCTGACGCATCACAATTTCAGACTCTAGGGCGTCGTCTTGCTCGCGATTGAAATCAAGCACACGGCTACGGTCAAAACCAAAAACTGATGCTTTTTCCCCATTCGGAAGTTGTCCTAAAAACATATCTGTCCAGCGTTCCACTCGACGCCGCAGTCGATTCAACCGATCAAATACTGCTTCGTTTTGTGGGCGGGCATGAAGCAAAATTCGAATCGCGCGGTTCTTAGCTTCGATGTGAGCAACATGCACAGAATGAGCCACTCCGTGCATTTCGTCCTGTTGATGGTACCAGTCATGGGTAATGACCGTCGCCGACCAAACCCGCGTCAGTAACTCCGAAAGTAAAATTTCCTGAACGACAATTTCAAATGCCGGCCAGGGATCATGTCCTGGATCGCAATTGGCAAAATCTTGCTCAAACATCTTCAATGCTGCAACCCATCGCTGGAGCCGTACTTTCGAAGCTGTCCAATAATTTGTCGCGGCGAGCGAAGGCTGATGATTTTCGCCGTAAATAAAATTACCAGCATGAAGTGCGATCCAACTTCCAAGTTCTGCGAGTTGACTGGCGTGCATTGTTTGTTTCTTCAAAAAATTTACAGGAATAATGATTGAGGCTTCCATCACTCCAATTGCAAACTTGATGCCGAAGCCCGTCCCTTCCTTAAATCAACAAAAACACTTGGTTTTTTCAACATTCTCACAATTTGCCGCTGATGCATTTTTGCAACGTGTCGATAGGATGCAACCTGTTGTTTCATTTGTGCATCCCCATTATTCAGTTTTTGATACAGCAAAAAACTGATACAACAAACCACATTCGAGTCACTTACCAACGTAAATTTAGCGAGTTTGCCCAGGGTCACTTTAACCCTCAATCTAGTCCCCGATAGTTCCCCCTGAAAAAGTCACTGCTATGTCGAAGTCTCCCATTTCTGATTTCCTGGAACAGAATTTCCTGCATTTTAACGCCAGAGAGACGGTCGCTGCGGCTCGCGGCTACAAACAGCATCTCGCTGGCGGCGGTAAAATGCTGGTCAGCTTGGCCGGAGCGATGAGTACTGCTGAACTCGGCATCTCTCTAGCCGAAATGATTCGCGCGGACAAAGTCCACGCCATCTCCTGCACCGGTGCTAACCTCGAAGAAGACGTCTTCAACTTAGTCGCTCACGATGAATATCGTGTTGTTCCGAACTATCGGGACCTCTCACCGAGTGACGAAACCGCACTTCTCGAAGAAGGGTTTAACCGAGTCACCGACACCTGTATTCCTGAAACCGTGATGCGGCATATTGAAGGGAATTTCATGTCCGTCTGCGCCGAAAATGCCAACAATGGAACAAGCCTGTTTCCGTTTGAGGTGTTTTACAAGCTATTTGAAACCGGTGTGCTCGAACCTCACTTCCAGATCGACCCGTCGCACTCCTGGCTTTTGGCAGCTTTTGAAAAAAAGATACCGGTTTACTCACCGGGCTTCGAAGATTCAACGCTTGGAAATATTTTCGCCGCCAGGTGTATTGAAAAGAAAATCAAATCCCACCATGCTCTGCGATCAGGAACGGAGCAAATGGAGCACCTCGTCAACTGGTATCTAGAAACGGATGCCAATGCTCCAATTGGATTTTTTCAAATTGCTGGCGGGATTGCCGGAGACTTTGCAATCTGTGCAGTTCCAACGATCATTCAAGATTTAAAAAAGGACATCCGACTTTGGCAGTACTTCGCTCAAATCTCGGACTCAACCACTTCCTACGGCTCTTACTCCGGCGCCGTACCGAATGAAAAAATCACTTGGTGTAAACTGGCTGCTGATACACCTCGGTTCATGATTAATTCCGATGCCTCGATTGTCGCGCCGTTGATTTTCGCTTATGTCCTTGAAAAATAGCGACCGACTGAGGAATGAGCGACTAAAGCAATTCGTCGAGTGTCGACCAATCGATATCATTTCTGGTGTTAATTCGCCTTACTAATTCCGGTGCGTCAGGCTGACTCTCCAGCAAACGAAACGCGACATTGGCAAGCGGAACGTCCTCACCTTCGAAACAAAGTACGAAGTTCCCTTGAGTCCCATTGACCGCACAGTTCTTTAATTTGAATTTATTTTCCAATATCCTTGGCAGCATCGACTCGCCGGATAGCGCCGGCATCCCCACCATCAATCGGCAAGTGCCACCGCAATCATCAACTTCGGGCCTCGCTTCACGTATCCGATCTTTTACCCACTTCACTAATTGCTCGGGACCAATATTCTCTTTTTGAACCACGTCATCCAATGAAAC
>JAAEMV010000982.1 GCA_024225195.1 Planctomycetaceae bacterium | reverse complement strand
CGACGGTCGTCTGCCTGAACGGTGAATTTTTAAGGGTCTGTGAAGTTGGCGATGTCAATGAAATTGCTAAATCGATCAAGCTAAATAAGCTGATTAACGTTCGTGAGGGATGATTTTTATCTGTGACATCACCAGCGGTGTGATGATATCATGTCTTTTAGTCCACGGGTTTTGCTAACGTATTTATCCAGTCTTTTTGATTCATTAAAACGCAGCAATCGCGAGTGAATACTTCCCATTGCAGTATGTAGATAAAACGAGATCACAATGAAATATTCCGTCTACTGTTTAGTGGTTGCTGCCATTTTCAGTTGCTTCTCTGCTAACACCAACGCATCAACAGGTGACAAACAAGAACGTCCCAACATTGTTTTCATTCTGGCCGATGATATGGGCTGGAACCAGCCAAGTTTCAATGGGGGCGATCCTGCCCTGACTCCCAATATTGGTCAACTTGCGACCGAGGGGATGCGACTCAATGAGTTTTACACGCACAGCGTTTGCGCTCCGACCCGCGCGGCATTTCTGACTGGTCGATACGCGTTTCGAACATGGAGTGATTGGCGTTCAGAAGATTTTGGTAAGCCGAGTTACCTTGCCAAATTAAATTTGAAGCTTGCTCATAACGATCGCGGTGAACCTACGCGGCGGATTCACGCCCTCGATACCAATGAACGGACGCTCGCCGAAGCACTTCAGGAGGCTGGATATTTCACCTCCATTTTAGGTAAGTGGCATCTTGGCGAATGGCTGCCCGAACACCTCCCGATGGGGCAGGGGTTTGAGCATCAATATGGGCACTACGGCTGGGGAATTGATTACTACACGAAAACCATCGTCCACAACGCGCCGGCTCGGTTTGCAGTTTATGACTGGCACCGAAACCAAAAGCCAATCCAGGAAGAGGGTTATGCGACCGACTTGATTGCGGCGGAAGCCGAACGCGTGATTGAAGCACGCAAGAATGACGATCGTCCGTTCTTCATGTACGTTGCGTTCAATGCGGTGCATGGCCCGCTTAATCCTCCGCCGGGGTTCGAAGGTGATGCAGACGATCCGCTTTCCATCCGTCATGCGATGTTAGCTAATTTAGATAAAGCTGTAGGCCGTATTAGCAAAGCGATCGACGACAATGGGTTTCGTGACAACACGCTGTTTATTTTCACCAACGACAACGGGCCAGTTCTGGAAGAATTCAGTAAGCCGTTTCGTGGGACTAAGAATACGACGTTCGAAGGCGGTGTTCGACAACCGGCGATTCTGCGTGGGCCGGGACACACGAAACCGGGAACGACGAAAGATGGCCTAATGTTTGTGTCCGATTTCTATCCCACCTTCATTACGCTTGCCGGTGGAAATCACAAACAAAAGCAGCCAATCGACGGTATTGATATGACGTCCATGTTGTTTGAGGGAGCAGCAAGTAAGCGAAACGAAATCGTCTTTGACGTTTCCGGTAGTGTAAGGCTTCCAACAATTCGTCGCGGCGATTTTAAACTGATGGGTGATGCACTCTACAACCTTAAGCAAGATCCAGCCGAGCAGGCCGATGTCGCTGCCAAGCATCCCAAACTCGTGAAGGAGCTAAAAGCCCGTGTAACTGCAGTGGGCAATGAGCGGCCTCCGCTTGGGGATAAGCCGCTGTTGATGGATCCGCCTTTGCCTTATGTCTATGGACTGACAGAGCAGAAAGATGTTCCCGAGTGGCTTGTCACAGCAGTCAACAAAGTTCGGGCAAAGCAGCCAACCGAGTGGGAGCCAGGCGAGACTCCTTGGCCGAAGGCTCCCAAAGGCGCCGTCGCCAGTAAGATGGACGGTCTCAAAGACGAGGCTGGTAAATAGAGGCACTGTTGTGTGTGCTGAAGGCCGTTGAATCTGCCTTCTAAGCTCTTGAGCGGTTTTGCTGCTCACCCATTTTCATTACCTGGAATTAATTAGTCATCGTTTTAGTTTGTAAGTAGTTAACCTTATGTATCGATCTTTCATCTTCAGCCTATTAATTCTCCTTCTCTGCTCAACCGTCGGCTACGCTCAGAAAATGCCGAAGGAAGATGTGATTGATGTTCCTGCGATTAGCGAAGGGTTGTGCCTTCATAATTTGTTCCAAACCAATATGGTGCTCCAGCGAGATAAACCAATTATCATCTGGGGATGGGCGAAACCAAGTGAACAGGTGACGGTTTCGTTTGCTGGTCAGAGTGGAACTGCAGTGACTGGGGCGGATCGAAAGTGGAAGGTCACGCTGCCGGCCATGTCGGCGAACGCTCAACCGCAATCGCTTGTGGTCAAAGGGGGCTCAGACACTCTGACTCTAAACAACATCTTGATCGGTGACGTTTGGGTGCTTGGCGGTCAAAGCAATATGGAACATCCGATCGATCGGGTCGACAATGGCCAGCTCGAAATCGTTTCGGCCAATTTCCCCAAAATCCGAATTCTGACGGTTCCGGCTCAAAATGGACCGACTGAAAAAACTGGGTTTCCTCGTTTGCATGAATGGAGTTCGTGGTTCGGTCGCCATTACCGCAAAGGTGATTGGGATGTTTGCACGCCTGAAACAGTTCGAGATCTTTCAGCCATCGGTTATACGTTCGCTCGCCGTGTTCACATGGCCTCGCAAGTTCCCATTGGTGTGATCGATGCCTCACGGGGAGGTACCACCGTAGAGACTTGGACACCGACGGAAGTGCTTCAGCAAATCAAGACAACCGAGGTGAATAATCTTCTCTCTGAATGGGACCAGAAAATTGCAGACTGGGATTCTGAAAAGGATTTAGAGAACCGGGTCAAGAATCATTACAGCTGGGTCAAGAATATGGAGAAGCAGGGCAGGGAGATCCCAAAAGATCGAACAGTCCCGACCGATCTGCGCCCCGGTCCCGCGATGGATCACAACCGGCCAGCGACTTGCTTCAATAGTATGATCTATCCAATTTCTGGGCTGAATGTGAAAGGGGTGATTTTCCATCAGGGATTTAACAACGCCCTCGGTTCTGGGTCAGCGGGTGCAGCGATGTATTCTCAGATTTTTGGGGAGATGATTGCTGCTTGGCGGCGTGCTTTTGATGATAGCGATTTACCTTTTGGAATCATCTCACTGTGTACTGAAGGCTTTCCGCAGGATCGCGATAACTATCTCGAAAAGACATTCAATGATGGAATCTATATTCGCGAGGCCCAGTACAAAACGTTCCTTGATCTTTACGGGGCGGGCGATCAGAACATTGGCTTTGCGAGTAGTTTTGATAAACGGCGATCGTGGTATCACCCACAATTAAAGATTCCGGTCGGAGAGCGGATTGCCCGCTGGGCACTAGCGACGCAGTACGGCATGGACCGGGCGATTAAATGGAAGCCACCAATGCTTACCGAGATGACGATCGATGGTGATCGGATTGTGCTCAAGATGGATGCTCAGGTGAAGGCCGTGGACGATGGAGATATTGTTGGTTTCTCAATCGCAGGAGAAGATCGCAAGTTTCAACCAGCCGAAGCAAGTTGGTTAGTGACGGGCAAAGATAAAAACAACCGCCCTCAAACGGATCGCAAGACAATCGTGTTGACCAGTCCGCACGTGCCAAAACCGATTCACTATCGCTATGCTTGGGGCCGCAACCCAATGGGGAATCTCCAAACGACCGATCACAATGATCTTCCTTTCGCGACTCAGCGGAGTGACGATTGGAAGATGGAAGAAGTGCCGGCCCAGTTCATCGGTAGCCTCGATGGAAAGGCGATGGAGAATAAACGCCGGTTCCGTAGCCAGGTTCAAAAGGCTTTACGGCTGGACGATACAAAACGGCGACTCGATGAAGCACGAGCTTTCATTGAGCAAAATCAAGAGAAGTACGAAAAAGAGCGTGCCGCACTCGAAGCTGAGTTAGCGAAAGAAAAATAGGGCCTGACGAGAATTCTCTGCGAGATACCGCACGAAACGTTCGATTTTGAACTCGAGGTTTTCACTGTGGTAGACTATTGGTTGGTATATTTCGTGATGTTTATATACACGGACATGCGGCTGTTTTGCAAGCTGGCAAACGCCCCTGAGATAGGATGGCCGTGTGATGTGCTCTTGATGACTCAGTGGAATCGAATGCAGATGGAAAACCAAACGCTTACCCAAAATTGTCGTTTCCAAATATCTAAATCATTTCAAAAGACAGCGAGATGGTTGATTGTCTCGGGTTTTGTGGGATTGATTATCTTAGTTTTGGTAGGAGACGCGAACGCGTTCGATGACTCCCACGATGCTAAAACCGAAACGCCAATTTCTTACAATCGAGACATCCGTCCGATTCTTTCTGAGAACTGTTTTGCTTGCCACGGGATGGATGCTGGTAATCGAGAAGCGGACCTGAGGCTCGATTTGTATGAAGCAGCTGTCGGTAAGGAAGAGGATGGTGCTGCGATTGTCGCTGGCCAGCCGGATGAGAGTTTGATTTGGCAGCGGATTCTAGAAACAGATCCCGATGTGGTGATGCCGCCACCGGAATCTAAAAAGACTTTGACTGACGACCAAAAGCAGATGCTCCGGCGTTGGATCAAGCAAGGTGCCGAGTATCAAAAACATTGGGCTTTCGAGCGACCTAGAAAATCCACAGAAGCTGGCATCGATGCCTTGGTTGCCAAGTCACTCAAACGTGACGGACTCAGTTTT
>JAAEMV010000981.1 GCA_024225195.1 Planctomycetaceae bacterium | reverse complement strand
GGTTGGAAATTAGGGATTCCGGATGCTAGTTTTGCAAGTGGATGATCAACCATTGGAATTCGATGACGTCACAGTTCGGTGTGTAGGAATATCTGCTGGTCGGAATTAGATAGATTCACAAAACCTCTTACTCGGAACTAAATTTTGTTGCAGTACGCACGTCTGCTATAATCATCTGGGCGTTCTACTTGTGTACTTGGCATGAGGTCTTGCGAATGAATCCAGTATTTTTAGTGTCCTTATGCGGCGCAATTGCATTACTCCTCTTTGCGTTTAGCACAAATGGTAAAGAGGGAATGGTTTTCTTTTTTTTTGGGGCGGTTTGGCTGCTTTGCACACTCGCTGTTGGTTTGCTCCGCTGGGGTACTCCCAATCCGCCTTCGACAAACAAATTTGCGATAGTCGGAGCAGTTATTGGTTTGTTTTTCGGGGGAGTGATTGGGGCCAATTGTGGGTTTGGGAGGGTGGTGATTGCTGTTTTCAATCCTGAGTTGATGGAGCAAGATTTTGGGATGACTTTTGGCGCGATTGGTGGTGGAATATTGGGAGCTTTTGTTCTTGCCTTTTTGTTTGGAATCGTGCAATTATTGGCAGTGAGAAAAAAGCAATCATCTACCCAAGAAATTCAATGCGACCAAACTTGAGTTACGCACGATGATTCTAAAGCGTCGAGCCGAGTATCGGCTTGGCGATCTTCTTTGATCGAGCATCCGTCGTGAAGATTTGGTTTGAGGTATCGAGCAATGGCAAGGAAGAGGCTTCTCGAAAAGCTGGAAATTGTCAAGCACTCGCTCAGGAATGATCTCGTCTGGTTTTTTGTTCCATGGCTGACATCTATGCTCGTGATATTAGTTCTTTGCGGAACGCACGGTGATGGGCTAACTCGAATTTGGCAAGATCTATGGGAGTTGGTAACGCACCCGAATAACTTTGTTGCGTTTCCGCTCCAGCGAACGCTTGGACTGTCTCTTTTGGTTTGCGGATTGTCCATTATGCTAGTTGGTCAAACTACGCTCTGGAACAATTACTCTGGATTTGTGGTAATCAAAAAAGACCATCAGCTTGTGACGCACGGGATCTACCGATACATCCGAAATCCAATTTATTTGGGAGCGATCATTGGCTTTGCTGGTTTGCCGACTTATGCCGCAAGTGTGTATGGCCTATTAGCGGTCATGCCTCAGATTGCAGTGTTTGTCGTGCGAATCAAAATGGAGGAGGTACTGCTGGCTGAGCATTTTGGAGCTGAGTATGAATTATATCGAGAGAATACGAGAAGGTTGATTCCGTTTTTTTATTGATCGCAAGAGAAGCGGTTATCGACGGCTGCTTGTAACTAAATGGCTAGGCGGAAAGGGGCCGCTTGGTAGCTGTTGTTGGTTAGTAAGCAAAGCGGTTCGATTAAGGGGAAGAGGTGATGACCTGTGGTTTAGTAAGATCTCAAGGTTAAGTAAATCCAACTTGCGGAATGGTGGTTTCCATTGATGAGTAGTTTAATGATTGGAAGAATGACTCGCTCTTTGTTTTGCGTTGGGTTGTTACTGACTTGTGCCTCGATGTCAGGTTGCGATGGTGAAAAGCCAGTTCGGATCGTTGATCCAAGCCGGTTAAGTAGTTCGACACACCAGTGGTGTCAGGTTGGCAATGAGGATCTGACGTGGCGATTTGACAAATCAGTGGTTGAAATTTCTTCTGGAGGAGATCGTTTGGCTTCGGAAGTGGTGAGCGACGTACTGTCATTAGGCGGCGATGCGCTAAATGCGGTGGCGGACCACCCATGGGCACCAGCTGATCTTGGTGTGAAAGCGATCTCTGCATCGTGGGAATTAGTTGATGAGAATCGAAAGATTCGACTGTACGATATGGAGGTGGATGGTGATGAATTTTCAGGAGAAATAGAATTGCCAATCATGGAAGCCGGTGATTTGCATCTCGATTTGGGTTCGCAGCAATATATCATCCGTAAACGAAATTAAATCGTCTTGAAAACATCTCTCGAAGGTTTGGTTGCTTCATGCGTTGTCAATTTGAAACTTAATCGCCTGAAAATAGAGTCTCTTATCTGATTGGCCTAAGTCTTCAATGGGGGAGGGTAGGGTTGTGATGGGGTGCTAGTTTTCTTCACGATGGGAGATCATTAATTTTAAAAATAGTTGGCCGGTCTTGAAGGCAAACGGTATGATAGACAGCTCATTATTAGGCGTTCTTAAATTGGGGTAGAGTTGGTGGAAATTAAGAGAATAGTTCTGGCGTTGGCGATTGGCTTGTTAGGCTCAACACTAAGAGCCGACGATGATCTTCCGAACATCATTTACATCATGGCGGATGATCTCGGTTACGGCGACCTATCCTGTTTTGGTCAGGCCAAATTCGAGACTCCCAATATCGATAGTCTTGCCAAAGAAGGTGTGACGTTCACCAACTACTATGCGGGTTCCACCGTCTGTGCACCGACTCGTTGTGTGTTGATGACGGGGATGCATACGGGGCACGCGTTCGTTCGAGGTAACCGAGAAGTGAAGCCCGAGGGGCAGGCGCCGATGCCGGCCAACATTGTGACGCTTCCGCGATTGCTAAAAAAAGCAGGTTACACCACAGGGATGTTTGGAAAGTGGGGGCTGGGTGCCCCTGGATCTGCAAGTGATCCCGTCGAGCATTTTGACACGTTCTATGGCTATAACTGTCAGCGACAGGCTCATACGTTCTACCCAACGCATCTCTGGCACAATGACAAAAAAGTCATGCTGGATGAGAAAACGTACTCGGCTGATTTAATTTCGGATCAACTATTGCAGTTTGTTCGGGATAACAAAGATAGACCGTTCTTTGCCTACGTCCCCTTTACGATTCCTCATGCTGCCATGCACGTGCCGGAAGATGACCATGCACCCTGGCGAGAGAAGTGGCCTCAGTTCGACAATAAAATCGGTAAGTACAAAGGCCCGGATGTAAAAAATCCGATCGCGGCATTTGCCGGAATGATGACCCGGATGGATCGTCATGTTGGCGAGTTGATGGCGTTACTGAAAGAACTTGGAATTGATGACAACACGATCGTCTCGTTTACCAGCGATAACGGACCGCACATGGAAGGTGGGCACGACCCCAAGTTTTTCAATTCCAATGGACCTTTGAAGGGTCACAAGAGGGATCTTTACGAAGGAGGGATTCGAGTTCCTTTTGTCGCGCGTTGGCCTGGTAAAATCAAAGCGGGAACGGAAACCGATATTCCTGTCGCGATGTGGGATGTCTTGCCGACATGCTTGGAGATTGCTCAGTTGGAATCTCCAGATCGTATCGACGGCATCAGCTATCTCCCTGCGTTACTCGGGAAAACGGCAGAACAGCCACGCCACGAGTATCTTTATTGGGCTTTTTACGAACGAGGTGGAAAACAGGCTGTGCGGATGGGGAAATGGAAGAGTGTTCGAAATAACGTCGGTAAAAACCCAAACTCCACGCCTGAGCTTTACGATTTAACCAGCGATATTGGTGAGACGAAAAATGTCGCAGCAGACCACCCTGATATCGTCAAACAAATGGAAACGTATATGCAAGATGCGCATACTCCTTCAGCTGATTGGACGTTCGCAGGACGTAAGAAAAAGCAACAAAAGAAATAGGAATTAGCATTGTCGCAAAACCCCAAGGCTGGTGGTGCGCTTTGGAATCAGGATGGCGGTAGCGCTGTCTGTGAGATTCCACAGTTGCTTAGCCCGTTTGCAAAAATTCCTGCGACGTTAGCGGCGGCATTCAGTGTCTGTCTTGTGGGCATGCCTACATTGATTTTTCTAATGTTGTATCTTCTCGGGCCCAAAGAGATGATTGAGGATCCGGGGTTCGCCATGGCTCCTCTGATCTTTCTTGGAGCCATGTGTTTTTTTCCATTGCCAGTCGCAATTTTTATTTTGCGTTGGGCCAGCCTGATTGCGTTTGGAAAGACAGAGATACGGATTGATCACGAGCGTCTCTCGCTGGTCACGAAAGCGGGACCGTTTTGGAAAACATGCAAGTGTAAGCTGAACGAGCTTGGGGGATTTCGAATTGAGTTTTCCCAAATGCTTGAGGCAAATAAGCATCTAGCAGAGCGTTCGAGTCTGGTCGCGGTAAAAAAGGATGGGCGGGCATTGCATTTGTTGCGGGCCTATCCCGATCAGATTGTTAACCAACTCGCCGATGAGTTGCCGTTGAAAATTGAGGAAATTACGGGGTTGAAACCTGTGTCAGAACGGGTGGATGCCAGCCGTCTCGGTTCGGAAGTTCAGGCTGTTGGGCCAACGGAGGTTCTGTCACGCACCGAAAAACCGATTGGGAGTAATCTGGTTGTTGAAGATTCTAGACATGAATTGATCATTCGAATTCCCAAACAGGGGTTTTTAAAAAAAACGAGTAAGTTAGCCAAGCTGGTTATTGCTGGTTTTATGTTAGCTGAGGTGTTTATTCTTGGACTTCTCGTTCCAGCTTTGATTGCTGGAAAAGTCGAAGGGGACCCTGCGGCGGGCTGGGTGATTGTTGTCGTGTTTACGTTACTTAACGTTTGCGTTGTTCTCTATAATTTAAGCGAAGGAGTTCGCAGGGGAACTGTAAGAGTAAGTCAAAGCCAATTGCATCTAGAAGAGACGGGCCTATTCAGTACTACGCAACGATCCTGGCAAGCAGATTCGATCGAGAGTGTAAACGTGAAAATTGAGAGACACGAAACTGTTGGTCAGGATCGTTCCGGAGTAAGTTATAGCTACCATTTAGAAGTGCGTTCACCTGTGGATTCTGAAGAAGAATTCCAGTGGTTTGATAATCTCGAAAAATCCGAGCTCGAGTGGATGGTAACCACGATCACGAACCGTCTTGGTTCGGAGTAGCCTCGAATGATTGATGCGTAGCATGAGATTAAAACCATTTTTGATCAAAACTGTTTTTGATCAAGATCGCGAAATTGTGAGTGCTCTTGCTAAAGTTCTGCTGGCCGTCTGTGATTGGCATTCACTTAATCTTAAAATTTGACATCGAATTGAGTTCTTAAAGGAGGCCGGTTGATGAGGTTCTGTGATCTAGTGCGAGTTCTTGCCGTCTTGCCATTGGTAGCTTTGGGCGCCAGGCTCTCAGCGGATGATGGACGTCCAAATATCATAGTGTTTTTTGCTGATGATCTTGGCTACGGCGAGCTTGGCTGCCAGGGGAACCCGGAAATTCCAACGCCCTACATCGATTCAATTGCAGAGAGCGGTGTCCGTTTCACGGCTGGCTATGTGGCCGGGCCGAATTGCAGTCCGTCGCGGGCGGGGTTGTTGAGCGGCCGCACACCAACACGATTTGGGTACGAATTCAATCCAATCGGTGCTCGCAATGAAGATCCTGGGATTGGATTACCTATCAAAGAAGTGACCATTGCAGAGACCCTGCAAGATGCTGGCTACACCACAGGGCTGATTGGCAAGTGGCACCAAGGTGGAGGTGCTGCCTACCATCCTTTTCGGCATGGTTTTGATGAATTTTTTGGGTTCACTCATGAGGGGCATTATTTTGTGCCGCCGCCATGGAAAGGCACGACCACCATGCTGCGGCGAAAGAGTCTTCCCGATGGAAGTAAAGGCCGTTGGTTGGGTGAAAAGGGATTGATCTACTCCACTCACATGAAAAGTAATGAACCGGACTACGATGCAAATAATCCGATCGTTCGCGGCGGCCAACCGGTGGTTGAAACTGAGTACCTTACCGATGCGTTTACTCGAGAAGCGGTTAGTTTTATTGATCGTCATGATGATAAGCCGTTTTTTCTTTATTTGGCTTACAACGCGGTTCACAGCCCTCTGCAGGGTGCGGACAAATACATGAAAAAATTCGCTCACATCAAAGATGTGCATCGTCGAATATTCGCAGCGATGTTAGCCAACATGGATGACAGCGTTGGGGCGGTTATGAATCAACTGCGGAAGTCCGGCCTTGAGGAAAATACGATCGTCTTTTTCCTGAGCGATAACGGCGGACCGACCCGTGAGTTGACTTCGAGTAACCTTCCGCTGCGTGGTGAGAAGGGGCAAATGTATGAAGGGGCGATTCGCGTGCCCTACATGGTGCAGTGGAAAGGTAAAATTCCAGCGGGAAAGGTTTATCGTCAACCGGTTTCCTCATTCGATATTTATGCGACAGCGGTCGCCAACAGCGCAGGCGTTACGGTTCCTGAGCAGGTGGAAGGTGTCGATTTACTGCCGTTTTTGACTGGCAAGAATCGTGGACGTCCACATGAAACTTTGTTCTGGCGTCAGGGTGGAAAGGCTGCGATGCGGCATGGCGATTGGAAGATTGTCAGGATGGGAAAACGATTGCAGCCAGGGCGCGCAAAATGGGAACTTTATGATTTGTCCAAAGATATTTCAGAGCAAACAAATCTCGTTGGTGCTCATCCAGAGCTTCTTTCAGAACTTATTTCCCGTTGGAATGAGATGAATTCTGAAATGGCCGACCCGCTGTTTTAGTTTCGCCTTTAGGGCGGATTTTTTGGGTGAACGTTTCGATTTCTTAATTGTCCACCGCTCTATCAAGGTTGGTATTAACGCGATCGCTGGCCCACTAAATATATTCCTGTGCTATTTAGTCAAATGGTTTTTGTTGGTTTTGGGCATGCTGTTGATTGCTGCCTGGAGCTTGCGGCGAGCGGTTTCTGCGATAGGCGTGCCGGTGCCGGTCGCGATATTATTGGTCTCGTGTCGATCATCGACCGCGATAAATTTACCATGTGAGTAAAGCTTGAATTTTTGATCTTGCGCCCAAATGATAAACGGCTTTCCCTCGCCATATTGTGTGGCAGCGTCCTTCTTCTTTGGGTAGTAGTACTGGAAGATCCATTCTCTTGGGTTGCCAGGCTTACCGGTGCATTGCGGCCAAAAACTTCGACCGTCGAGAGTCACATCAGGTAGCTGTGCATTTCCAATTTCGGC
>JAAEMV010000980.1 GCA_024225195.1 Planctomycetaceae bacterium | reverse complement strand
CCACTGCAGGGGCAAAATCGGGAAGCATCGCCAAACCAGGCGAGGAGATCGGTCGATTTAAACTGCTCCAGCAAATCGGAGAGGGAGGGTTTGGAGTCGTCTTCATGGCAGAGCAGCACAAACCGATTCGTCGAAAGGTTGCTCTCAAAGTAATCAAACCGGGAATGGACACCAAAGGGGTGGTCGCTCGCTTTGATCCCTCGATGCTTGTGTATACGGAAAATCATATTGCGGAAAATCATATTGCGGCCAGAGATGGCCGTCGAAATGATACCTGTCTTGCTAATGTTGTCTGGTGTATTGACGAAAAGATGATCTAGCTGGGATTCAGTAATGTCAGTTTTCCTAGTTGGCACATTGTTTAACTGGTTGAATCCATTGGTAAAAGTTGAGAGTAGTTTTTGATTAAATGAAGAGCTGTTGATTGTTTCTTCTCATCATGTAGGAATCCTTAGCCTTTTTCACGAATCAGCTTTTTGTCTTTGTTAATGAGATTGAAAGCGTTAATTTTTCAAGTTGTACACAATCCCCATGACAGAATCTCAACGCGTACAAAATGACCCCTGCGCGGGGCGATTACAATTTCTGACCATCATGATTGCAATCTCCAGCATGACGCACATGGTCTCCTTTCAATGGTGGACTGACCTGTTGACCGGCCAGATTGTTCTTGGAGCCACGCTCCTGATTTTCCTGTTCCCAGGATCCGCATCCGCACTCGCCGTATTTTTGGTGTGCAGTATCATCCACTGGTTTTCCTTGGCTCCTCGCATCCCCAATCACGTCTTCTTTGAGATGCTGGTGCATTTGACTTTGCTGTCTTCTTTAGGCCTTAGCCTCTTGAATTCACGACAGCGACAAGCGAATGAAGCAAGTGGGGACGCGTCCCCATCCTTCGCAACCACTGCCTTCAATTTAGCGCGGCCTTACATGATCATCGAATTGATCATCCTCTATCTTTTCACCGTGGTTCATAAACTAAATTTTGATTTTTTCAATCCAGAAGTCAGCTGTGCCGTCTCAATGCATCACGATGTCGCCGCTTTTATTCCGGGAATTCCCGAAGGACCGTGGACGGAGTGGCCCACCATTATCGGAACGCTCCTGATCGAACTCGCGATCCCCATTTTGTTCATCGCTCGGCGAACCCGTCCGTTCGGACTCATTCTGGGCATTGGCTTTCATCTCTTTTTAGCGCTTCATCCTCACGGCGGAATCTACAGCTTTACGGGCCTCTTGTTTACACTGTACTTCCTGCTTTTGCCCGACTCCTCGGAAGATTGGTTGACTTCACGGTGGGCGAAAATCCCAACCGTCGGCCGCATCGTGTTTAAATGCGTGGTTCTAGGCGGATTTTCCCTGACCGTGTACCTCCAGACGCTTGCCAGTGGCGAAGGAAAGCCCTTCGCAGATCTGAATGCCATTGGGTTTATCGCTTGGTTGCCCTTGGCACTACTGATTGCGGGGGCCTACATCCTGGCGCTCATCTTTGGACCACGAAACGAGCATGACGCAAAGTTGTCCGTCGACACGTCGAACTCCCAAGCGGAATCGAGGCTCGGTCGACTTCTCTGGATCTTTCCAATACTGATCCTGATCAACGGCTCCAGCCCCTATCTGGGGCTCAAAACAACAACCGCATTTTCAATGTTTTCGAACTTGAGAACGGAGGGCGGTCAGAGCAATCATGTTATTCTTCCCAACGTCGCGTTGTTCAAATACCAAGAGGATCTGGTCGAAGTTCTCGAATCGAATGATCCCCAATTTGAGAAGCTCGTAGACAGTGGTGATTTGGTACCGTGGTTTGAGGTTCGTCGAATGGCTTCTAAGTCGGAACGCGCCGATGCTGAAATCACCTGCGTACGCAATGGTATACTCCTGGTTCTGAAACGGGGCGACTCTTCGCAGGAAAGTCAGGAAGCGTTCACGCCCCACCCCTGGCTGGCGGCCAAGCTCCTTCATTTCCGATCGATCCGTCCATTCGATCAGCCACAGAAATGTTGCTGGTGATTGGCATCTAGTGAACCTACGAGGAACAAATCAAAGTCGAACAACGGATGGGGACAGGCAAATCTGTTTAATGATCAAAGGCATTTGGCGAACGTACCGCTCTGCTAGGTCAGCGACGAGCAATAAATCAGGATTTGGCTGCTTGCAATCTCGCTGTTTGGCAGGCGTAGTATCAGAGTTGAGATGCTGTTGCCGATTTTTTAGATTTTCACGAATTTGGGCGCCTAGGAGGATCGCAAGACAACAGAACGTTTGCCCGTCCAGTTGTTTTGATTGCGATGCTGGCGACGTCAGCCGACCGCCACCGGTTGGACTGGCTGGCTGGTCGATCCCGCGAAGAGTCTGGAATAGTCCTCGATCTCGCAAGGCGAGCCGAACGACCACGCAGACTTCTGAGAGTTGTCCCGATCCGAGCCTGAATGGGAGCCAAAACCGAGGGGTTGCGCCGCGTTTGCCAGTTCGCGTCGTGCTAAGAACGATTAGGTACATGCAGGTCTCGAACTCGATGCCATCGCTCCAGCAATTGCGCCGCTAGGCTGCAATGACATTCTGGGACTGGACGAAGCTGGAAATGGCGAACCAAGACTAGAGCCTGCGTCTCATTAAAAGAGTTTTCAGCAAAGATGGGCTTTTTCCCCAAATTGATTAGGGGATTCGCTGGCCGATTTCGCATAGGTATCTGTCCATCAATTCAAAACAAATTTAAGCCGTTAAGGCATAAATACAGGGATAATAGCGGATGACTAATCGACAAATTGACGAAGAAGCAATCTTCCACATCGCTCGCGATCTTACCGATACTGCAAAACGATCCAAATATCTCCAGCAAGCATGCGGAGCAGATCAGGGACTGCATGAGCGAGTACTGGGGCTACTCTCGGCGCATGAGAAAGAACAGACCTTCCTCAAGTCCAACGCCCAGCTCGAAACGACTGCTGCCAAGGCTCCCACTGCAGCGGCTAAATCGGGAACCATCGCCAAACCAGGCGAGGAGATCGGTCGATTTAAACTGCT
>JAAEMV010000979.1 GCA_024225195.1 Planctomycetaceae bacterium | reverse complement strand
GCGGCAGAGAATCTCTGTCTTGCCGGTTCTGAATCGGTGGCTGCTGCGGTCGATCTTGTGATGGCTTGTGGCGATGTCGAAGACGTTCAAAATTGGGCTGCGGCTGCTTTGGAAGACCTTGGCGTTCCGCCAGTGGATTCGGTCAATTCCTTAGAGCCGCTAGTAAACTCATCAGCGCCCCTCGTGGGCTACTGGGCAGCGACGCTTCTTGGAAGACTTGGGGCGAGTGCAAGTTGTTCTCAGGTAACGTTAGGTAAGGCCGTTTCTGAATCCCCGCATCTCTCGGTGCAGGAACGTGCTGCATGGGCTCTTGGCAAGATTGGGGCAACCGAAGTTTCCGTAGTTGAATCATTAAAAAAAGCTGCGGCCTCGAGTTCTCCCCGGTTGGCAAGTTTGGCAACTCGGGCATTAGCTTGATGGTAAGCGTGATTATTAGATAGAAATCGCATCAGGCAGGTTTTATCAGATTTGACTTTGATGGTTTCAGATACAGATTTTGTTTTAGTCGGCGCGGTTGAATTAAAGTGACAAAACGTGGTGAGCCAAGTAGGAAACTTGGCCAGTAATGAGATAGGCAGGAGGCCAAGCAGTGTCGAATCGGAATTCCAAATACGGTCGAAAACGAGGATCGTTTAAGATGATTTGGTTGATAGTTGCAGTGCTTACCGGGGGAGGTGTCAGTGGACTGCTAAACCCCGATTGGCCCATTGTTGGGCCGTTGGTGACGTCGGTAAAAACACAGGCAATCGAATACAAAAATCAAAATCAATTGGGCTTAGGAAGCTCTGATGTCAGTGGTGGGCAGGCCAATCCGGGTGCTTATGCTGGAACACCTGCTCAGTCAGTTTCTGCCCTTGGGCCTAATGATAAGATTCTTATTGCAACCTTTAACATTCAAGTCTTTGGCGAAAGTAAGCTTCGGAAACCTGACGCGATGGCGGTTATTGTTGAGGTGATTCGGAAATTTGATGTCATTGCGATTCAAGAAGTACGAGCAAAGGCGGATGACATTTTGCCGAGGTTAATCGCTGAACTCAACGCAGACGGCAGTCGTTATGACTTTATTATCGGCCCGCGACTTGGGCGTTCGGTAAGTAAAGAACAATACGCGTTTGTATATGATACGAATCGGATTGAACTTGATTCTGCATCTGTTGGCACAATCGGAGATCCTGGAGATCTGCTTCATCGAGCTCCCTTTATTGCTCGCTTTCGACCTCGGACGACGGATCCTGATCGAGCATTTACGTTTTGGTTAGTGGATACGCACACCGATCCTGATGATGTGCCTGAGGAAGTAGATGCATTGGCTCAAGTTTTTCAGGTAATGCAGACAGCGCGGCC
This sequence comes from Planctomycetaceae bacterium, assembly GCA_024225195.1. Classification (GTDB taxonomy): domain Bacteria; phylum Planctomycetota; class Planctomycetia; order Pirellulales; family Pirellulaceae; genus Mariniblastus. The sequence goes on along the minus strand of JAAEMV010000979.1, from coordinate 6,338 downwards.
GGATGAGGACGACGTGATTTTACTGGGCGATCTTAACGCCAGTGAAAAACAATTGGGTGACATTAAAAAGATACCTGGTATTCGGTGGGTTGTTGGCGGCGGAGTGATGACCAACACTCGGCAAAACAAAGCTTATGACAATATAATTTTCTGCACACCAGCTACTCAGGAATTTACTGGCAGGTGGAATGTTTTGAATTTCGAACAGGAGTTTAATTTGTCCCGGGAAGAGGCGCTTCGAGTTTCAGACCATTTTCCAGTGTGGGCAGAGTTCGACGTGTGGGAAAGTACTGATTCGGTTCACTAGCATCGTTTTCGAACCGTAAATTTTGTACTGAGAAGGTTGAGGGAAACGCTCCGGAGCTTAAACGGTGTTACCATTCCCGCCCGCGTGATGCATTTTGCAAACAATGCTGAGGGGCTTGTTCGGTGGTTTGATTCGCCCTCCACGTGTTGGAACCTAGGTTGTCGCCTAATTGGTTGCCAATTGGGGAAAAGAATCGTACGATGAATCCCCACAGCAAACCATTTGATTTGAACGCGATTCGAATAAATTGCGAGCGTCAATGTTTTGCCAATGTGTCAGAATTTGCGGGGACTTGCTGTCAGTGAAATATCCACTGCCGATGAAGGAAGCCGTGTAAAAATAAATTTCTTTTTTTGACAACCGAAAGCAAACGATGATTGAAGAATTGAACTCAGAAGTGGCCAACGTTGTGGCCTTTAAGTTATCCGGCAAACTGCATGACGAAGATTATAAAACCTTCGTCCCAAAGGTTGATGAAGCGATTGCCGAGCAAGGGAAAGTGAAAATGCTTGTTTGGTTCCATGATTTCCATGGATGGGACATGCACGCTTTGTGGGACGACACAAAGTTTGCCACAACTCATTGCAGCAAAATCGAGAAGATTGCGATGGTTGGCGAAAGTAAGTGGGAAGAGTGGATGGCAAAAGTCTGCAAGCCATTCACGATGGCCAAAATTGAGTATTTTGACGTAAGCCAAATCGACGATGCTTGGAAATCGCTTGATTAATTAAGGGGTTTGATTAATTGAGTGGTTTCGATTCAGAGATCGGTGCCGCAGGAATGGCACCGACAAACTGAATTTAGATTTCCCACCCAGTTGTCTTGAGAGTTCGCTGGAGAACTTTTGAGTGCTTCGTTGATTTAACGTTGATTTAGCGTTTAGGCATGAAGACAACTTCGCGATCGTTGGAGACTGGTTTCCCAGGGGAACATCTCCCTGCGGCAACTTCTTCCTCGAGGATCTTCAATAGCTCTTGAGCTTTGGCCGGGTTTTTTTCGATGAGGTTGTTAGTCTCCGCGCGATCCTGATTCAGATTGAATAACTGCATGGACGGTAGTCCCTGTTTGCGAGCTTCAGGCTCTCGTGGTGCACTCCAGCCGCCACTGCCATGGGAGATGCAGAGCTTCCAAGGTCCTTTGCGAATCGCGAACGAACCGCCGATCGAGTGACTGATCAGCGTCTCACGACCTGATGATTTTTCCCCAAGGAAGACTGGGCTTAAATCAAACCCGTCTTCGCCACCGGTGTCCATTTTTGTCTGGCCGGTAATCGATTCAAGCGTTGGGAAAATGTCGGTTAGACAAGCCATGGCTTGAGAGGTCGTGCCTTCGGTTAGGTGGCCCGGCCAGCGAACGATAAGTGGTACCCGGTGTCCGCCTTCGTAGATGTCGGCTTTGTGACCTCGAAAACCTGCACTTGGATCGTGACCGTGTGTTTTAAGCACTTTGAAATTTCCTTGTGGCGAGCAGCCGTTGTCGCTAGTGAAAATCAAGAGCGTTTCATTTTCAATTCCGCACTGCTTCAGCGTGTCCATGAGTTGACCCATGTGGAAATCAACCTGCATGACAAAATCTGCGTAAGGGTTCATTCCACTGGCGTCCTTGAACGGTGGAACCGGCACGATTGGAGTGTGAGGTGCAGGAAGTGCTAAGTAAAGAAAAAACGGACTTTTGGAATTTTTCGCGCTAGATTGTTCTTTCACAAATTCCATTGATTGCTCAAATAGATGAGGCAAAACTTGGTCAATGTGAAAATCGGATCCGATGGGACCTTTGCGGTACCAACCGTAAGGATCCTGTGCTGAAGTTACGCCTTCTTCGCGATCGGGAACAGCGGTGACTTTTCCAGTATCAACCCAAACATAGGGCGGCATGTCCAGTGAACCGCAATGTGCGTAGTATTGATCGAAACCATTGATGTCGGGGCCATTTTTGACGGGTTGTGTGAAATCGATTTTTCCATTGACCTTGTGCCAATCCCAGCCAAGGTGCCATTTGCCAATCATTCCAGTGTGGTATCCCGCGGATTTCATAAGATGCCCGAGAGTGCGTCGTTGGGCGGGAATTAAGTGCTCGCTGCGACCACTAAGGACCCCCTTGGCCAACCGCGAACGCCAGTTGTAACGACCCGTTAACAGCCCGTAGCGAGTCGGCGTGCAAACGGAACTGGGCGTGTGTGCATCCAGGAACGTAAGCCCAGTGTCTGCCATGGTTTGCAAATTAGGGGTTTTGATTTTGCAATCCGCATTGGTCGGAGATACGTCTCCGAGTCCGAGGTCGTCAGCCATCACCACAATGACGTTGGGAAGCGGTGCTTGAGGTGGTTGGTTGCCGTTAACTTCAGCATTTACACTTTGGAAGCTTAGGATGGTCAGGAAGCAAACGCCCCAAGATGCGATTAAAAATTTGGAGTTGTTTTTTTTCATTTTCAGCTGCTTGGCAATTCAAAATAAAGTTGACGGAACGCCGTTGCAGCTTACCAGTTTCCACTTCAGAAACAAATAAATTTAACCAGTACCCGTTAACCCTATAAATAATACTTTGGCATCGATGGCAATCTTTGATTGGATTGCTACGATGGGCGTTTTCCAAATGAATCACATGCCAGAAACTTTGAGTAATTAATGACAACTGAGCCGGCTGTAGCAAAAAATCAACGTTCCACCAAAATTCTCGTTATTGGTTTTGTGGTATCGATCGTCGTTTGTTACGGGGTTGCCGCTATTGGAGGGTTGGCGACCGCCGGGGCAGTTGATAGCTGGTATCGGGAAGTTGCGAAGCCGTCGTGGAATCCACCCAACTGGATTTTCGCTCCCGTTTGGAGTTTTCTTTATTTTACGATGGCGGTTTCTTCATGGCTGGTTTGGAAGGCGGATCGATTCACGGCGACCCGCCCTGCCCTCGCCTGGTTTGGATTTCATCTCATTCTAAATGCTGCGTGGTCGCTGCTGTTTTTTGGAATGAAGCGATTCGATCTTGCGATGATTGAAATTGTCCTGTTGTGGGTCTCAATCGTTGTCTCGATGATTCTCTATTATCGTTTCTCGAAACTCGCCGCCCTACTGTTGGTTCCCTACTGTCTGTGGGTTACTTTTGCGTCTTGCCTGAACTATGCGATTTGGTCCCTAAACCGGATTGGATAAGGAACCTGACACGCACAAATTGAGATTTTTCAGCTTTGTTCGGCATCCACATGAAGCGAGTAAAGTCTCATGATCCAGTGCCACGTGACCGCAAGGAGAACCGCCGTCATTCCAACGTGCAGAACCTGGACGACTTGATAAACAGAAATGTGAGCAAGAATAATCCCCATGAACATCATGGATACCACCATTGCCACAATGAGTTTGGGTTCGGGCAGTTGAAGTTGCGTTTTCTTTTTTACCCAATAGAAAATTAGGCCGGCAGTAATCAAGAGACTCCATGAAAAACTGCGGTGGACTTTGTAGATCCATGTTTCCCCAAGTTTGTCTGCCCATTGATCTCGTGCGAGGCCGTCCGCTACTTTTGCAAACTCGTCAGTCTGTTCACGCAACTGGCTGCCCATTAGACCTTCGCAAAACAGAAAGGCAAAAAAGAGGATGGATACAAAAAGAAGTTGCTTTTTCAGTTTGGGGTCAATCTTTGAACTGGCTGCGGCGGCGTCGATGGGGCGGGATAAAAAGACCACCGAAACCATCATGCTGATTAATAAAAATGCCAAACCCATGTGAAGCGTGATGATTCCCGGTTGCAATCCGCTTCTTACCACGAGGGCTCCCATGATTGCGTTACCAATCACATCAATTAGCCCAAGCCAACTAAGTAAAATAATCCAGCCTCGGTGACGTTTCGCAGTGAAGGAAAAGAACGCCAACAGGAGTGACGAAATTCCCAAAGGCAGCGAGGTAAGGCGGTTGCCAAATTCAATCCAAGTGTGCACAGGGTCGAAACTGTCAAGCACGGTTTCGCGAGTGATCGTGTCAGGGTCGATGCCCTTTTTGACTGCGTGACGTTTGAACTTTTCTAGATCCAACTTGTCTACGTCAATTTGATCTACGTGGGTGGGTGGGATCAGGCAGCCCCAGCATGTTGGCCAGTCTGGGCATCCCAGCCCTGATCCAGTAACTCTGACTGTGGCCCCAACGACGACGAGGATGATCAGGCTTATGAGCGTGATCCAGGCAAGGCGGTTTACAATCATCGCGACCGACCTACTCCCTCGCGTTGAGCACTAATTGTTGACATTGGTATTAAGACAAAATAGAGGTGACTGAGCATGGAGAATCGGAGCAGTGGTCTAGCAAGATCCGTAAACCAACGGTCTGTCCCTAAGATAACCGGTTAAGCTTGGTTTGGGTAACGCGGTTCCACCGAACTGACCATTCCGTTGTTAAATTAGGCGTAAAAAATTGGATCTGCTCGTATTTCCACATCAATTGTTTGAGAATCATCCGGGGCTCCAGTGGAAGCCGACCCGGATCGTCTTGATCGAGGACAGTCTTTTCTTCGGAGACGCTGAAAATTTCGTCAAATTCCATAAGCAGAAACTTTGGCTTCACCGTGCAACGATGAAGCGCTATCAGGCTCGCCTTGAGGAGCAAGGTTTTAAGACGATCTATATTGAGTATTGCTCGGACCCTCAAGCACTGCAGGTTCAACTCGCCAGTCTTCGGAAGGGGAAAAAGAAATCTCAGGATTCAATGATGGTAGTGGAGCCTGACGATTACCTGCTAAACCGAAGGCTTCTGCGGTACGCAGACAATACGGGTGTTGAGTTGAAATTTCTCCCAAATCCGGGGTTCCTGAACGGGGTTGGTGAAAATGCTGAGTACCGCGCCGGTAAAAAACGCTGGTTTATGGCTGACTTCTATAAGTGGCAGCGACGGCGATTGAATGTGCTGATGGAGAAGAGCGAACCCATCGGTGGGAAGTGGAGTTTCGACGAAGACAATCGGAAAAAGGTTCCTAAAAAGTTGTTGCCTGAAATTCCTCAACTACTAAAACTTAAGTCGGATGATATTGATGAAGAAGCGAGGCGTTATGTCGAAGATCGCTTTGCTGACAACTTTGGCGAGATTGAAACATTTTTTTATCCGACCTCGCACAAAGACGCCAAGGCATGGCTGAAGCATTTTCTAAAACACCGTTTTGAAAAATTCGGAGCGTACGAGGACGCGATCGTCGAGGGCGAGTCCTGGCTTTGGCACAGTATGCTTACGCCATCGCTGAACATAGGATTGTTAACGCCCGACCAGGTTGTCAAAGCAGCAGTCAAGCAATTTGAAAAGTACGATGTTCCACTCAATTCTGTGGAAGGTTTTGTGCGTCAAATTATCGGTTGGCGAGAGTTTATGCGAGCGACTTACCACGACCTCGGTGTGAAAATGAGGACGACCAACCACTGGGGACACCATCGAAAGATTCCGCAGTCCTTTTACGACGGAACCACCGGGATTATTCCAATCGATGACACCATTCAACGAGTGTTGAAGACAGGTTACTGTCACCACATCGAGCGATTGATGGTGCTAGGCGGGTTCATGTTTTTATGTGAATTTGATCCCGACGAGATCTATCGGTGGTTCATGGAGTTATTCGTAGATAGTTACGACTGGGTGATGGTTCCCAATGCATACGCAATGAGTCAAAACGCGGATGGCGGTTTGATAACGACTAAACCTTACTTCTCCGGTTCATCTTATATCCGAAAGATGAGTCATCATAAAAAAGGCGAGTGGTGTGATGTATGGGATGGGTTGTACTGGAGGTGGATCTGGAATCACACCGACGAACTAGGGAAAAATCCACGCTGGGCTATGATGTGCAGCATGGCCAAAAAGATGGACGAGGAAAAGAGGCAAACGCATCTCGATAATGCTGAAGCTTTCTTGAAACAGCTTGATTCCTGATCAACCCATGAGTCTAAACCCTGGATTCTAGGGCGTTTCATGGGAATTTCCGAGGAATTTATCCGCTTGGTTATTCGCGAATGCTGTCCTGCCAGGGCCGTCGTTTGTGTGGCCTGAGTCGCGACAGTAATCAGAAAATG
>JAAEMV010000978.1 GCA_024225195.1 Planctomycetaceae bacterium | reverse complement strand
TTTGAGTTGCAGGTTTTGCCTCCTCCGCTTTTGGCGTTTGGCCAACTACAGGGGTTACACCGCTGAGGCTTGCCAGCAACGCCAATGAAAGAATGCCAATTAGAAATCTTGGGTTCAACATCAAAAAACCTTTGCGTTATGCTAAACGAGTGCGAGAAGAAGGAGTCGGCGCCCCGGTAACCACGTGCAGCAGATGAGGGCAGGCCGAATTATAGGTTTGAACCGCGATTTTTTCAAACGCGTTCGCTGTTCGCTGTTCAAAAAGGGTTATTCACAAACGTAAAACGTGTTCTATCTGACAAAACGTCCACGGCCAATCGTTAGGTAATTTCGACCGGTCGGAAAATGTTAATGTCACTACCCTCAGTAACGAAAACGGATGCAGGGCGTTTGGCCAGTGGTTTAACAAAAGCCTTTCCGAACAGGCGTTCGACGTCGCAAGTGAAATTGGCTTGGGCGGCATTCCAGATCTGCCACGGCGGTCGAGTAACCTTGTACTCTAACGTCTTCTTTCCAGATGCTAGATACTGCGAAGCGTGATCAAGGATGAAGCCAACTTTCGTGTCAGGTCCTGTGTTTTTGATTTGGCTTCGCGCTTTGATTCTCAAATTATTCCAATGGTCGTCAACTTTCCATTGGTAATTAACTTCAGGGATTGTGGCGCGGCTTCCGAAGCCTTTGTTCTTGTGCTTCATTTTCATCTTGATGTAATCGCGGTCAAAGCGAGAGTTGAGAAACCAAGTCGCCGTTGGGCTAGAGACATAGTTTTTTATGAAGCAGATCCCCTTGCGGTTGGCAGGATCATCGGGGTGTCTGACGTAAAACCGGAGGCTCAGTTCTACAAACCCTCGGGAAATGGGTAGCCCCAGAATTCCAATTTTCCTCATTACCATGCAAGTCAAACTCACATAGGTCTCGCCGCTATAGAAATCTAGTTCCAAGCCTTTGGGAAGGTAGGGATCCAAAAGCGTTGGATTAATTTGAAAGTTAACCGCAACCAGTTCGTTGTAGGCTGCTGTTGTCAGTAACTTTGGCTCTACTGCTGGAGTAGGAGCAACAGGGTGGGAAGTGGTAGACATAGGCGAATTTCCGCCGCGTTAAATTTATTATCGTTTACTTTTCAAGTGATCCGAAATAGCTCTCCGTTTTATATCTATCATCGCGTCGCAGGATTGGCACTTATCCTTGCTCTTTACCAAGCGAAATTGTCGCCGGCCAAAAACAAGCTCTGGTGGCCAATTTGAAATCCAGGCAGGCGAGTTTAATTTTTTACTTCAGACATGCCGTCGTTCGGCGATGTCATTGTCTCCCCCAGTTTAAGCGAAACTGATCCGGAAATAAAATAAAACCGACCGGTTTCGCCCGCTATTGTTTCCACCATGCGACCAATTTTCATAAGATTCTCCAACCCCAAAATTTTTAGGGAAGAATTGCGAGTCGGGAAAACAGCTATCTGATCATTTTCTCTGGTTTCTTTGAGGGGTTTGAGCAGAGAGGAGTGCTTAGAGTGAGAAATTCCACCGCAAAAGCTAAATGGTAGTGTTGGGAGCCTGGCTCAAGATTGTTGCCCTTAAATCTTCTTTTCCCACTCGAAAGAAGCAGTTTGCGAAAAATCGAATCGGAAACTCTCGCGTTTTTGTTTCGCGTGACCGACAAGTAATTGCTTACTGGGAGTACTGGAGGCAGTTTTTTGCGACGGAATTAAGAATGCTCCCGTTAGATTTGGCAAAGAATTTGGCAAAGAGATTTATCCGGATCTGCAAAGTATTTTTCAGCGGGGTATGTTCGGAGTCAGGTTTGGATCTTTTAAAAAAAGATGGTTGGTGATCGAATGTGGAAAACTGCGGGCTACACCGCAGGAGCCTAGGGTTAAGTTCAAATTTTCGTAATCAACTTTTGGAATGTGAGTTCGATGCACACGATTCTTTTCGATATAGACGGAACACTGTTAAGGTGTGGCGGTGCTGGGCTGGCAGCGATTGGTCACGCGATGGAGCAACTGTTTGGGGTTAAGCAATTGGGAAAGGTGACCGTTCACGGTCGCACGGATCAAGGAATACTGAACGACCTATTTGAGCAGTCTTCGCTTGTCTTTGATGACCACCGCGATGAGTTCAACCAAAAGTATTGGACAAAATTAACCCAGACTTTAGGTGAGAGTCCGAGCTATCTGTTGCCTGGTGTCCCCGCCCTACTTGAGCAATTGGCTGCGCGGGAAGATGTGGCATTGGGAGTTTTGACTGGTAATTCAGAGCGGGCAGCCGAGGTTAAGCTCCGTCATTTTAATCTGGATCACTTTTTTCATTTTGGCGGGTTCGGCGATCTTCATTCCAATAGAAACGATGTTGCGAGATTAGCGTTGGAATCGGCTCGTAGCTTTCTTGGTGGCCAATTTGACGCGTCGAGATTGTGGGTTATTGGCGATACCGTAAACGACATCGTCTGTGCCCGCGCGATCGACGCGAAGGTCGTCGCTGTAGAAACCGGCGGTGCCTCAAGATCAGAGTTGGAAGCCGCAGTCCCAGACTCTGTGTTAGCGTCTCTCGATGATCGTTCCGCGTTTTATAAAACGCTTGGGCTTGGATAAAACGCTTGGCCTCTTATAAAACGCTTGGGCTTGTTTGATTCAAGCGATGATCGAGGTGGAAGATCTGGAAGATATTGTCGAACTCTTACCGCCTTGCAGGCTATGCGTGCTGCGGGAGTTTCCGCGGAAACGGGATTCGCTCCCGAGGCGGAAGTTTTCGTCCGGTGTCTTCGGCCCATACGAAACGTTCTTCTTTGGAAGCGTAGAAGCGAAGCCACGACTCTTCATCTTCAACGATGTCGAGACATTGCCATTTTAGGACTTTTCCTGAGAGGACAACTTTCTTTTCCTGAGCCGGTAAAATATCACGGGCGATAAGGCAATAAAGTTGCCGATCCGATAGGTGGTCAGTGTGAACCAAAACTATGTTCTTTTCAAACAAACGCCCAATGACTTGGTGCAATTGCTGATTGATTTCGATGTCGGAAAACGACTGATGGTCTGCCATTGCAAGGGCTGGCTCAAACCATTGGGCGATTGGAAGAACTGGAGCCTTTTCCCACGCAAGGAGCGATGTCAGGAATTCGTTCTCGTTGCTGACAGACATTTTGTCGAGATCAACCAAGTAGACTGATTCATCGAGAAATGGTTCCATCTCGTCACGCAAACGCGCGTTCTGCATCAAGAGATCAATTTCGGACATTGTCATAGTTACTTTTTTAAACTAGGCCGGTTGCGTTGTGGTCAGCAATCCGCATCGATAGTCGTCGCGGTATCGTCCACCGAGTGCGAGCATTCGTAACACGGTCTCGCCCTCAGGCAGTTGGGGATAATCTAGCAATCGAGGCTATCGATTCAATCATCAACTTAACCGAATGTCAAAAAAATTGCGGGAGATTTTATTTCAAAAATGCATGATCCGCATTGACCGCATTGTTTAACAATTATGACCCCAAAACCGTGCTGGTAGCTCCAGGAGTGACAGCATGCCATCACACTTTTGGAAAGATATGACCTTTGTTTTCGAATCTCCGCAAAGCGAGATGTTCGTTCGGAAACCGGTTTCATGAAAAGGCAGGTCAGAATGCCTACCTCGGCCTGTTCCTGGATCGGTCTTTTCGAAAGGCCTAAGTTTTGGGAAAGCCAAGGGTTAGTTGGGCGTCTTCCTCTTCAGCCGACGGGTTGAGTTCTTTGTAAAGCAAGCTGGGTTGGATGTCCGTATTGTTTTGGTATTTGTTGCTTTGATACTCTTTGATTGCCCCGTCAATTTGGTGATAGAAGATTTGACAAATCGCAACGCCCGGGTAGATCTTGACAGGTTGGACCGCGAACATTTCGAGGGTCCAGAATCCCTTGAAGCCGACGTCGCCAAAACCCGCGGTAACGTGGACAAACAGGCCTAAACGTCCGATCGATGAACGTCCTTCTATCATGGGAACGAGGTTGTGAGTTTCCGTTCGCTCGACCGTTCTCCCAAGATATAGACGGTTAGGTTCGAGCACCAAACCCGATTCCGGAATCACCATTCTCCGGACACGATTACTTTTACGCATATCCAATACGACTTCTTCGTAGGTCACCACGTCGTGGTGGAGCGTAAGGTTGTAGCTATTGGGGTTAATGTTGTCGGGATTGTATGGATCAATCTCGATGTTCGTACCGCGGTTTCGTTTAATTTCTTCGCCGGAAAGAATCATAGTTTTCGCTTTCGTGGCAGGAGATATCCGTTGCTTTCCGAAGCATTCGCTGAGGAGTGCGTTTCGGAGAGGTTAGCCGTCATGGCCGAACGTTTTGGATTGTGTTTGCCTATACAATTAATGTCAAGTATCCGCATCGGAAACATTACTTTGATTTCGTTAATCGAACCGGCAAAGTTTCATTGACGTAGTAATTTGTGAGGCCAAGTTCTCCTAAGGAAGTTTTCGAAGCCACTAGTTAAAACCGAAAAAATTGGACGAATCTTGATAAGAGGGAATCGGTTTCCGCACAAGATTGCAATTTTCGGTCTTAGGGCTTACTCTTGGTTACTAGGATTGCCGATTAGCGGGAATACCATAGGCGTTTTTTAGCGGTCAAAATAAGATTTCAGGATTCAACATGAGCCAACATCCCTCTCGATCTCCCGATTACAGTTTTCCAACGACATCGGCCCAGATGGCAGCGGCAGATGAGAGAGCGACGTTCATTCGCCGGACTTACATTCACCTGCTGGGGGCGATTTTGGCCTGCATCGCAATCGATACGGTCATTTTAACCCTGTTTTCCAATCAAATTGGTGGCATGCTGCAGGGTTTGGGGCAGATGACGTGGCTTGTCGTTCTCGGTGGATTCATGTTGGTTAGCGTTGTCGCTGACCGCTGGGCTCGCAGTGATACCTCAAAGGGAATGCAATATGCCGGGCTGGGGATTTACGTAGTCGCTGAAGCTTTAATTCTTGTGCCGTTGTTGTTTATTGCTCAGTCAATCGCGCCCGGGGCAATTCAGGCAGCAGGGATTGTCACGACGTTTGTCTTTGGTGGCTTGACCGCAACCGTTCTTATCACGAAAGCTGATTTTTCGTTCCTCCGCTGGGGAATCGCTGCTGGCGGTATCATTGCGATGGGATTAATTGTTGCATCAGTCTTTATGGGGGGACTCAGCCTCGGGCTTTGGTTCTCTGGAGCAATGGTTTTGCTTGCCTGTGCATCGATTCTCTACAGCACTTCCAACGTCCTTAAGTATTATCGTACCGACCAGTATGTTGCTGCGTCGCTGACTTTGTTTGCATCTGTCGCGTTACTCTTTTGGTACGTCCTCCAGATTTTCATCTCGTTACGCGATTAATTCGAATTTGGATGTCGCGCAGGAAAACTGTTTGCTTTAGTTTATGGGTTCTCCAATCAAGTCCGAACATTCTCTACCAGAAGATTTTAATAACGTCGTTCGCCTGTTTCCGCTGCCCAACGTCGTGTTGTTTCCCGGCATCGTTCAGGCATTGCAGCTTTTTGAGCCTCGCTACAAGGCACTTGCTGAGGACGCGATTGCATCCGATCAGTTGATCACAATGGCGTTGATTGATTCCCAATGGAAAACAGTACAAAGCGATGTGCCATCGATCGCCAAGACAGTGTGCATCGGTAAAATCCTCTCGCATACTAAGCTTGAAGATGGCCGATACAATTTGTTTTTGGTTGGAGTAAGTAGAGCCGAAATCGTATCCGAGCTAACTGCGGAAACCCCCTATCGAATGGCGGAAGTCGACCTGATAGAGGAGCAGTTGGCCGAGGAGCACGAGCTGACGATCTTAAGAACCGAAATTTGCGCAAAGTTTCGAAAGCTTGCTAGTTATCGGACTGGATGGCATCAGGATGCGCTCGACCAATTTCTCGGAGAGGATTTGCCTTTGGGGCAACTTGTCGACATGGTTTGTTATTCTTGCGGTGCCGGGATCACCGAGCAGCAGCAGGTACTCGAGACCGTGGATTTGGCTGATCGTGGTAACGTTGTGCTCGAAATTTTAAACAGTCAGATAAAGGCGTCGGAAAGTGAGCAGGGTTCGACCCAGGACTTTCCTCCCAGTTTCAGCCTGAATTGACGTAGGCGAATCACTCGCCTGAGGGTTCACATGATTGTGGGTGTTAATTGTTTTTGACGGGTACAAATGTGGTTGTCTCTATTGAATATTGCGCGTCCTGAAATTATCGTCCGCAGGCTACCAGTTTGGCAGCTGTCATTAAAACGGCGTTCGATGCCAACGTGCAATTGTTACCTTCCGACGGTGGATGCTTCGAGGTGGTTGCAGACGGCGAATTAGTGTTTTCTAAAAACCGCATGGGACGATTTCCCACTGATGAGGAAGTCTTGCGGGCGCTTGGTCAGTAGTGCTCGTGCGATATTTGGCTGGGAGCGCTGCGTTTCCAGTTTGCAATTTAATTACGGGTGCCAGTGAACCTATAGCGTCACCACAATGAAAAAAATTATGGATAGCTCGGGTCCTTCCGTCGTTTTTGAGACACAGCGTCTTTGGGTTGGGCATTGGCATTCGAAACTGGCTCGTCCTGCTTTGAGAATTTACGGAGATCCTGAGGTTACTCAGTGGATTGGCGGTCAAACGGAAACCTGTGTTGCCGGGATGGAGAAGCGGATTGCAAGTTTGGTGCAAAGGAATCAGAGGCTGCCGGAATTTTGGGGGAGCTGGCCGGCTTTTTTAAAACAGACCAACCAGTTGGTGGGTGCGATGCTGATGAAGCCTTTGCCAGATGGAGAGGGGGATTTCACGGAAGAAATTGAAGTTGGCTGGCACCTCGCTCAGGCGCACTGGGGGAACGGATATGCCACCGAGGGTGGCCAAAAGATGCTTGAATTGGGATTTACCATTCAAAATTTACAACAAATTTACGCGGTGACCGGTCTGGAAAACCAGAAATCCCAATCGGTCGCTTGTCGTTTGGGAATGAAGCCTCAAGGGCGAACGGACAAGTACTATGGTCAGACCGTCGACTTGTTTAAAATCACGCTCGACGAGTGGTCAGCGATGAGAGGCGAGTGAAGAGAACTTTTTGAAATTTTACATAGGCGAGGGTGAAGTGAATAACGAATTAAAACCGTGGGAAGTCGAAATGTCGGCAGAACGTTTTGAGTTGATGCGGAAGATTCTTGACGCTCCCAGCCCGATTGGGTTAGAGGCGGCAATGACACGGGGCGTGCTCGAGCCTTATATGAAGAGTTTCATGCCTGCAGATTGGAAAATTCATACGTTCAAGGGAAATGCCGGGATTGTTCTCGATACAAAACCGGATGACGAAGATGCTTTTTCAGTGATGGTGATCGGCCATGCCGACAAAATTCGGATGCAGGTGAGAAGTATCGGAGACGATGGGAAGATCTGGGTCAATTCTGATTCCATGTTACCCACTACACTGATCGGACATAAAGTAAAGTTATTCAGTGAGCATCCGGAAACTCCTGGTGAATGGCGAGTGATTCGTGGAGGCACCATTGAAGCGATTGGTGCAATCCATTTCGCCGACCCGAAACTTCGAAGCGGGGATGATGGAATCAAAACGAAAATGATGTATCTGGAGCTTCACATTCATGGTGAAGATAAAAAAGCTCAGATTGAAGCCCTCGGAATTCGACCGGGCGATCCCATTCTCTACGATCGTCCGATCGAGCGAGGGTTTGCGCCGGACACTTTCACCGGAGCTTATCTTGATAACGGATTGGGTTGCTTTGTTACCGCAGAAATTGCCAGGCTGATGGCGGAGGCAGCGCCAATGAAAAATATTCGCTATCTAGCTGCGATGGCTTCGCATGAGGAAATTGGCCGTTTCGGCAGTCGTGTTTTGGCGAAAGAATTCAGTCCCGATGTTACAATTGCGGTCGACGTAGCCCATGATTTTACGGCAGCACCAGGGATCGGAGACCGACGGTATGAGCCAGTCGCGATGGGTGACGGTTACACGCTAACTCACGGTGCGATCACCAGCGCTGCACTTAATTCGTTGTTGACGAAGGTCTCGTTGGAGCACGGTATTCCGGTGCAGCATGAGTTGGCTGGGCGGGATACCGGAACCGATGCGATGGCTGCTGTTTTTGCGGCAGTTGATTCGGCAAGTGCATCTATCGGTTTTCCGATTCGCAATATGCATACGATTTCTGAATCTGGTCACACTGGTGACGTCGAGGCCGCCATTCACGCGATCTATCAAACGCTGGTGGCCATGAATGAAATGAACGATGGGCGAGGAATTAGCGGTGACGATTTGCGGGATCTGCACCCTCGGCTTGATGAAGCGGATGCGCTACTGCACCACCCTGCCCCCGAAAAGTCAGAAGATTAAAGTCGATTTTTTAGTTGGTAGACTAGTTCAATTGGTCTGATGATCGCTTGTGAGCATTGGCTGATGTAGGTTGAGGAGTATTTGAGATGAGAGTCAAAGCAATTTTGGCGTTTCGGTGCAGCCTTCCCATCTTGCTGGTTTGCCTCGCCTGTTTTCCGGTTCTTGCTCGAGATGGCGTCGCCAATGTCGAGCTCCAACGGCTTCAGCGGTCGCAGCAAAAAACCAACGTCGTCGTGATCATGGGAGACGATTGGTCGTGGCCACACGCTTCCGTTCTTGGTAACTCGGTTGTGAAGACGCCCGTGTTCGACCGCATCGCGCGGGAGGGAGTGTTGTTTGAGAATGCATTTTCAAATGCACCGTCCTGTACGCCGGCTCGTTTTGCATTTTTAACGGGGCAGTATCATTGGCGGTTGCAAGGAGCAGATCGACTAGGTGGTTCTTTGCAGGCAGATGTGCCGGTCTATCCGGATTTGCTCGCTCAAGCAGGGTACTTGGTTGGGTTCTCGAGAAAGGGCGCAGAGCCGAGTAAGCACTTGTTTCGAGGGAATGACCCTTTCGGCAAGCGTTATCGGAATTTTGATCAATTTCTTGCAGCGCGAAAATCAAATCAGCCATTTTGTTATTGGTACGGAGCCGGGGAACCGCATCGGCCGTACCCTTGGCGATCAAGTGAATTGAACGGCATGAAGATCGCCAAGGAAGACGTTCCGGCGTGGCTTCCCGATTCACCCGATGTGAGAACGGACATCGGTGACTACTTTTTGCGTATTCAAAAGCTCGATCAGTTTGCGGGTGAGATTGTCGAGCGATTGACTGAGATGGGAGAACTGGAAAATACCCTATTGATTATGACGGGCGACAACGGCATGCCTTTCCCAAGGGCCAAGGCAACGCTTTACGACGCCGGTACTCGCGTCCCAATGGCTATTCGTTGGGGAGGTAATCTTAGTCCCAATCGACGGGTTTCAGATTTTGTTTCTTTCGTCGACATGGCTCCTACGATTCTCGATGCTTGCGGAATCAATATTCCGTCGGTTGTCAGTGGTGGTTCCTTGCGTCGCCAGCTCGAGTCAGATCAGGTCGGCTGGATCGATGGAAAGCGGGATTCTGTGCTGACTGGCCGAGAACAGCATGTTTACTATTTACCTGCAAGATCGTTGCGGGATTCTGAGTACTTGTACATTCGAAATTTTTCTCCAGCCAGTTGGAACCAAGGGGAACAGGCCGGAAAGCAACCTCATTATGATTTTTTGAAAACTCCCTGGCCGATCGAACCGCCTGCATTCTCGTTCGATGTTGATCCATCGCCAACTAAGCAATGGATGCTGGAAAATGAGGAGGAACCCGGTGTCAAGAAATTGAATCGTTTGGCATTTGGTGAGCGTGATGATGAAGAGCTTTACGAGTTATCATCTGATCCGAATCAATTGGTTAATTTGGCGAGCTCCCCCATGTATCGGGAGGTGCGTGATCGGATGTCCGCGCAGCTTACCGAACAGTTGCGTGAAACGCATGACCCTCATTTTAAATTGGAAAGTCATACAAGTTTTTATGTTCGTGGATGGAAAGTAAATCTTCACGATCGACTTTGGCAAGAGTCTCCCGCTAAGACCAAGCGGATGTTGAAATTGCTTTCGCAGCAATTGGCCAGGCTGATGGCCGTTGTACCCGGCAAAGCTGTGAAACAACTGCAAGCGGTGCAAATTTGGGTCAATCCGCCTTACCCCGGTGTGCGGCCCGGAGCTGAATACCACGGGAATCGTGGCTG
>JAAEMV010000977.1 GCA_024225195.1 Planctomycetaceae bacterium | reverse complement strand
TTTAGCGTCTACTATAACGGGAAGCTCGGTTGTTGGGGAAACCTCGGCCAGATCAGGCCGGTCATTGGTGGTATTCAAGGCTTTGACTTTGAGATAAAAATTAGTATCGCTGTATTCAGGCAGAGTCATGGTTAGACCGGTTAAGTCATCGGGCGTTAAGTGCCAGAGACCGGCCACCTGATCATCGGCAGTACCGTTGGAAAGCATAGCTCCTTCGGGGACTCCTGATATGATAATGGATTGGCTTTGCTCAGGGGTGAGATCTGTCCAGTTGGTGCTGATGTCTATTGGCACGGTGCCGCCTTCGCTTCCTTGAGCTAGAGATACGGATAGTATAGGGCTGGCAGGAGCAGCATTGATAGTCAGGTTCAATGTATCGGTGACTGTTTGGGATTCGCCTGTGGAGATTTCTTCGCTTACAGCAGTGACGGTTAACGCCACAGTTGCGGCAGTGCCTTTTGGCGCCATAAACTTTAGTCCTTCCAGTTGATCAGGGGTTAGGGCATAGAATCCGGGCGCGATTTCCACACCGTTAGTCAGCATAGAACCGTCAGGCAATCCTTCAATTGTGAGATGTAGGGTTTCGGAACCGTCCGTATCCGCTAAAGAGACGTCGAGGTTCAGATCAATAAACTGAAGCTCATCACCGCTGGTATCGCTTACGGTGAGATTAGCCTCATCAGCAACAGCGTTAACCTGAACTGTTACCAGGCTGACGGTTTCGGCGGCAGAGTATTCGGGGTCAGACGCGTCTTTGGCTGTATCAACGGTGACAGCATGCACCTTTAGTTGAAAATCAGTATCACTGTTTTCAGGAGGTCTCACTGTTAGTTTAGTGCTTCCATCTAGATTAGTGGTTTCATCGGAGCCGATGACCCAGACACCGGGTTCCACTTCACGGGCAGCATCTACAGCAGTACCGTCCACATAGAATACTGTGCCGGCAGGAACGCCTTCGATTAAATAAACCAGGGTTTCAGAACCGTCTGCGTCCACTAAGCTGCCGTTAATTTCTATAGGCACTGCTTCATCTTCCGACATGCTAATGGTTCCTGAGGTGGTTAAGCCGGGAGCATCCGCAACGCCCTGGACATTGACATGAAAGGTTTCGGTGCTGCCTGCGGCTTCATCGTTGTTTTCTTTTTCTATTGAGAATACAGACACGGTTAAATCAAAATCGGTATCATCATGTAAAGCCGGAGTCAGGGTTAAGCCGGATAGTTCAGCCTCGGTAACGTGCCAGATACCGACAGCGTCTTTGTAACCGCTTGAAAGAACTGCGTCAGCAGGGACACCATCGATTTCAAATCGGGAAGTTTCAGAGCCGTCCTTATCTATATATATGGCATTGAAATCCAGGGCAATGGCAGTATCCTCAAGACCGGTGACATCATTGACGCTTAGGTCGGGAGCGTCAGCAACGGCTTCGATGTCGATCCACATAGAATCAAGAGAGGAGATGGTTTGGCCGTGGACGTCCGTAACCAGGGTTTCCACATAGAGTTTAAAATCATCGCCGGAATGCTCGCGAGGGTACATGATCAAGCCGTTCAGGTCTTCTTCAACCAGTGTCCAACTGGCAAATCCAGAGACATTACCAGTTGAGAAAGTGAAACCTTCGGGAAAGCCGGAAAGCACAACAACCATTGAACTGTTTGGATTAGGATTCACAGCAAAGAGTTTTAAGGCAATGGCTTCTTCCTCAATGGCGTTGTACATGGCCTGAAACTCAACATATCCAGGCTCAAGGTCAGACGGAACCTCAATCAAAGCGTTGTTGTCAGAGCCGGTGAAGGCGTTTTCGGAACCTGAGTTTTGGATATTACTGTCAATGTCTGCAAGGGTGGAATCAGGGTAGAGGTATTCATTATCTATCTTATTTATATTGTTGTCATTATGTTCTAAGTCACCAGAATTATTGTCGGCCTGCCACCCGTTAATGTCCGTTTGAACAGACATGACATTGGTGTCAGAGTCGGCGGCTTGATATTGATTGTCGTCGTCTGAGCCGTCGTAAAGATTGGCATTGTTGTCCACAACCGGAAGAACAGCATCGGCTTTTTCAGTGGAAGCCGGATAACCAAGACCAGCAGTACCGGCAGGGTCATCGCTAAAATAGTCCATTTTCTCGGTAGAACTGGCCGGAGTCGCTGCCGCCGCGATAATGCCCAGAGCTGCTGCCGAAGATAACCATTTAGACATTTTGGATTTTCTTGAACCGTTGGGGTTTTTTCGTCTGACTGATTCGATTTCGCCGTCATCATCGATAATATTAATTCTGTCTTGATTATCAATGAGGCTTTGAACCTCAAAGTATTGACCGTCAAAGTTAAAGAATTCAACATCGCTTAGATAATCTAGAGCATCGCCGTTTTGTTTGCGGACAACAACCGAATCGTTTTTAAAGGCGAATTCATAGTCGGAGATTTTGCCTTCGAACATGGCAATGTCCTGGCCGTCGCCGCCATAGATTCGATTGGAACCGGAGCCAGCCAAGAATTGGTCGTTACCGTCGTCGCCAATCAGGATGTCATCACCGCTGCCGCCAACTAATTGATCCTTGCCGTCACCGCCAGCGAGATAATCATTGCCGTCACCACCAATGAGTTTGTCATCGCCGTCGCCGCCAGCTATTTTATCGTTGCCGTCACCGCCTTGAATAGTGTTATCACCTTTGTTACCGGCTAAACGGTCGTCGTGATTGGAGCCAGCCAGGTTTTCGATGTCAACAATACGGTCTCCTTCAGCGTCGCCTTTAGAAGCAGCAGCATTATCATCGCCTCGATTTAGAGTGACACTGACACCCTCTTCTGAGGAACTGTAAACGGCAGCATCATTACCGTCGCCGCCGATGATAGTGTCAGCACCTTTGCCGCCGGCAAGAGAGTCATTGCCCTGACCACCTTCTAATCGATCATCACCGGTTTTGCCATCGAGAAAGTCGTCGCCTTCTCCGCCGTATAGGGTGTTATCCAGTTCATTGCCAATGATTTTATCATTGTGAGCGGAACCAATGACGTTTTCGATATCGGTAAAAGTATCGCCTGCGGCAGTGCCGCCTTTGCCGACATTAGCGTCCATATCAACGTAAACGCCGGTTTCGGAGTCATCATAGAGAATGGTATCGGTACCCATACCCCCTGACAAATGATCCTCGCCTTCGCCGCCGCGCAGGGCATCGTCGCCAACGCTGCCGAACAGTTTATCATCGCCTTTGCCGCCGTCAAGAAAGGATTTTTCTCCATCACTATCAAGAATATCGTTATTATCGCCGCCGGCTTTGGCCTGACCCACTTCGGCGTTGTCAATGCCTTCTATATCTTGAAAAAGACCGGCAGCGGCAATGCCAAGATCTTTAGCGCCTGTGTTATCCTTAATGTCAAAACGGTTTAATAGGCCGCCGATGTTGGCTCTGGTACCATCATTGAGCAGAAGGTTGGTTTTGTTCGGTTTCCATTTGCTCCAGTCATCAATGACAAGCTTCACTTCCATGTTATCAAGAATGGTTTGCAATTTCTCCCGGTCTTCGTTTGTGAGTTCCTCTCTTAATATCATATTGACACTAAGTTTGTTTTGCTGTTCTCTTTGGGTTTCCTGTTCTTTGAGTTCCTCTAATTCCAGCAGTTTTTCAAGTTTCTCCGGTTCTTTTAGCTCATCCAGATCTATCTGTTCCAATAGCTCTATTTTTTTCTTTAATGCTAAAAGGTCTTCGGCTATATAACAGGAGCGGACAAAGTCTTTGTCTTCTTGATTTTGAAGATTATTGATCAGTTCCTTTTCCAGGACAAAGTTAGACAGATATTCCTTAGCTTTTCTGTGAGCTTCGTCTTTTTCAGCATGGCTTATAATGAGATTGCCGTTTTTGACTTCCAGCTTAAAATCGGCCAGATCTTTTTGACGTAACTTAAAGTTTTCATTACGGTTAATAACATAAGCAAGACGGGTAACCTTGTCCGACCAGTGTTTTTTCTCAAAACCATTGGCTTCTGTGGTTTCAAAAACTCTTTGCCAGGTGCCGGTTAGATCAATTCTGGGGTATTTTTCAACCAGCGAATCAAACTTATCCTGAAGCCGGACTTTAAGCTCATTAAGATCCTTGAGTTTTTGCTCTTTGTCAGCTTTCTCGGCTCTTTTTTTAGCCAAATTCTTTTTATGTTTTCTTAGCCATTCATCCCGTTTACCCGTAGCAATTTGTCTTATTTCTTTATCAGATCTTTGTCTTTTACCTTCTCTGTGTCCACCACTTACATATCTTGCAGCAGTAAAATTTGGGGTTTCAGTTTTCTCTAAAGCAATGAGACTTGCGGTTACAGTTTCAAGGTCTTTTTCCAGATCAGTAATAGACTTTTTGGTATCTGTCAATTGAGTTTTAGTACTTCTAT
>JAAEMV010000976.1 GCA_024225195.1 Planctomycetaceae bacterium | reverse complement strand
TCGACGCCGCAAGCGACCGTTTTCGGTCGAGCACCGAAATGCGGTCGGGGTTATTGCCGCAAAAAACTTTTCTCATACGGGAGGCACGAACGATAATGGCGAAGAAGACTGGAAGTAAGCCAATGACAAAGACTGAGATCATGCGTTCGATCTCAGAAACCACAGGTTTGCCGAAAAAGGACGTTGTTGCAGTCGTCGAGTCGCTGACCGAAGAAATCGGCAAGGCACTCCGCAAAAGCGGTATCGGTGTCTTCTCAATTCCTGGTTTGGTCAAGATTGAACGACGCGCGGTCCCAGCTCGTCCGGCTCAGAAGAATGTGAAGAATCCTTTCACCGGCGAACTGCAGGATCGACCTGCAAAGCCAGCTAGTGTGAAGGTTCGTGTTCGCGCTCTGAAGAACCTGAAGGCAATGGTCGAAGTTTAGTCAGAGTTGCGACCATGAGTCGTCGACGAATTGTTGATGCATAAGAAACGGGTGGCACGATTTCGTGGCACCCGTTTTTTTGTAAGTACACAGCCACTCAGCACATGATAATGCAGGGTTGATGAAGATGTTCGTGACATGGTCCTAGCAAGAAAAAGTATTTACATAGGAGGCATGAGTGGCTCATTTTAAAATTACTTTTTTTGTAATGCTTCTATGTTT
>JAAEMV010000975.1 GCA_024225195.1 Planctomycetaceae bacterium | reverse complement strand
GGCAAATTCAAACTTGATGAAGCAAAGGACTTGTCCGCAGAATGGCTTGCTATTCCTCGGGGCGAAGAGGAATCTGAAACGGAAGAATATGGAATCTCAAACTTCTTGTTCCGCAGCAATCGGCCTTTTCACCCACAACGCATTTGGGATGCAGTGGGTGATGACATGGAAGGCGGTCTATTTAAAGGTGTATTAAGAAGCAAAGGAATCGCGTGGATAGCTTCCCGGCACGACTGGGCCTACAACTGGTCTCAAGCAGGTTGTTCCGTTTTGCTGGATCCTGCCGGATTTTGGTGGGCCTCTGCACCACCAGAGTCGTGGCCTGAAGAAAAGGAAGTCCTTGTCGAGATCGAGGCTCGGATGATTCACGAGTATGGTGATCGTCAACAAGAGTTGATTTTCATTGGTCAAAACCTCGATCAAGATCACGTGACCCGCGTTTTAGATTCGTGTCTGCTGACCGACGAAGAATATGAGCTCGGTCCCGGTTCTTGGACACATTTTCAAGATCCGATGCCGCCGATTGAGGTAGAGACGGATGAATCAGCGGAGGAATACACCAGCGACGATTAGAAGCGTGTCCCTGCACGCTACGCCGAACATTTTCTTTGGCTGAGTGTTCGGCGTTTTCAAATACCTTCTTCAATACACACCAGTTGTGAAGGATTATTTTTGGCAACCTGATCTGCCAACGTAGCCGCCGCGCTTTGGTAGTGCCACCGGCAACGCAGTCGGCAAGTTCCCAACAGCCGTCGGAAGCATCGGAGATTACTAAACTCTTAGCGCCCCACGAAACGAGAGCAGAAACCGCCATACTGGAACACAGCGAAACAAAGTCAATGAACTGAATTCGCTGATTTGCTCAATCGGTTAACAGCGATCCGGTAACGACCTCTTAAAAACTCACGCTTGAGTTCATGTTTCATTTTTGCCCAGATACTCCGCTTGGGTGAAATGGTACTCCCACCCGTTTCCTGCGTTCGATCTTCAATCCCCGACGGAACGATGCAAGTGACATGCAACCCGGTGTGCCAATGAGATTGTAAAAACGCATCTACCGGCCGATCAATGAGCTCCGACAAGATCAATAATTTTTCCGCAGCCGACCGACTCACAACTTGCGCTGAAGTTCGTAGCGGCGTCACTTGCGGCTGAACCAGACACGATCTACCTAATCGGGATATCACAGAAGACTTATCAACCCGACGCGTTTGAAACTGCACATAGCCGTAAGTTTTTGATTGTTCGACAGCAAACGCAAGGGACTCGGAAAATACTGGCGTCAATTCCACATCGTCTTCGAGGATTAATGCAGCCTCCAAACCTTCGTCTAAAATCGTCTGCCATGCCTTTCGATGACTTTGAAAACAACCATATTCTCCCGAACCAAGGGGAAAGGGATACGAGGGTGCAAACAAAGGTTTGCTGGAAATCGCGGAATTCCGTTCGGCGATTGGCACCTTGCCACCATCCACAGCAGCCAACACCCTCGCGGGGTAAGGCGTACCTTGCAAAAGTTTCTCCACCTGCGCACGCCGCCCCTCAGCCCGCGCTAAATGGATCACTAATGTCTCGATTCCACTACCCATAAATCCTGATACCCTTCCCGCACTTCAGAGCCAGCAGGATTCTAATCCTCAATTAATACGCAATTCAAGATGAATATCGTAGGTAAACATTCAACATTCCGAAAACACAGCACACGCGACTAAGAGATGATCCCCCAAAGCCGCCTATTCTTAATTTCGAAATATATTTCAATAGGAACTTGTTTCGTCATCAACCTCGCAAGTAAGCAAATATCATGCTTTATTACCGCTGAGTCATCCAACTCAACATCACAAGTCGAGCTCAACCGCGTTGAGCCTTGACATCAACAATTCGCAACCTATTTCATAAACGACTAAATAATGGAATTCTACCGAACCAAGCATCCACAAAAGAGACGAAGCATTGGTTGATCAATTCGTGTCGCCCGACATTCATTCGGAAATAAGTAGGCTAATACCAATGGACTGATGCCGACTTTGCTGTACTAACCCAACAATTCCAACATCGTACAAACAACACGAACACAGACCACGCGAGCCTTTTGTTGCTCTGCGGTGGAAATTTACTTAAACCCATTCGAGCGACTAATGGACAAATCAAAAATTGCCCCCCGGAAGGACTCTGAGTTATTGATCCTTTTGCCGCACATAATCTGTAGGATCCCAGTTCGGAATGAATTCTGAAAAATCAAGCAGGTTCTTGTCGTTCATCTTACTACCGCCACGCGATTTCCAAAGTTCATAATTTTCGTGATAGACCCGATTGAATCGCTGAACAAACGCCTCATCTAAGAATGGATCGGCAACCTGCCGACGCCAGCTTTTCAACTTCGTGCTCAGCCTTTGTTCGATCTCCAAATACTCGGTTGCCCCAAAAAGATTGTGATGTTCATTGGGATCATTCTTTAGATCGTACAACTCGAACGCAGGAGGAACCTCGCTACGGTGCCGAAGTCGACGGGCAAGTGCATTATCAGGCATGGAGTCTATCTGCTTGTTAAGGCAAAATATTGCCTTGTTTTTTCCAACATAGCGACTCCGCTTCCCGTCTCCAAAGACATGATGGATAAGCTTCCAACGACCGTCGGTAACAGTGCGACTGGGCCAGTACTGATGCACTCCCGTCGTGTGAGCAACGAAAGCCGAGTACAGATGTTTGCGAATTGAATCCTCACCATTGAGAGCAGGCAAAATCGAGTGCCCCGGCAAATGCGTAGGAATCTCCAAACCTGCAACCTCCACAAACGTCGGATATAGGTCAACAAAAGAGACCAATGCATTGGACCGCGTCCCAGGCTCTTTGATCTGACCAGGCCAACGGACAATGAAAGGCACACGCAACCCAAATTCGTGCGGGGTCGTCTTGCCTCGAAGAAGGTGAGATGGGCCATGGTCTGATGAAAAAACAACGAGTGTATTGTCAGCATGCCCGTGTTCCTCCAGCAATTTCAGAATTCGCCCAACATACCAATCGACCCGTTGAATTGCCCGATAGTATTGAGATACCTTTTCCAGCAAAGCACCGGTTGGAATCAGCGCATCTCCCCAACCCGGAGTGAACTTGATTCGAGACTGATCGACTTCGGGGTAGGGCCAGCCGGTTTCACCGTCTCGAATAAAATGCGGGCGATCCCAGACATGATGCGAGTCAGGTGTTTGCGCCTGAAAATAGAATGGCTGGCCCTCTTCCAAGTTTTCCAAGAAGTACTGAAAGTTATCAACTGCGTAACTAACCAACGGTGGATTACCTTTGGATTTGATCGCTTGCTTTCCAGTCAATCCTTTCAACCAATTTTCGGTGTATTTTGGTTTAAAATCGAAGGGAACAGGCGGCCTTTTATAATGACTACTTTCCACCCCATTTTTGTATGTAAGCCCAGTGTAGTACCCCGCTGCCTTTAAATCCTTGACAAAGGTCGGAGTACCATCGCGATAGTAAAACCCATGTTGCTGGACAAATCCCATGATTCCATTCTGATGTGGGTAAAGCCCACTAAACAACGTCCCTCGCGAGGAAGCACAACTGGCGGCGGAGACGTGCGCCCGTTCAAAAACAATTCCATCGGCCGCTAACTGATCTAGATTTGGCGTAGCGATCGTTTGATCGCCATACGCCGGAATCTGCACACCCATATCTTCCATGTGAATGAAGACAATATTGGGTCGCTCCATCCCCGCAGCTGTCAACGAAAAGGCGAAAAGCAAAAACGAAACAAGGAATGACTTCATAACGGCTGGGTTGAGCTTTAATAAAGGAACTGGCTGAATTGATTGAACCAAATAATAATACGCGTTTTCGCACTCAAAAGCTCGACAAGATACAAGTCATAACTGAGCAATTGCCCGTTAACTGGTTCACCTCAGTGAACCATCCTTTGGGAACAATTCACTTATACCTTCCCACTACACCGGCGATTACTATTTTTTAGGCGTGAGATCCGAGAGCTTCCAAGTTTGGTCGCCATGGATTTTTCCATCTCCATGCACGATTCGCACCTGAACTGTGGGGTCGGCGGAGGTTGTGTCAAAATCAACGGTCGCGTAGCTCAAGGTTTTGCTATTTGCGACGCCAGAAGAGATAACCTCAATTAACGGATAGCCGACGCGATCACTTTCGGGATGAGTCCAAACCCGAGACCGGTGGACATCGCCCGACATATAGAGGACACCGCTAATTTTGTTTTCTCCAATTGCGTCGAACAATCGATGACGAGCGAAGGTATAAATTCGCCATCCGTCATTTTTACTATCCGCCAACGTGGAGCCTGAGGCAATCACTTTGAACTTTGCCTTTGAATTTTTTAGGCCATCAACCAGCCAGGCAAATTGGGCATCGCCAAGCATCCGCTTTTTATCATCGTCCGGAGCATTATCGGGAGACCGATGATAGCGACCGTCAACCATAAAGAATTCGACATCGCCCCATGTAAACTTAAAGAACGCGCCACGAGTCTCCGGAGTGCCCGAGGTGGAGTTGCCCCATATTTGGTTCCAACCAACCAGTGAATTTTCCTTACCTGCAGCGGTACCGTCCGAATTGTTTGGGCCATAATCGTGGTCGTCCCACATCGCGTAATTGGGAATCGACCGCAACACCGCCGAAAATTCTGGAACGGCCCGATATCGAAGGTGATGTCTCCATTGAATTGTCGGGTCCGTCGTATCACTATATTGAGTATCGCCCAGTGTGACATGCAGATTAGGTTTCTCGCCCAATAACAACTCCCATGACTTTTGGGGTTGGCCAAATTTCATGCAGGATGTCAGGGCCATACGAAACTTGCTTGCCTTGCCTGCGATAGGAGCAGTTTGAAAAGTTCCACCGTGAACTGCGTCAGACTTACCGTTGACGCTCACCTGATATTTATAATTTGTCAACGGTTTTAGTTTTTCTAACGTGACCGTGTAGGGGACACCTGGCAAATCGCCCGCAGGTTCAGTAACCGGAGCAAAATTTAACGTTGCCGCATTGCTTGAACCGGCTTCCTCGTGGACGGAAATTTCTAACTGAGAATCTTTCGGAGCATACATCCAAACTGTTGCACTCGATGCCGTTACATGACAAACCATTGGCCCGGAAATCGCTGGGGCATCCTGAGCAATTGCAGTAGTGGGCGTAATATTTACGAACGCGATCATCAAAAATACGCATCGAACAAAAAAACCGGGGCTTAAGATCACAATCGCGACTCCGAGGAAAAAAGAACCAAGCGGGCAGTAGCAACACCCAAAAACAGAAGCTTTAAAAAGCATAGCAGAGCGAAGTAAAAGGGTCAAAAAACGAGCAGTTGAATCGCCATCTCGACCCTTTATCCAATTAATTTTCAGAACAAAAATAAAACACACACCTGGACAAAACGTTCTTCCAAAATTTGTTATTCATTGCTGACACTCAGCGTGCAAAATCCTAGTCAGCGATGGTCACAAGACATCACGTTTTCCGAAGTGACCACCCTCAAACCAGCGAAATTTTCACGGTTCTTTCGTAGTATCTTCATCTAAAATTTGAGCTCTAAAATTTCTCAGCGTGGAGATACGTTGTTCCAATTGCGAGATCTGTTCATCAATTACCGAAATGTTACGGGCTTCGATTGGCATCAACAATTCTTCCTTGGTCGAACTGATTTTGCCAAGTCGATGGAGAACGGGAATGATTAACGTGATCGCTGCAACCAAGATTGAGATAGCCGCAACCGTGCGAAAAATTTCTTCGGAGTCAATCTCAAATATCACAATCCCACAAAGGAGCGAAGCCAATCCAAAAATAACTTGAGAACCAATAATGTACACCCATCGGAATCTTGCCACTAACTTTGCGATCGACAACAGACATACATGGACGGTCGCAAATCCGACAATTAGAAAGCAAACAGCAGTCTTCCAATAGATTTCAACATCGAGATCACCCCATAAACCAACTAGCAGCAGAGCCGCAGATATCGCAGTTAGACATAACCCCGACTTGGGAAGCAGGTTTGGCCCCACAGGCAGCTTCGAAAGATCGCAGGCTAGTCCACACAAACTGGCGACCGCAATGATGACCGTGGTGAAGATAACACGGACCTCGTACCAACCCCAGGTATTCATAAGCACAATTCCAATACCCAAAATGGCGCCCAGCACCGCAGAAACGACAAGTAAGAGAAGTAAAGGCTTTTTAAAGCTGATCGAATCTGCCATGGTTCAGTTACTCCCTTAAAAACGAATCGCCTCCGACGATCTTAAATTACCAACTGGCGTGAAGAAAGCTGGCGGATGAGTTTTAAAGAAATTGCATCACTAGGGAAACCAATTCACTACGACTTCCAATATGCATTCATTAAAGAATAATGATCTTTAATATCTTATTAGCCATTGAGATCTTAATAAGGTGCGTTGGCTCAAAAAACCTATTTGATCATACATCTACCTAATGATTAAGAATTTTGACTCTAAACCAATACTATAATTTTACTGAATATGACAATACAATTACACATCTCCAAAAACATTATGTCAACTTCCTTGATTGTCCCAAAAACAACATGTCTTTAGAAAATCAAATGTTAAGAGTTTTGAATTTGTATGATATTAATTGAATGGTGATGGTTAAGTTTTTGACAGATTTTAGATTGCCATCCCTATTGTT
>JAAEMV010000974.1 GCA_024225195.1 Planctomycetaceae bacterium | reverse complement strand
GCTGATACCAATAACCAACAGCAGAGAATCGCATCACGCGTGGTAAGTCAAATCTGAAAATCTCGATTGTAAGCGACGTCCCACTTACTACTCGACGAAGTCATTTCAATTCAGATATTTGCAACAAGGTTAGTAAACTTCGGCAACCATCGGGCGGCAACAAAATATTTACATTAAAACTTCCAGCGCAATGTTCGCTGCAAACCCCACACAACTTATTTGATTGAAACGAAACAACCATGCCAAGTATTACTACAAACGGACTAGCTGCGATTGAGCCAGGCGGATTACTTGAGCCCATCAGCTACGAACTGGGTGACCTCAACGCTAATGAAATTATTATTGACGTCGAGTACTGTGGCATCTGCCACAGTGATCTCAGCATGGTCGATAACGATTGGGGGATATCGCAGTACCCGTTGGTTCCCGGGCACGAAGTCATTGGGAAAATTTCCGCTGTGGGCACGGGCGTGAACCACCTAAACATTGGTGACTCCGTCGGGCTTGGATGGCATTGCGGTTACTGCAACGAGTGTGAATGTTGCAAATCCGGAGATCAAAACCTGTGCGCAACGGCACAACCGACGATCGTTGGCCACCACGGCGGATTTGCGGATAAAGTAAAAGCGGATGCGAATAGCGTCGTGGTCATTCCCGAAGGAGTCGATCTTGCCACCGCTGGTCCGCTGATGTGTGCGGGCATCACTGTATTTAATCCAATGATCCAATTTGGGGTAAGCTCAACCGACCGAGTGGGGGTTATTGGAATTGGTGGACTCGGACATCTCGCGGTTAAATTTTTGAGCGCCTGGGGATGCGAGGTTACTGCATTTACCTCCAGCGAAGACAAAAAAAACGAGGCAGTTTCCTTTGGTGCCAACCACACCCTAAATTCACTGGATGCTGAGGCGATCGAACAGGCTGCTAACTCTTTCGACTATCTGATCTCGACGGTGAATGTAAAATTGGACTGGAACCAATACGTCAATACGCTGAAACCCAAAGGTACGATGGTATTCGTTGGGGCAACGCTTGATCCACTAGATTTAGGAGTTATGCCCTTGATCCTCGGCCAACGCACCATCGCAGGCTCTACCGTAGGCAGTCCGGCGGTCATGGACCAGATGCTTCAGTTCGCGAGCCGACACCAAATTAGTCCGCTTGTCGAACAATTTGCTATGTCTGCGGCAAACTCGGCAATGAACCATTTGAGAGACGGGAAACCCAAATATCGCGTTGTCCTCGCAAACAATTAATTGGCTAAATTCGCGAACCGCCAAAATTCCAGGTTGAGAAGCAACTTCCCGAGGTGATCGGTCAACCGTAGTCCAAATTTTTCCGGGAACACGCAGATCATCCGCTTTGAGATCGCATCTGGAAAGCTGCCATTTAACGAGCAATCGCCGTGATTGAATTGCTGACGTTACCGGGGAAAAGATGGTCAACGGAAGAACGCAAATGGGGTTTGCGTGAAAGAAAAAATGAGGGCGCAGGGGCTCGAACCCTGGACCTACGGATTAAAAGTCCGTTGCTCTACCAACTGAGCTACGCCCTCGGAAGCCAATTAATGGCCTCGTGTGAAGGGATAAAGATCACCAATTCGACCAAAAGTGTCAAGGGGCATTTCAATGAAAAATCAACAATGCCGTTTATCCCTTATTAATGTGGTATATATCGGACACAAGTCGATCTGAGGCCATAAAAAAATGCACGAGACCAAATTTAAAATTTAGAACTCGTGCACGCCGGTTTCACATTTCATTGACCGCCGGGGCACTTCAGTAATTAACGGGGGGCCAAGCCGAAACCAAAGAATCGCCGAATTTCTTAAATTCGTCCAAATCTAAAACCCAGAGTGGTTCCAAATCCGCAAATCAGCCTATTTTTTACCCGCCAAACGAATCGACCCTCTAATAAAAAACAGGGAACAGTTGTAGAAATTTCACAAAATATTTCATCAAAGCTCGGAACACTTCCGCTGTTACTGCTCAGGTCTGCTCTTTCCGATCAGAAGCAAACAACTTTGAAATTAGATTGCTGTACCAGGTAAAACTGGAAATTCCTAAGATCTGGCTAGACCAGCCAACTCTTACCAGTCCTGAAAGCTGCAATCCGCTAATTTTAACTCACTCGAAACCATTTAAGATCTTTCTCGCTAGTAACCAACTAGTTTCGCCACATAAAAAAGAGCGAAGTGTTCCGTAGAAATCTTTAGCACGGTTGAGACGAAGTGAATTGCCGAGACTATTGAATCAAAAAGCGAAACCCCGCACCTCAAGTCGATTCACAGATGATTTAAACATTCACGAAGGCACGCGGTCGCTGAGAAGCAAGATATTCATTGAAGCGAATCTGCAACTTCCGTCGTTCCTGCAGACAGCAAATTGCTATGCCGTAATGTAAAAAGCCTGAATTGAGACAAAACTAACGCAATATTGTTTCCAATTTAAGTACTACCGCTTGGCTTTATCTGCTCATCTCCGTGTGATATTCTGACGAACGCTTTCAACATCCAATTACGGTTTCAAAAATATCTTTTAGGAGTTAGATGATGCAACAAGATCCTTCGAGTCTACCGGGAATGCCCGCAGACTTTACCGGCATGGAACAAATGACTCCAGAAGTTGCTGGTACTGTGTTCGCCACCCTATTAGCATTCCTTTGTGTGATATTAACAGTCGTTTTCGTCATCAATGTGATCGTATGCTTCTTGTTGTACAAACCCCTTTCGAAACTTCCAGAAAGCTTCCGCCCATTTAACCCAGGGCTCGTGTTTTTAATGCTAATACCGATCGCGAACTTTGTCATGCCGTTCATGATTTCTATTTCATTCACCGACGGATTTAAAAATTATTTTGGGTCGATTGGCGATCAATCCAATGGAGATTGCGGGAAAACGATCGGCTTAGTCTGGGCCATCGCTGCAGTCTGTTCAATAATTCCAATTGTTAATTACCTTGCTGCCCCTGTTGCGTTAATTTGCATGATCATCTTTGTCGTAAAGTTGTGGTCGATGGGCAACAAAGTTAACACCGCGAAATAGTCTTTAAGAATGTACTAAGGCAAGGTCCAAAACTTCCAACAACAACCGTAGGTCGTTTAACGGGGGCTTTTGTTCAACTTCGATTCAGAAAACGGCGTTATCTTCGGATAACGCCGTTTTTCTTTTCAGGCCGCTTTTTGAACGGTTGGCAGCAACACTCTGCCAATTACAGCGGTCAAATGAAGTCCTCTCCGACGTCTATTCAGTGCCGCTGCTACGTTTACCGAGGTGATCATACTCACCCCCACACTCCCTTAAAAAACCGCGGCTTAATTTTAGAAAAAAAACGCTAGCTTTAAAATTCCCTCGGTCAATTATTAACGTTGTTCAAAATTACCCCGCGATCTAACATGCGAACCGATATGGATGCCATTTTTGCGTTTAATTGCTCTAACACCAAGGACTGGTAAATGAGTGCGTTTTCGAAGATTGAATCTGCATATGAAAAGTTTGGGGCTGACGAGCCGTTTTACGCAGTCTTAACGGAAGAGAAATATAAGCGCAAGCAACTAGACCAGGATCTTTTTTTCAGCACCGGGAAGGAACTGCTCGCGAGGCAAATGCAGTTAATCCACGACCGCGAGCTGCACGTCCCACGGGGAAATGCTCT
Source organism: Planctomycetaceae bacterium (assembly GCA_024225195.1). GTDB lineage: Bacteria > Planctomycetota > Planctomycetia > Pirellulales > Pirellulaceae > Mariniblastus. The sequence goes on along the minus strand of JAAEMV010000974.1, from coordinate 8,634 downwards.
AGATTTCGGATGTGGCGTAGGGAGACTAACCAACGCGATGGCAGCCTATTTTGACGAAGTCATCGGGGTCGACATTTCGTCGACTATGATTGGCAACGCGAACAAATTAAAGCGCCGTCCGAACTGTTCATTCCAAGTAAACAAACGGCCTGATCTTTCGGTTTTCGACGAAAATCAATTCGATTTCATTTACAGTGACATCACCATTCAACACATTCCTTCTCCGGAATCCGAAAGTTATATTCGGGATTTTTTCCGAATCCTTGCTCCCGGCGGCCTTGCGATATTCCTCGTGCCGGACGGTCCGGTTCTTCGTCCGAATTCCCTACCCGCTCGGTTTGACAAGTTTTACCGTGAACAGGTTCGCCCGTTTCATAAACGCATTAGAGGCAAGTACGAGGTTCAGGTTCATCGGATCTCACAACCTCGCGTTGAAACCATTATCGAGGAGTCGGGCGGAAACCTGCTTTCGGTTGAGTCTCATCCAAAGTGGGCCGAACGCTCCAAACGTTACAAGCCGCTCTACTATTGGGCCTCTAAGCCAGCGGGGTAATCATTTTGGCGAACTAAAAAGCCGTCTGGCGATTGGCGGCTTTGGCAACTCAATTGAAGCACGCCGGCCGCATTCATTTCGAATCGACTTGGCCTAGTTCTTTTTCATCTGTTGATTGACTACAAGGTCGTCTTCCGGCTTTATTGGCCAACTATTTGAAATTAGCGGTGAACCCTTTAGAATCAGGCTTCGCCCCTTTTTACTTTAGGGGAGAAGCCCAAGGGGTGCCGTGCCGATCAGGGCGCGCTCCAATCGTTGTTCCTACAGATTGAGATCTTTTCGCCATGTCACAGCTGAATCCTTGGCCACAAGCAACTGCTTTAGCCGCCGTCAAAATTGTTTTAGTGTGTGTCTTAGTCGCGTGGCATGCTGGAACCAGTTGTGCCGACAACGTCAAAACAACACCCGAGATTAAAAATGTCGTTCTGATTGTTTCGGACGACTTAAAAGCAAGCGTGCTTGGATGCTACGGCGACCTTGTTTGCCAGACTCCACACATTGACTCACTTGCTCGATCCGGGATGGTCTTTCAAAGGGCGTATTGCCAAGGCACCTGGTGTGCTCCCTCCCGCCAGTCCTTTATGCACAGCCGATACCAAAATGGAAGCGGCGTCAATTTAGGAGCGAATTTCCAAAACCAAGGCTTTTATTCTGCGCGAGTTGGCAAAATTTATCACATGCGTGTACCGGGCGATATTATTGCCGGCACCAATGGTTTGGACATTCGGTCAACCTGGACCGATCGGTACAACTCTGCGGGGCAGGAGGCGCATTCGCCAGGCGATTATGCCTGCCTTAATCTAGACATCTTCACCGATGGATTGGCTAACCGGCAATCCACCAAAATGCAACATCGCGCCTTCGTCACCGTAGTACTCGATGGTGACGGTGCCGACCAACCGGACGCAAAATCTGCGGCAAAAGCAATTGAGATAATTAACAATAAAACTTCTACCGACACACCGTTTTTCCTTGCCGTCGGCTTGGTTCGACCACACTACCCCATGGTTGCTCCCAAGAAATATTTCGACCTTTATCCATGGCAAACGATTAAACCTCCTCTTCAAGTTCCCAATGATCTTGCTGACATTCCCTCGATGGGAAAGGCTAAATCAACGTCTCGCAAATCCGGCATCGCCAAATTCCCAGACAATCAAAAGCGAATGTGGGCAGGCTACTACGCCTCCGTCTCTTTCATGGATGAACAAGTTGGTAAAATCATTTCTGAGATTGACCGATTGGGAATCCGTGACACCACAGCCATCGTGTTCACCAGTGACCACGGTTACCATCTCGGCGAACATGATTTCTGGTTGAAATCCAACCTCCATGAGGAAGTCACACGCGTTCCCCTAATTATCGACGCTCCGGGCTACCGACCAGGGGTCACTTCCTCTCCCGTTGAATTAGTGGACCTCTACCCTACCCTTTCATCACTCTCCGCAATCGAAACGCCAGCCGAGGCAGAAGGCTCCGATCTCACCCCCATCCTTGAAGACCCCAGCCAACGGGTGCGTGAAACAGCGCTCTCAATCCATAACGGGTTCGCGCTTCGCAGCGACGCCTGGACGTACATTCGCTATACCGATGGGTCTGAAGAGTTTTATGATATGAATTCTGATCCCAATCAATTTCGAAATATTGTAAACGCCCCGAACGCGAAAGAAGGAGTCGCCGAAGCAAGAGCTGCCTTGGACACGCGAATCCAACAGTCCGGCCTGTCACTCAAACAGAAGAAGAAAAAAAAATCGACGGATAAAACATCGCGTTAATTTTGCCTCCGAGGAAGGTGTCAAACCTAACTGTCCGTCAGGCTGTGACCGGGAACTTAGGAGCTAACGTGGCTATCCAGACTTACAAAGCCGCAGCACCCAGCTTTCACATGCTTGACAAGCATGTCCTAGCTTCCGTTATGCGTCAGAGTACAGCTCGTAGTCGATCTCCTGAAACTCGGCGACTTCCGGAATCCAATGCTCCTCGACAAATTGGGTATGCGAAGGATGCTGATTGTAAAACTCATACGCTTCTGCGGAGTCAAATTCCATCGAAAAACCAAATCGATGTTTGCACTTCGCGCTCGTCTGTCTCAATCGCTCGAATTTTTGAACACTCTCAATTGTGTTGAGCACCAATGCGGCGTTCAAAAATTCAGTTTCTTCGTCCGAGCCGCATTCATGCTTCAACGTAAACATTACCGTATGCCTAATCACTGTGCGGTCTCACTTTCTCAATCAAAACACGTAACCCGATTAAAAATCGCAACACAATTCATCGATAGACTTCGAATTGCCACTGACGATGCCCAACCGGCCAAGATACTGTTTCACCGACTCAAATGAACTTCTATTTAGGTCAAAACCAGTGTTCCAACGGGTTATCTTGAACCAATCCTTTACAGCATCTAATTCAATGTTGTATCGCTTCGCTATTATTTCACACGCGTCTGCAGATTGCATCAATTCCGCGCAAGCCGAATTCAAAATTTCCAACATTAAACGCAGTTCTGCTGACCTCTGGCAAACCATTTCCTCAGTCGCGCAAATTACAAATGCAGGCCAGTTTGCAGCTCGATCGGCAAGCCGCCTGAATTCACCGGATTGCACCAAAGGTGACGTTGTAAACCGCTCCCAAAAGAAAACGTCGGCTTCGTTCTTACTCAACGCCGAACGAGCGCCTTTTAAGCTGCCGACCTCAACAAATTCAAGCGAGTCCGTTGGCCAATCTCGTTCCGCAGCATCCACAATCGACATCAAGTGCGAACCTGAGCCTTGACGACTAATGGCGTAACGGAGATTTTGTATTTGCTGAGGCAAGGAAATGTCACTTTTGGCGGAAACATGAATGCCCCACAACAGTGGAGAGTCGACATACGTCTTCACGATTCGACCGGGAACGCCATTCAAAAGTGCAGCCACGCAACCTTCCGATAAAACGACCGCTACATCGCATTCACGCTTGCCGAGACGTTCTGTCATCTCCCCTGTACCACCGTGAACTTCGTCAAAAATTACGTGCAGCCCACGATCTTCGAATTGCCCTGACTCAATTGCCAGATGCCACGGCAAATTAAAATGCTCCGGTACTCCGGCGACGACGATAGAGCCGCGGTTGTTTCGGGTTTGAGAATTATCAATTGACATGCCACACACCCATCAAAATCACTCGGTTTCAACGCGATGTTTCATTACATTTGCATCACGGATTGTTTTAGCGTTAACAAACGTTTCCATCAAATCGTCCGCGCCGCCTTGCATGATCGCCGATTCGAGATCCTTCAAATTGGCTTGGAACTTATGCAAGACGTCTAAGATCGCATCCTTATTCTCTAAACAAATATCCCGCCACATGACTGGATCACTTGATGCAATTCTTGAAAAATCGCGAAAGCCACCAGCCGCGAACTGAAATATTTGTTCCACATAGTCAGTTTCGGCGATCGTATCGACGAGACTGTAGGCTAAAACATGCGGCAGATGACTGGTCGCCGCTAAAACAAGATCATGCTGTTCAATTCCTAGTGTTTTTACTTGCGCACCGGTCGCTTCCCACATCCGAGTTACCGTTGCGATAGCCGCTTGATCGGTTCCACTATCCGGGGTGAGAATAACTTTGTGAGCAACAAATAGATCCTCAAGAGATGCTTCAACACCACTTTTCTCGCGCCCAGCGATGGGATGTGCCGGAACAAATCGCGGCGGCATCCCGTCAAATACACGTTTCGCTGCAGCGACGACACTCGCCTTGCAACTTCCCACGTCGGTAAGGACCACACCTTCGGACAGGTGTTCAGAAATTGACTCAAGCACCGACTGCATTGCGAGCATCGGAACGGCGAGAACGACCATATCTGCATCTGCCACAGCCTCAGCCGGACTGGTTGAAAATTGATCGATGACGTTCAACTCGACCGCACGACGAAGACGATCGACATCAGGATCGCAACCTACAATCAAATCGCAATAACCGGCCCGCTTCAACGCCAATGCAAGCGATCCACCAATCAGTCCAACACCGAATATCGCGAGCTTATTTATCATCCTGAGCCTTCTACGAGTTTTTAATTGCTGTCTCGAATCTTTAAGATTGCGGTTGATGGTTCCGCAACTAAAAGTCCACTAAAAACACGAGTCTGCTTTTGGATTCTCAGCAATCACAGATCAATTTTTACTGATTGCACTTGGAACGCGACTTAGTTTTCCCGCGCGAATTGGGTTTGTCGCATGACTTCTGCTGGAAGCGCCTCATACCTTAAAGGTTTATCAGCATCCGGATTATCATCCACCTCAGCTTCCGCTGCGTCTTTTGTTTCTACGTCAGGTATTGTTTCAGCGCCACCACCGACGCTTGCGCCTGAAACGGAGGGTTGCTTCCCCCCCCTTTTGATTCTTAGACGAGCGTAAAGCATCGCCATGTTCTTTTTTAAATCCTCGTCAGACATCGCAATGATTTCGTCGTAGGTGAACGCGACATCGTCCGGCGATGATTCGATTAATTGAGTGACTTCTTTAGTTGGTGGTTTCTCTTCTTCACAACCCACTACCGATAACACCATTAAACCTAGTAAAAGAAATTTTAAATTCATCACAACACCCTATTTTAAACACACTCGTTATGGACTTTTGTACGAATCGACATCCCGCCGGAAACAGGCCATGAGCCCGGTTCAAAACCTCGCAGGCCAAGGCTTATGGGCGAACAGATTAACATATCACCTCCCCCAATCCAATGGTTTCGAAACACTCGCTACGGCGAGACTCAGTCAAACCAAGAACGACCAGACCGCAAAGGGATTTTCAAGGGACTCGTTAGGCCCTGACCTAGACGGTTGGTCGGTTTTCAGATCCCACTCCCGCGAACGGGAATATTCGCTCTTTGATTTAGACAGTGAATTGTATTCAACAGATTCCGCCACACAAATCATGATTGCCGACATCACACAGTGACTCAAATCGCCTGAATACGTCGGGGAACCGTCGACGTTAGCGAATCAGGCTCTATCTAAGCTTGCTAGTGCGATCTTTCAGGAAACGCGTTCCCTTGGGTAACGACTCAAAAAGCGTTAATCGTAGCTAACAGGATAGTTCGGTTCAGCCTACTGGCCACTAAATCGGCATCCGTGGAACCGATGGCATCACTCAAATTCTCCTAAAATGCTGTCGGATTGCGTATTCAATCCCACACCCTGGCGAATCTCCATCCTGGCCAGAAAATATATCGTCTGACTTAAACACCCCTAAAACGCTGCAAATAACGCAAAATCCTCCTGCTTGCGTCTCAAAAACGGACAAAAAAATGCAGGTGACATTGTGATTAAACAAGTGTTTAATACAGTTGTTTGCAAACCTCAGCCATTAGATTCTCTGGAACCGGCAAACTCTCCCAAATTTGGGGGGCCAATTTTGTCCTTGATCTACATTCCTTATGCCTTCAATTCCTCAAAACTCAACCTCCGGCGACTCGACACGCGAGCGGATTCTTATGGAAGCCGGGCCAATTTTTGCGGGCAAGGGGTTTCGAGCAACCACCGTTCGTGAAATATGCGAACAAGCGAACGTGAATGTGGCAAGCATTAACTATTATTTCGGAGATAAGCGACAACTTTATCACCAGACGGTCGTTCTTGCCCGAGAAATGCGAGTTGAACAGGTTCCCGAACCAAATTGGGATGCTTCGACTGATCCCGAACAGAAATTACTCGACTTTATCACGCTCATTCTACGCCGATTGGTAGCGATGCAGACTGAACCCTGGCAGGTTCGCTTGTTGATGCGGGAGATCCTTGAACCCACTGAAACCTGCAAGCATCTTGTGGAGGAATACTTCCGGCCATTTTTCAACACATTGTGCGGAATTATTGACGACATCGTGGGGCATCGATTGCCTGAACCAACACGAAACAAGATTGGTTTTAGCATCATTGGACAGTGTCTCTATTACCGGTTTTCAGCCGATATGACTCGCCTAATGATCGAACAACAAGACTACGTAGACCAATACGATCTCGACAACTTAGCCCAGCACATTTATCTCTTCTCGTTGGGCGGCTTAAAACACTACCAAACGCTTGACGAACGGGTCCTCAAGGATGCTAGGCCCGCCGACCACTAAATGAAATCACCAGTAATTACGCTAAGCCAAAACGGCGAATGCTAATCTAACAGACCCTTACAAAGACATGCCAAACACAACTGCCGAATCCACAACTGCCGAATCTTTACCAAAAACTGACACGTCTCAAAATTCAAACGCGCATGACGAAGATCACTCGATTAGCGGGTCTCAGTCATCGGAAGTTGAACGCGAAGTGGCTTCCGCCGAATTATCGCGAGATTCACAGCACGGGAAACCTTCCAAGATGAACGAAGTATTCAAGTACATTTTCTCCGTTGCCATACTTTCCTTTGGTATCGGTGTAATTGCCTACGTAATGGCAAACAAATCCGCCGTGCCAGACGCCAAACCTAAGTCAGCGGCTCAGAAAATCAAAGTTGAAAATGCTAAGCCGTTTTACGGCGAACTGACCCGAGCAATTTCAGGGACTGTCGTTCCCTATCGAGAGATAAAAATCGCTGCCCAGGTAAGTGGAGTGGTTAACGATAAATCGCCTGTTTTAGAGGCCGGAACCAAAGTCAAAGAAGAAGAACCACTTATCGAGATCGACCCTCAGCTTTACGAGATTCAGCTGAGCACCGCCGAAGAAGAACTTCAACAAGCAAAGGACCAGGTCGCTGAGATTGAAAATGAGATAAAAGGCGCTGAAAACCTTAGAGAAAATACGATGAAAGAAATTAGTCTCGTGACTGATGAGTACAAACGCATCGTTGCCGTTGGCACCAAATCCGAAAAAACGCAGGCCGAACGGTCCCGACTCGTTGCCGAAAATTCGTTAACAACTCTTGAAAACAATCTCGCAAATCTCAGGGCGAGAAAAACTCGAATGCTGACTTCCCAAAAGGTAGCTGAACAGAAATTGAACCGAGCAAAGCTCGATAAGAAACGTACTAAGATCGTCGCTCCTATCGCCGGGATGGTTGTTCGCGAAATGGTCCAGGAAGGAGATTACGTTCGTGCCGGAGATCCGCTACTCATTCTTGAAGACACTCAAAAAGCTGAAATAATCACCAATTTAACGCCTACTGATCTAGTCTGGCTGAAAACAAATTCTCAAAAACCATCCCCAAAGACTGAAGGCGAAACGGTTAACGACAACCTCGGGGTTCCCCAAACGACCGTTAGAATTACTGATCCGGATCTCTTGCAACTATCTTCCATGGACAACCCGACGGACATCCCACACTGGCAGGGCCAATTGGTCAGCATTAACGGCAGTGGGCAAGACGAGGCAACTAGAACCACGCCTTGCCGAATTTTGGTCGAAGATCCGGTTTACAAACTAAACCCAGACGATCCAAACGCCCCAAAATTCCCACTGGTCAGAGGAATGTATGTCAAACTGAAAATGGTCATTCCGGTCAGCGCAAGCGTTGGCGACGCCGAGTACTTCCGCATCCCAAGTAAAGCTCTAAGTGACACTGGAGAGTTTCTTTGGGCAGTCGAGGGCTCTGACCAAGACGATGCGGCTACTCAACAAAAACTCCATAAAATTAAAGTCGAGGTGGTCGATCGCAGCTCCGGTGGAGAATACGCAGTCATTAGAAAGACAAATGATCTAAAAGAAGACTTCAACATCATCGTTGGCCCTTTTGATGAAGCCAGAGCAGACCTCCGAGCGAAACTTGCGAAAGAGGAAAAAGGTAACCTGCCAATTTTCAAATATGAACAATCGCCGTCAAACAACTAATCCTCCGCCACGAATTAGTTAACTCGTGGGTTGTCCTACGGGTCAAGCCACCATCGCACAAACATCAAAAAGAACCCTCCACAAATTTGGTAATTGAATGAAATCCGTTATACGCTGGGCTATTAAAACTTCGCCCGCTATGAACACGCGTTTGAGTGCCTCGATGCTCATTGGCGCAGCCAGCATGGTCGTCATGCGTCGCGAAGTCTGCCCAAATTTTGCGTTAGAGATTGTGTTGGTAGGTGTGCCATTCCCGGGCGCGACCCCGGAAGAAACAGAG
>JAAEMV010000973.1 GCA_024225195.1 Planctomycetaceae bacterium | reverse complement strand
CGAACACTTATCTACATCGTGGCAATCGTATTAATCCTAGCCGGCAGCCTAAAATTAATTGGCATAGGTGCGGATGATATGCTTGAGGGATTGAAGAAAGCGCGTTTGGATGGCTACCGGATTCCCATAAGCTTACTTTCCATTTCCTGCGGTCTTCTTTTAATCATTCGGCCTATCTGGAAATTGGGCCTGCTCATGTCTTCCGCATATTGGGGTGGCGCGATGGTTGCCCATTTGACGTACGACGATTCTTTTCTAATGCCAGCCACGTTTCTGGGACTGTTATGGTTGGGCGCTTTGCTTTTCAGCCGATCGTAAAAGAACCCGGTGCCCAACGCTTGGCTTATCAAACCCATTCTCATGCGGAACACCTGTGAATTTTCGATGGCGGCGGGCGACAACGACGCTAGTGTCAACCTACTAATCGAACTCGTCGAAATCCAACCGACTGTTCCGTCAAAGCAAAAGGAACTCTCCTTACCAAGTCAGAACAGAACCGAACTGATTCTTATTTGCGGTCGGTGATGGGGGGACTTGAGGATGCCCGCCGCGCATGAAAAAAACCGAGCCGTATCATCGACTCGGTTCTTTGAACTCAAAAAGTACACCCGAAGGGATTCGAACCCCTAACCCTCGGTTCCGAAGACCGATGCTCTATCCAGTTGAGCTACGGGTGCCTAGGTAATTCGTGATTACCCAGCTCACTTTTTAGGGTATCGGATTCATTTCGTCAATGATTCATTAAAATCGCCCGGAAGTCGCGAATTCAGCGATACGGGGCACAGTTGCAGCGGGTTTTCAACTTCGTCGAGCTGCCCTCAAAAAAACCGGCTCTCTCAGAT
>JAAEMV010000972.1 GCA_024225195.1 Planctomycetaceae bacterium | reverse complement strand
TTAGTTGTGCCTGTTGTTGCTCGAGGGCAGCCTCTTGCTCAAACCGACGCGGGCCACTTTCCATCGCGCTAATTTCTTGCGCTTTGAGCTGGATGGCCTTTTGTTGCTCAGTGATTTGCGATTTTAGTTCGTTTGCAGACTTCTTGATTTCTGCCATCTGGGTATTAAATTCCAGATTTTTTTGAAAAACGGCAGCGACGTCCAGAATCGCAACGATGCCGGATTCTTGTGCTTGAGCCAGGCCACCGCTCAACGGTAGCGTGATTGCAACTGCGGTAATTAAGGCCAATTTGTTAATGTTCAATTTCAAAACTCGTCCTCCCTGACTGACGAAACGTATTAGGTTGATTGTAAGCCTAGGTGATCCTTCACCGGCAACTATGATTGAAATGCAGCGAGTTTGCCGCGAGTCGTTTTTATCTACAACGCAAGATGCGTGCCAAACTCAATGTTTGAATGTCAAAAAAAATGCTGAGCAGTTGAGTCAAGTAAAACTTGAGTTCGTCGCCGTTCGCTCTTCTTCGCAAACTTCTTGGTCCGCAACTTTTGCAACATGATTTGTAAAGATTACCCGTTTTCAAATCAATCCAAATCTCGGTTGCAAATGAGAAATTAACGATGTGAATTGCTGGCATCTTTAACACCTAAACTGCTAGCAAGCCTTAGGTTTGGCACGGATGAAGAGGCAAGAGGTTTTGGAGCAGTAAGTTACAAACTTGCGGGGCGATCGCAGGTGGCGGCTGAAATCAATTATTGGGTAAAAGCCTGCGTCGTTTGCCGGTGAGCAGTGAGGTCGGAGATGTCGTCCGGTGTAAGTTTGCACTGGTGAATGGCGGACGCGACAAGGACATGTTCGCAGCCAAGTTTGAGCAGCGTTTGGATATCGCTGGCATGCCGCGCTCCGCCCCCTGAGGTGATCTTAATTTCGGGTAGTTCTTGTTTAATTTCCTGAATGAGATCGCCAAATCCGTTTTCAGAATTTGCACATCCTGCCATGGTTCCCACGGATGCTAGATCGAGAAGGATAAATTCACGGACACCTTTTTCAAAAGCATGTTGGACTAATTCAAGCGACGTCGCATCGGCCAAGTTTCCTGGTTGCGTGAACAGTTTGCCTGCTTTTTTATCGAGGCTAAAAATAGGAGTAATGTCCAGTTCAATTAGTTTCGTGAGTAAATCCAGATCAGTGAAGTTGGCAAGTGTTTCCGACGAAAGGATGATTTTTAAACGCTCTCGCTGCTGAATATTTTCGGTGATCTTTTGGTATTGATTGCCGCTCACCCAGTTAGCATCGATCCACAGTCCAAATCCAGCGTTCAAGAGATCGTTATAGACATTCCAATTTGGATTGGCTCCATTAAAGCTATCGATGTCGGCGAGATAGAGAACATCGCATCCGGTTTGGTTGAAGATTGCCTTGGCAACATCAATGGGTTGGCTACTTTGAGTCAGCTTGGAGTGAACTGGCCGGTAAGTTTCCCGATCCCCCTGTGCCGCAAGAACGATCTGGGAAATCATTAAATCGAGAACGGGAATGACAGGATTCATAATTGAAGGGTCGCGTGATCCAGTATTTACGAATTGTAGAAGCGGGCGGTGGCGTCGTCTGCCGCTTGTTATTTTAGCGGTTTATCTGAACCGCGTCATTCTCGTAAAGTGGTAAATAGCGGTAATAAACTTCAAGAATCATGACAGCCATTGCGGTCGTGTACAAGCGTCCGCCAACCTTGCCGTGCGGGTCGGGGAAATACCAGCTTCCCGCTTGGTGTGTATCGCTTTGATCTTGGCTGGCTACTAAGTGTTCTCTCATCTTTTCATTCCAATCTTCCCAGCGTGGATCACTGCGATGGTGCAGTACCTGTGTCGCGTAGTAGTTGAAATAAACATTGTTCTTGGAAGGACCGTGGTCGGATAAGAATCGCGTTGCTTGTTCGAGCGAGCCCGCGTTTATCCCGGCACCGAGATACATTTTCGAAAGCACTCCGATCGCGGTTGTCGTTGCTGAATTTTCCAATGAGTCATTTGTCGTGTATCCATACCGACCATTGGAGGTCGCAAGTGAGTCGACAAATTGTTCGGCTCGAATCATCGTTAGTTCACCGAGTCGGGAGTTAGAAAGTTGGCAGCTTTTTAAGGCCATGATCTGCCATCCGGTAACTGTCATGTCTCCCGGTGCTCCGGGGTCATACCGCCATCCACCCGCTTTATGTTGTGCGGTTTCGATGTACTGTCTCGCCAAATCAGCCATCTTTCCCAGTCCACTGTCTCCCGTCATGGTGCTGGCTTCGCTTAAGGCGATGGTGGCAATTGCATGGGCGTACATGCCTTTACTGCCGGAAGTGAGACTCCCCCCTCGCGCGGTGATCCTCATTTTTGAGCTTAAATAGTCGAGGCCCTTTTGGATTTGTTGTTGGTAGGGGCCAGTTCGCTGAGTATAGCCTGCTCCCAGCAATGACATGAGTGCCAGTCCTGTTGCGGCGGTCGATGCCTCGTCCGTGCCTTCGTTTTTGCAATTGCCCCGGCAGGATTGTTGGTCGTGGAGAAATCTCCAGCTACCGTCTTCGCGTTGATGATTAATGATCCATCTGAGGCCTTCTTCGACGGCTGCTTCGCTCGCTAGTGTGCCACCCCTCAAGGCTGCGAGCCTTGCTCTGGCGTCCGATGCTCGACCCTCCAAACCTCCTCCAGTTGGAAGCTTGCCAACTTCGTTCGCAGGATTGTTTTCTGCTGGGTTAGGGTTGATCGCCGGGTTGGCAATGCTTGGAGAGACGATCGGTAGATCATCCGCATTAATAGAATCATCCGTAGCCGTCGCGTCGGCGAGCATCTCCAACGGCGATTGGCTGTCGATTGGAACTTCGATTTCAATAAATTCTGTTTCAGCCTGGTTCAAGTTTTCCAGAATGGGGTTGGCATCCTGGGTGGCAACCAAGCTGATCGTGGTGACCGGTTGATCCATCGCCAACACGAACCATGCGAGGGCTAAGAACAGCGCAAGGTGCAGTACCATGCTGATGAGTACGGACGATAAAGGATTGCGATGATTTTCAATTCGCCCTCGAATGGAATTGTTCTCGAATAACGCATCTTCGTCAGGGGCGTTGATCTGAGGCAGCGGAAGATTCGGTGGAGAACGATGAGAGTTTAAAAACGTCTCCAAAGTTTGTGGACCGCGAGGCGGAGATGGATGACGCTTCGATTTCAAGTGAATCGCAGGAATTGAATTAACCGCTCCCGACGAATTTTCAGGAGTGCGATTTCGTGGCGCTACGGTCACGAGTTTAGGGGGCTCGCCGGAGACCGGAGGCGTATTACTGGATGACATCATCGCAGAATCGTTAGTCGGCATAGCAGTCCGATTCGGTTCTGGTTGTTTCGTCATGGCTGATACCTAAGTAGACCCCAAGGTCTACTATAGTTCGCGATCGGGATGGAATCATGTTTTACGTGGTTTATTCTACGTGGAAACGATTGATAAATATAAATAATCGTCAGTTTCCAAGGGTTAGTTTGGTCACTGTTTCGGGAACCGGGTTGATAAATTTCAGCAAATCAAAATCGACAGGGCGAGCCTGGAGTGTATTTCTAATTCCCATTGGCGCGGGCAGCGATGCTGGGAGAGGTTGAGTCGTGGAGTCGTGCCAGAGGTTAGTCGGTTCATAACCGCGTCGGGCGAGTTTGATTGCCCAGACGGTCTCGTTCGCTGCAATCTTTTCCGGAACCAGACAGTTCAACGGAATGGCGAGTTCAATCGTCCACGTAGTTTCGTCCTCGGATTGGCTGACAAACCAGTTGGGATTCCAGCCGAGGCTGCCCGAACAGCTTTCTTTGACCCAGCCCCGGTGGTCGATCACAAAACAGTTTTGGGAAAGGTAATCACGATCCACGTCGATGGAGAACTCGATTCGGTCGCGGTGAGTCAGGTCCGCGTCCCGCGGTCTTGATCGATTGGGAGACTGGTAAGGTTGGCCGGCTATTTTTTGACACTGAAAGCCAGCGTAAAAGTAATTCTCATCGTAAGCGAACATGGCAAGATCAGGAGAGCCGTTTGATTTGCTATCGGCGGTTGAGAGAGGCATTTGCCAGGCATCGTGATTTTGAGAACCGTTCTGCCAAAAAGGGTCGTCAAGTTTGCCATCAAGCTTGGGTGGTTTGTCGGTGTATCGGCAGACGCCCATCGCAAAGCTAGACGGTGAGGTTGCTAATTGTGGACTGAGTGCCAATTCGCGTCGCGCGGCGATGGAAAGGCCTGCCTCGCCTTCATCGCTAAGCTGTGCGAGCGATTTATATCGGCCTTCATTGGCTAGTGCTCCATTGAGTCGCCGGGAAATATGAGATTCCATGAATTTATATTGCGGCCCGGCAGCTAGTTCAGGATCCCGCTGTTTCATTTGATTTAATATTTTACTGGCTATTTGCAGGCGTTGATCAAAAAAAGCTGGTCGAATGGGAGAGGGTGTGCTGTCTGCTTTAGCGTCCGGTTCTTCTGGGGGTGGCGATTTTTTTTCTTTGGATTTCAGCATTGCGTCGCTGGGTAGCCATTTGATCTGTGAGCTCCCGTTAGCAAATTTTTGCTCAGTCCGTGGTTGGAAACTTTCTTTTAAGCGTTGGGTTTTAGTCAGCGTCCCGAGTTCAGTTAGTTCCCCATTTTTAATTTTGTTCTGATATTCAATTTGGGCGAATTCTTCACTGCTGTAATATTTTGCCAGCCAATTCATGGAGGCAGGTGCGAATGCATGATTGGCCCAGTGGTTGACCAGAAGTGTGTGAGTTTGTGCAGCGAGTTCTGTTTTTCCAACCTCCAAATAGCCTTCGGCGAGTTGCATCAACCATACCCCGGCGATTCCCTTATCCATTGGCATGGTGAACGCTTGGATTTGTTGTCGCCAAATTAGCAAGTCGCGAGAAGAGGTGGGTTCAAAACGAACGAATTCTTCTACTTTTTTTTGTTTCGAATTCGCCTGCTGAATCATGTTTAGATTCCCACGTTTGGCATCTATCATGTTTCTCGGTAACGCAGTTTTTCTCTTATCTAATCCAGAGAGAAGATTTCCCGCTTGCATTCTTTCGCGTTGGCTCAGATGGTTGACGCGGTAACGAAGCACTCGATCGCTAGTGACGGATTTCCCTAAAAGTGCGCGGCTAAGCGCGATTTGGTCTTCAATTAAAACACCTGCCCGGGGAAGTAGGCGTGTCGCATCAATGGTGAAATCACCGGTTGGATCCTCAAACGCAAACCGATCGACTTTCCATGTTTTTAAACCTAGGTCTGTGATTTGGATCGGAAAACTTCGCTCACTGCCGGCGTGAGTGATCGCAGAGTTCACGAGCGAAAATAGTTCGGCGGAGCGTTGGTTACGTTGGCGGGTGGTTGGTTCGGATGAATTCAGCACCACTACGTTGGGTTGCATGGTTCGAATCACGCGGGTGAGGTTTTTTAAGATTTTCTCTCGTGTTGCTGCCGAACTCAGGTCGGCTTCCGCTGAAATGCCCAGTGAATGGAGAAGGCTGCTGCCGAGCCGTTCGATCGACTGGGTGAGGTCCTGGTTTTGGTGATTTGTTTTTTGAATCACTAATGCGGCCGCAGTTTGGTTCTCCTCAATCGAATACTTTGCCAGTAACTCCAGCGGGATAGATTGGTCGTCGAGGCTCACGTAAAGGATGGCAACACGTTGTTGGTTGCCTCGTTGGACATGCCAGTTTTGTCCTCCATCGGTGGTGGCGATAATCGCTCCGCCGCCGCCGACTGCCCAGCCGTGGGATTGATCCGAAAAATGTATTTGATTAATTCGCATCCGAATAGGAGTGCGGTGCGATGTCGTCTTCCCGGTTTTTGTATCCATCGAATAAATAACTGTCCCAGGATCGCCGGCAAACCAAATTTGATTTTCGATGATGGAAATGGTTTCAAGGTCGATTTCAGAGGCTCCGGATGGGAGCTTGATTTGCGTCCAGGATTTTCCACCGTTGGTTGTGTTGAGCAGCGTGCCGGATTCACCGACCGCCCAACCTGAGGTGTTATTGACCATGCGGACTTGAGAAAGGGGGGTAGGATTCTCACTGATTACCACCGCACGTTCATACTGATTTGGACGCAGTGTGCCCAATTGGCCAGCCTCATTAATGGTTACCAAGCCATCGTTGATTCGCTCAACGGCAATCCAGGAGTG
>JAAEMV010000971.1 GCA_024225195.1 Planctomycetaceae bacterium | reverse complement strand
CAGGATTTTACCGCCATGGCAACGATTGGTCAGTCGTTGCTTAAGGAATCAAATCTGGAGGAATCTGATTTGGGCGTTGAGCTCTCCGGCCTGCTGTCAGAGCTACACGATGCTCCTCCTGAGTCAGTAAAAAACATTTCAGCCTCGCTGCTAAGCTTCATTCAAATGAACGCTGCTCCAGAACCCATGGATTTTGGCGGGTTTGACCATCCTGTTGCAAGCACGTCACTCACTCCACGCAAGAGAAAAGAAACTGAACCAGAAACGAATGTTGAAGTCCCTCCAGTCCCTCAAAAACCGAGTGGGCTCTCTCGCCTTTGGCGCGACAATCCGGTTGCAGTCATCGCGACATCCGGGGTTATCGCACTGTTTTTAATCGTCGGTTCAGTTTTCGGCGTTATCGCCGCCCTGAATTCCACGACATCAGGCACGGTAGTTACCGCCCAAAAAGACAACTTGTTGCTGCCAGCCCAGTCGCCTCTTGAGCCCACCTCCCCGAAAGGTGCTGACGAGAAAAAGACTGGTCCGCCGACCGATGAAGAAATGGAAAAATTTCTAGACAACCTCGATAAAAACAAATCAGGAAACTCGCAAGAAACGAATCCTCAACCAACAAAACCCGCGCCGCAATCCGAACCACCTAAGCCCCCCGCCAAAACGGAACCTCCCGCTAAATCAACTCCGCCAAAAGCCGTAAAACCGGCACCGAGAACGGACCTAACCGTCATCAAAGGAATCGCGGAAAAAACGCAAGGCGTTCTCAACAAGGGCAACGTCTCGACCATTGATCAAATGGCAAAAATGAGTCCGGCCGACATTCAACTGGCACTTCAAAAAGGTGGCCGGAATCCGGCCAACGATCTAAGAGAATATCGACTTTGGATTCAACAGTCCAAAACAATCATTGGGGATACGTCTCCGATTAAAAAATCGCCACCAAGTGTCGCAACGACCAAACCCGCTCAGCCAGAAGCAGCAAAAACTCCATTTGCTAATTTCCCAGAGCGGTTCAGTTTACCGCCGATCGAAAATACAAAAGAGAAAAAACTTGCTGATCTTGTCATTAAACGACAGTACTTGCTTGGGGTTGAAATCATCTGTGAGGAAGGGGTCGCCCGTGGCAAACCCGTTTTTGAACTTGAGCGATCCAAAGACGATAAGCAGAAATGGAATGTAACGGTTCGTAAAAGTGCTAAGCAGCGACCGTTACCAATCGCAACGTTCCGAAAGTCGGAAAATGCATTTTTGTTTCAATGGCTTGCTGAAGCCACCACCGATAAGACTGCCGCCAAACTCGCGAGTAACCTGCGAAACTGTTTGTTGAAATTAAAACTTCCGGAAGATCAGGGAACCATTGTTTTTCTCCGAACTCCAATGAAAATCCCCGACCTTCGTCTCGATAAGGAATCATTTTCGAATGAACTGGAACTTTTGATTCCTGCCATGCCCGCGCCCGAGACGATCGTTGTCGACGTTCTCCCGCTACGAATTAAAGGAGTTGAAACAGCCATTCCCAATTCGCGAATCGAAAAGAACATGCCGGCAAAAGTCTGGTTAAAACGGAGTGATAAAACCGGATTCATGTGGATCCAAGTTGCCGGTGATCTTCGCTCAAAGTTGATCCTCAAAAGCAATCTGGTAATGAGAGATTTCAACGGAAAAATCAAACCCGTTCAGTCGCCCAAAATGCTCGAAAGTCTCGCGGCTAATTTGGATAACATGAGAAGACAATCTCAAGGGATACTTCAGGCATACAGCAGTGCGAATCCTGGCCCAAATTTTGAAGCCCAAAGAAAAAATCTCGCAACGACCTATCAGAAAAACAACCAAACCTTCCAAAAACTTAGTGAATACCGTGAGACCATTCCGAAGGTGATTGAACAACCAATTACCGTCCGCATTTACGCCAAACTTGGAAATTACCAGATCCCGCTCGCAGTAACTGACCCTAAACTGCCGCAAACCGAAAAATAATCGAGGCTCAGTAATTTACTGACCTTCAGCGGACTCATCACCCGTTATCGAGGCACTCTCGATCATCACCGGATGACGCAACGTTTAATTGCTCAACCACTCGCAAACTAACGGAGAGTGCCGATAATTTACTTTGGCCAGCCTTCAAGATCTCCCTGATGTTCTTTCAACTCTCTATCCGATAAAATAGGGTTCAGAAACCCCAACAGAAATCAAGAAACTGAGCACGATGATAAGAGTCGGAATTGTAGGCGGTACTGGATACACCGCATTGGAACTCATCAAAATCCTGCTGCGGCATCCCGATGTTTGCATTACCAAATTAACATCGAGAGATGAGTCTTGCCCGCCACTCTCAGAAGTGCATCCCCAGATCCGTGAACGGCTAGAGCTTAATTTCTCTATCTTTGAAATCGATTCGTTTGCCGAACAGGTTGATTTTGCGTTCTGTTGTCTTCCACATGCCGCATCAGCGGAAATCGTCAAACAACTCCTCGAACGTGGAATTAAAGTAGTTGACTTCAGCGCCGACTATCGACTGAACGACACTGCCACCTTTGAAAAGTGGTACGAAGTCGAGCACCCAGATGCAACACGAGTTGGCTCCGTTCCTTATGGAATACCAGAACTATTTCGTTCTGACATTCAGAACGCCGAACTGGTCGCGAATCCCGGTTGCTTTCCAAGCTCCGCGCTACTTCCTTTAGTGCCGCTATTAAGCCAAAACCTGATCGAATCGACCCCGGTCATCATCGATTCCAAAACAGGTGTTTCGGGAGCAGGGCGAAAGCCGAATCTTAAATTTCACTATCCAGAATGCAACGAGTCGGTTGCGGCTTACGGCGTTGGCAAGCATCGTCACATGCCCGAGATTAATCAAATTGTCGCCCGCGTTTGCAATCAGAAAATTTCTGCAACGTTCACTCCGCATTTAATCCCCATGGATCGCGGCATCCTCTCAACGATTTACGTAACCCCTAAACAGGGAGTCAATGCGAACGCCCTTCAAAACCGATTAAATGATTTTTATCGCGATGAAACGTTTGTCCGAATATGTGATACGCTGCCAAAAACAAAAGACATCACACATACCAATTTCTGCGACATTTCAATTTCGCAGTGTGGAGAATTTGCGGTGATCGTAAGCGTCCTCGACAACCTTATTAAAGGAGCCTCTGGAGCTGCGGTTCAAAATTTCAATATTATGCTCGGGCTGCCCGAAACAACCGGCCTGATTTAACCCTACGTCGTTTCGCTCATAGTCATGACGTCGCTACGGACTTGTCTTCTCATCGTCATTGGCCAGTTAAACAATACTACTAATCAATTAGAACACTACTAACTCGGATGATTGAGATGGGACTTCCCGGCGGCTTTGAATTCACTGGCATTGCCTGCGGCATTAAGCCGTCAGGCAAACTTGACCTCGCGGTCATTTCATCGCAAACGCCCTGTGTCGCGGCAGGAGTTTATACCCAGAATATCGTCAGAGCAGCAAGCATTGAGTGGAACCAGCAACTAACACCTACCGAAGGTTTTAAAGCGCTCGTCATCAACTCAGGCAATGCTAACGCGTGCACAGGGCAGCGAGGAATCGACGACAACCAAACCATCGCGGCGATTGCGGCCAAACATTTAGACGCGGACGAAAATCAAGTGCTGGTTCTTTCCACAGGTGTGATCGGCCAACACCTTCCCATGCAGGAAACAACCAACGGAATCGCACAAGCCATCTCCGAACAGGGCGGGTCAGAAGATCATTTTGAACGTGCGACCATGGCAATCCTGACGACAGACAAAGGTCCCAAAACAGTTGAGTCGGTAGTATCAACAAAATCTGGAGACATCAAAATTGCGGGAATGGCCAAAGGGGCTGGGATGATCGGTCCGAAAATGGCAACGATGCTGGCCATTATTATCTCAGACGCGAAGATCAGCTCCGATAGTGCTCAGCAAATTTTAAATCGTGCGGTTGAGCAATCGTTCAATCGAATCAGCGTCGAAGGGCACACCAGTACTAATGATGCCTTGGTGATGATCTGCAATGGAAATTCTGAAGTTGAGGTCGAGTCTGATGAGTCGCTTCGGGAATTTGAGAAAGCCGTCACTGAAAATTGCATTCAACTTGCAAAACAAATTCCTGCCGATGGCGAAGGAGCAAGCCACTTAATCACCATCGACATACACGGGGCGACCAACGATCAACAAGCCGACAGTGTGGCTCGAACGGTTGCGGCCAGTGCACTCGTAAAAACAGCGATCACTGGCTCCGACCCCAACTGGGGTCGTATTGTCTCCGCCGCTGGTTACGCGGGAGCCGAAATGGACGTTTCGATGACCAGCCTCAAACTCAATGGCTTTCTTGTTTTTGACAACGGGCAGCCCGTCCAATTCGATGAAAAACAAGTCAGCCAAGCTTTAAATGATCAATTTGAAACTCTGATCGAATTGACCATTGGCAGCGGACCGGGTTCCGCAAGGCACTGGACCAGCGACCTTACCCAGGAATACGTTCGGTTTAATTCAGAATACACAACTTAGTTTTGTTGGGAATGTTTTAATACACTGACATTACCGATCGCTAAGTTCGATTACAAAACCCATGTCTTGTCAGCCTCGAACTCCGGTTTCAGCATTCGGTGGACAAACCCGTTTTCGCTTTCTACTCGCCCCACCCTAGGCTTGTAAACCAGCTGGAATCTGAGCTTTCATTAAAACCGGTTTAACCGTTCTATTTTATCAAAGTTAGAGTGGATAAAACGAATTGAGTTTCACTCCCCCTCAAACCCGGCCTATCGTTTGGCGTGGCGGGAAGTCACACCATAACGACT
>JAAEMV010000970.1 GCA_024225195.1 Planctomycetaceae bacterium | reverse complement strand
GGGCACACCTAATGACAGGTTGTTTACTGCCATCGGCGCCCGACCGTTTGACAAATGGAGCAAACTAACCTGTGCCGCACCGTTTTCCAGTTCCGAACCAAGTCCGGTCTACTTCACCAATCAACGCAGTCGTAACTGGACGCCACTCTCCCCAACAACCGAGAAAGCCAATGGCAAAAAAGGGATACACTTGAACAGGGGCATCTCGTGCATCCTCCCTGACATACATGATCAAGAAACACTCTTTCTCTGCAACAACGAAGGCATTTTAAAAACGACAGACGGTGGGCGATCTTATCGCACCGTCCACCTTCGTTGACTTGCCAGCGCTCCCCCCGGAAAACCCAACACCTGTCGACTGCGTAACGCAGGGCAATTTAAGTGCTTCGAGAATCGTAAATATCAGCGGCATTGCTCAGATCAACATTCCCGAATTCTTTGCAGCGAACGCGAACACCTCAACATACTCGCGTGTTTTTTCTGACTATCCCAGATAACATAAAAGTGCGATAAATATATTCTCGTGCGTCTAAAATTGAAACTTTGACAAGGCAGTTTATGTTTGACCGCTCCATTTCCCGTCACTACGAAGACCCGATCGACATGATCTGGGTTCAGGCTGCAAAAGACTTGGGAATAGAAATTGTGCGTTCACCAGACGCATTCGCAACCTACGATGGAAAAGGCACACTCACGATCGCCGAAGCGTCTTATTTCGACGCCGATGACTGTTTAGCTCAAATGATTTTCCACGAGCTCTGTCACTGGCTGGTTGCTGGACGTCGCGGTCTGCACTTGGCAGATTGGGGCTTAAGCAATTTAGACGATCGCGACTTGACACTTGAATATGCCACCCATCGCGTCCAAGCGGCACTCTCGACTCCCTACGGACTACGCGATTTCATGGCCGTGACTACCGACTGGCGACCTTACTGGGATGCATTACCACCAGACCCACTCAAAGACGGCGACGACCCAGCTATTGCAATAGCGCAGTCCGCTGCCCACTTGGCTCGACTATCACCATTTGATTCCGTGTTAACACGAGCTTTGCAAGCCACCGCGACAATCGCCGATGTTGTTCGAAACGTATCTGACGGATCTTCACTATGGAATGTTACGCACGCTCGCCATCGACTCGGCTCGTTACTAACCAACTCTGAAGGTCTTCAATGCGGGACGTGCGCCTGGGCAGTGCCAAGAGAACAGGATGCGTCGGCAACACCATCTCTTACCTGTCGCCAACACAATCTAGATGAAAAAAACCTCCCCACCGTTGCTCCTACCGAGCAAGCTTGCGAGCGTTGGGAAAAGCGGTTCGCATTAGAAGACTGCGGTTCCTGTGGTGCATGCTGCCGTCAAGGATTCGATCTTTTAACAGTTGC
This sequence comes from Planctomycetaceae bacterium, assembly GCA_024225195.1. Taxonomy (GTDB): domain Bacteria; phylum Planctomycetota; class Planctomycetia; order Pirellulales; family Pirellulaceae; genus Mariniblastus. Next base: position 3,455 of record JAAEMV010000970.1, on the reverse strand, counting down.
TGCAGAAGATCCTTTCATTAACTTACATCCAGAACTTATTCAAATACGAGACAGTGGAGAATTTTGTGTACCTCGTCCAAACGGGGTTTGCATTGCACTGCATGGAGACGGTGATGCCACCCATCCATATCGTTGTGGACACTACGACACACGTCCTCAGAACTGTTCAGATTTTGAGGTCGGAGGAATAGCCTGCCTACTCGCCCGCCGGCGAGTAGGACTCAGTCGCTAGAGCTAATTCAACACTGACACCTAGCCAACTACCTTCATCTGGCAGTATCATAAAAGCCCAAAAATCATCAATCCTTGGTAGCGAGTGCGTCATCTATGAAACTTCTGTCATCCATTCTGATTGGCATTTTCATTGGCTTCCTGACCCTTGAACCCCTGTTTAGCCAGTCGATCCCACAAGATAAACAGCCACCCAAAATTGAATCGCTCCGATCCGACTTGGACGCACTCAACGCTGACAGCACAATCGACGAAAAAGATAAGCTGGCACTTATCAATCACTACAAGGCGGCAATTCAATTTCTTCAGAATGCTGAACAAAGCAAAGCTCAAACCGAAACCTACAACGCCGAGGTAGACGACTCGCCAGATAAAACAAAAGATTGGTTAAAAAAACTAGAACTACTTGAATCGAAAAAAAAGACAGACACGCCAATTGCATTACCTGAAGACACTAGTAATCTTCAAAAAATCATTGACACCAAAAGCGATGAATTGGAATCCTTAACAGAAAGAAAATCCTTCCTGGCCAATGAGATAAGCCAAAGCAATACGAGACCAATTGAAATCAGTACGCGGACTCGTGAAATTCAAATGCGTCTAAGTCAGTTGAAAGAATTTCTCGATCAACCGACAGCTAGTAACTCGGCAAAACAAACCGCTCAGAACTGGGAGCTTTTATCAGAAGAACATGCGTTAGAAGCCGAAGACCAAATGCTCATAGCAGAACAGAAGAGCATAGACGTTAATCTTGCCAAATTCGAAGCCGAACTGAACTACCGGAATCAGGATTGGGAAATTAAATCTGAAGAATTGAAAAACCTAAAAATTGAGCAGAGCAAGCTCAACCAAAGCGAAGCTCAAAAAACATTATCAAACATTAGGAAATTCAACTTCCCAAACAACCCTGACCTCGCTGAGGCTACTACTAATCTCGAAGAGCTGATCAAGGAATACGAAGCCTCTGTCAACCAGCGAAATCAAATTGACGATTTCTACAATGCAATTGTTCAAAAACTGAAAAAGATCACAGCCGAATACGACAGTTTTGCCGCCGAACTAAAATTCGGAAGCGGTGGTCAGGCGATGGCTAAAAGTCTGTTTTACCTTCAAACGGAAATCCACAGTGGTTTTCTTGAGATTGAGCAGAAGCAACCGGACGCATTGCCAAGTGTTGATGATACGTTCGCGAAAGAACGTGAGAATTTATTTCAAATTCGACAGCAGAAAGATCTGGTGGATCAATACAAAGACACGGACTCCTCTGACATTCAACAACTTTTAGCCTACCGAAACAAATACCTTGCCGACTTAAAAGACCAATATAAAAATCTGACAGGCGACCTCGCGAAACTCAAAGCCAAGAAGCAAGAGTTTTTTGAAAAAACTGACGAGATCGATAGATCGATCAAAGAATCATTACTCTGGATGAGGACATCTAATTCTTTTGACTTGGATTCCGCACTGGCCTTAAAAGATGGAATTCAATGGGTCGCAGATCCAAAACATGGGTTTGACTTTATCAATGGCTTGTCGCTCACTGTCCGACGCTCCCCCATCGCCAGCACCATTTTTCTAACTCTGTTTCTCTCTCTGGCTTTGCTTCGATTTAAGTTCATTTCATTGCTTTTAAAAATCAAAACCCATGTAAAAAAAATATCGACAGATCAGTATTACTACACCTGGCAAGCTCTGCTTTTGACTGTCCTGATGTCGCTACCGGGGGCATTTTTCTGCGCGGGACTTGGGTTCGCTCTCTCTCAAATAGAAAACAGTGATGGGTGGCTCGACGGGTTGGCACACGGGCTAAAATTAAGTGCGTTCGTCATCCTTTCCTTACAACTCATTTACAATGCCTGTCGGAAAGATGGTCTGGGAGATACACACTTCCATTGGGATGCCCGCTCACTTGCCTTAACAAGACGTGTCATTCGCTCGTTCACTCTCGTATTTATTCCCGCGATCCTGATCACTTCGATTACAGTCCACGGAGATGCGGCTGTTCATTTTGGCGGCCTCGGACGGATCATGTTACTGCTCGCCAGCCTGTGCATGTTCCTTGCGCTCTATCGATTGTTTCGATTCTCAGATGGTATTCTTGCCGATGTAATCCGCGACCATCCGTTACGGATGATATGTCGCTTAAGGTATCTCTGGTTTCCGATTTTGCTAAGCTGCCCGATCGCCATCAGTGTTTTAACAATTTACGGGTATACCTACACTGCGCTGCAGATGGGGATGGGCATGATGACGGCGATTACTATTTCAGCAGGCGGCGTCCTTACTTACAGCTTAATTATTCGCTGGTTCGCCATTCGATATCGGCGGCTTGCACTTGCGGAAGCTTTGGAAAAACGTCGCTTAAAGCAAGAACAAGAGGACTCGAATCCGATCCCTGACTCTGCCGGAGACCACTTGATCCTCATGGAAGATCAGGAGGAGGTCATTGATCTCGCTTCCGTAGGTAATCAAGCCCGGGAGTTAATCCGCCTACTCGTGAGTCTGGCAACCCTATTCTTAATCGCCCTCGCTTGGTCACAATCGGTGCCAATCTTTGAAGCAGCAAACAATATCAAGATCCCCTTCTTTGGATCTCCCACTCTGCTCAGCCTCATCAAAGCCGGCCTCGTGATTGTCGTGACCTACGGCGCAGTACAAAACCTCTCAAGCCTGATTGAACTGTTACTTTCAAGTGACACTCGCATCAACATGGGAACACGCACTGCGATTACAACGCTCTGCCAATACGGAGTTATTGCCATCGGGGTTGCGGTGTTCGCCAACATCCTAAAATTAGAGTGGTCTCAATTTGGCTGGATTCTGACAGCATTAAGCGTTGGCCTCGGATTCGGATTACAGGAAGTCGTTGCAAATTTTGTGTGTGGACTCATTCTGTTGTTTGAGCGGCCGATACGCGCAGGTGACATCGTGACCGTAGAGGGGACAACGGGAAAGGTTGTCAAAATTAATATGCGAGCAACCATCATTACCAACTGGGATCGGCAAGACTTAGTCGTTCCCAATAAAACGCTAATTACCGGTTCCTTTATTAACTGGACATTGACCGCATCAATCAATCGGGTGCAAATCATTATTGGAATCGCGTACGGAAGTGATACTCAACTCGCGAGAAAGCTCCTTGTTGACATTGCAAACGAACACCCCAGCCTCATGCAAGAACCACCGCCCATATCAACCTTTGACGGGTTCGGCGACAGCGCTTT
>JAAEMV010000969.1 GCA_024225195.1 Planctomycetaceae bacterium | reverse complement strand
TCCTACAACATTGCGGAAAATCCCGTCACTGCTCACGATCTTCACGCGACGATCCTGCACTGTATGGGTATCGATCACGAGCGACTGACGTTTCGCTCGCGGGGCCTCGACTTTAAACTTACTGGCGTCGAGGCAGCCAATCCGATAACCGATATTCTGGTCTGACAAGGAGGATCGAAAGGGTTCTGTTGCGGAATCGCGATGTACTCGGCGTTGCTGTTTGGGTTAGTTATCTCATTAAGCAGTGCGGTAAATGTCGATTTGAGGTTTGTTGCTTCATTCGCTTCTAAATCACTCAAATCTTCTTTTGGCAGAGGTGGTTTCGTAGGCTCTGTAGAAGCTGGGTTTGCCCGTTTTGGTCTGAATGTTTAATAAAGTCCAATGCAACTGCAAGTTTTGAGATAGTCCGTCCTTTGAGACACTTATCCAATCGGATTTTCTCAACTTCTTCCGTTCCGCGAACTCCATGATCAACTCGTGACTAATCATGCCTCTGCCTTTGTCGCCGCATTTGATGAAGTACGGCATGTTCATTCCGAGAATGGAAGCTTGCAGATAAGAAAAGCGGCTATAACGTTATCCCGCGGGTATTACGGCAGCATGAGCCAGTGGTTCAATTGGGGATGATTGCTTCTACCTTTTGATTGGCATTGGCGACATACCAACATGCTTGTCAATAAAGCGAAAATCGAACCAATGGTTTTCACCCCAACAAGACCCTTCCCCATCAACTCTCGTACTTTTCCTTTGCCGCACGAACGGTGGTGGCGATATGTTTGGAGTGGCCTGGTTGGAAGCACGCGGCAGGTGAGTGTCGCAGCAACTCCGCAGAGCTGCTTTTCGTCGAACCGTTTCATTCGCGGCTTTTTTCCCAAATGTTCTTTGGGATTTTGAGAATATTTCCGTCTCAAAATGAGTATCTGTCTCAAAATGATTCAAAGTCGGTTTAGTGGTTAAGGAAAACTTACTGAATCCGTCTGTATTTATGATTGGCACATGGTTTGCGAAAGGGAGAGTTGTGTTTTACCTCTTCTATCCTCTTTGGAGTTTAATCATGTCTCGTTTTATTTCACCTTGCCGTTTGTTTGGGTTGGCTTCCTTGTTTGTGCTTGGTATCGGATTACCGACGTCTGCGATTGCGGCTCCTCAAGACCCGTTTGATCCGGTCGCTGACGAGTTGGTCAGGATTTATGTCGACGAAATGACAAACTGTGATTGCGATTATTTGGTCGTCGGTCTGCTCGAGGGAGCGCTCAATAACAGAAACATGCCGAAAGAAGGGCTGGTCATCGATTTGTTCCCGCCGGGGCTTGATGGGTCCGAAAGGAGCAAAGAAGGTGTTGTCGTCAGTTTGTTCCCGCCGACGAATGACGGTACTCGGGCTAAGAATACCGCGGGGACTGGATCTGGCGATGGTAAGTCAGGAGCTCAGGACCACAATACGACTCGCTCCAACCGTCACACTCGCCTCGGTGACACAGGCGGCGGGACGGGATCTGGAGATGTGAAGTCCGGCGCGATCAGTCACAACAACGTACGATCGAATCGAGGTACAAAAGCCGACACAGGCGGCGGGACGGGATCTGGAGATGCGAAGTCCGGTGCGGTCAACCATAATTCCTCGCGATCGAATCGAGGAACAACTACCGACACAGGCGGCGAGAACGACCATCGATTTTGGAAAAGCCGTAGCCCCCGCCTCGGTGATTCTGGTGATGAATCGAACGTCGTCCAATGCGAACACTGTGGCGCGTCTTGCACTGAAC
>JAAEMV010000968.1 GCA_024225195.1 Planctomycetaceae bacterium | reverse complement strand
TTAGTTTACTAACTTATTTGATCGTCACCGGCGTAAACATTAAACCGTTCACCCGAAGTAAATCCTATTAAAACTATGTTGAATTCTCTCGCCAATTCAACAGCCAGACTGGACGGTGCGCCTACCGCCACCAGCACTGGTATTCTCGCTACGACTGCCTTTTGCATTAATTCGAAACTCGCCCGTCCACTGACCACCAAAAGATGACCATCGAGTGATAGCCTTGCAGTTTGCCCGGCTTTTGTGAGGAACTGTGAACCGATCAATTTATCCACGGCGTTATGCCGACCCACATCTTCCCGGACGGCTACAAGCTTCCCCTCTAAATCAAATAAACCGGATGCATGCAAACCGCCGGTAACTTCAAACACTCCTTGCTGTTTCCGCAACAATTCAGGCAACTGAAAAATCAATTCCCGCTCGACCTTTACTGATTCAGTGATGGGCGAAACATTTTGATTTCGCAAGGTTTCCAGACTTGCCTTGCCGCAGACGCCGCAACTGGAAGTTGCGTAAAAATGTCGCTGAAATTTCTCAGGGTCGAACCGAGCGGTCTCACTCAACTCTACAAAGATCGTATTACCGACGTCAGCGTCAGGGGGAATTGCCCCATCGGACTCAAATCCAATCACGTCGCAAGGCGATTGAACAATGCCTTCCGACAATAAAAACCCCGCAGCCAATTCAGGGTCGTTTCCCGGCGTTCTCATTGTAATGGAAAGATTCTTACTGCGTCTTCGCCCGGCAGGACCAAACACAACACGAATTTCCAAGGGCTCTTCAGTCGCGATGCTATCGCTAAACCGCACGACTTGCTCGCGATGAAATTTTGCAATCTCAAATTCTTTATTCTGCAATGCCATTAACTTTTCACATTATCTTTGTTTTGCAAGAGTAACGCCGCAAAGGCAGCAAATAACAACCAATCATAACGGCTAATTTTGGCTGGCATCGCTGTCGCCAGCTTCAACATTCGAATTAGCTCCCACGCCATCCGCTACTGGTTCGCTGGTCATCGTGTCTTTTAGATCCGCATTCATTTTTTCAAGATCAACTCCTACTGACCAATTCAACAATGCCGCTACGCTCGAATAATCATCGCTCCATCGGACCGGTAAAATTCCATCCACCCATTCCCGCTCGAACAATTTCACCTTCGCCGAATTCTTGAAATCGTTATTCTTTGTCATTAAAATCCATCGTGTTTTGAGCTTTCCGTCAGGTGAATGATAGTCAACCAAAATTGGCGTAAGACCGTTGCGAAGAGAATGGTCCAAGATCACCGGCTGTAAATCAATAAATCGATTTGTAATATGCGCGACCAACACTCCGTTGGGTTTGAGTCGATTTAAGTAGATCTCAAAGCATTCAGTTGTCAGCAGGTGAATCGGAATCGAGTCACTTGAAAATGCATCTATAAAAATCAGATCGTACAGATCCCTGTCACCGGCTTCCATCTCCTTCTGAAGCTGGAGTCGCCCGTCGCCAAGCTCAACTCTTGTCTCTCCTGCTGAATTCTCAAGAAAACTAAAATGGTTTTTCGCGATATCAACCACCATGGGATTAATTTCATAAAAGACCATTCGATCATTGGGCTCCAGCCAAGTCGCCATTGCACCGGCACCAAGCCCCAACACAGCTACGTTTAGACTGTCATCAGAGAATTCGCGAAAGCCGTCAAACGCAACACCGACGCCGCTTTCGGGCACATAATAACTGATGTGTTCCATTTCTTTACCAGTTCCAACCTTCTGCCCCCCATGCTCAACGCGTCCGTTAATGAACTGCCGATAGCCATCTTTTTCTACGACGGAAACAAGCCCATATTCATTGCGACCGCGGAAAATCAAACCCTGCTGATAACTTGGATCAAGAAAATAAACAGCGCTTGAAAGCACGATAGCGAGAACAACAAAGACGGACATGGCTGCGCCGTACTTAAGCAGTTTAACACCCGGAGAAACTGCATCGGATCGCTTTCTCGATGGCAAGACAAGAACGCACAAAACCACAAGCAAGCTCACGACTAAGCCGACATGAAATTCTAAAAATCCCGTAAAAATCTGCGGAGCGAGAATGCAAACAAAAACACCCCCGGCGGCGCCGCCAAAAGCAACAACGAGGTAGAAGCCAGTCAAATATTGGGGGGATGGCTTGGAACGCTCGAGTTCACCATGACATACCATGCTGGCAGAGAAACAAACCATCGATAACGCAATAATCTGAAATGCTAGACCGGTGAATAAACCGAGATGAACCAGGCCAACAGCGACAATCGAGCCAACAACAACCAGTGGCATAAAAATTAAACGCCGATAAATAGCCGGCCGGTCAAAGCAAATGATAAACGAAAGCAGATAAAGACTCAGAGGCAGTATCCACAGGAATGGGATCGAGGCAACCTCTTGACATAATAAATTGGTAGTTGCCAACAGAATGATTGACGCCGTCGCTGCCAAGACAAACCAAACGATGGTCACTATCAAACTTGGTCGGCCCATCTCAAACCGCTCACCAGTTTGGTCCAGCGGGTTATTAAAATCGTCCCCCGACCAATTTTTTAATTGAACGGTCTGCCATCCGCTCCAACAACAAGTGATTGAAAAACAATAAAATCCGATCGTCCAGAACAACGCTTGGCTGTTCATTGGCAAATATCGCTCTACAAGAAATGGGTACGTAACTAGCGCCAAGATTGAGCCTAAATTCGAAAGCGCATACAGTCGATAGGGCGATTGCCCTTGATGTGAACTTGATTGCCAAGCCTGAATTAAGGGGCCGGTACTGGAAAGCACAAAGAAGGGCATGCCTATCGTGAATCCGAGAACCCCAATAATTCCGAGAGTTAAATTTTCGTCGCCGCTTGGTCGCAGACTGTCCGCCGGGACTACGGAGACAGTCGCAGCAGCAATCAGCAACAATCCGAGATGCAGCACCCAAGTCATCCGAGGAGAAACGAAACGCCGCATTAAATGGGCATAAAGATACCCAAGCAATAGGAGCGTCTGGAAAAACATCATGCATGTCGTCCAAACCGCTGCCGTTCCACCGAACCATGGCAAAATAAACCGTGCGATCATTGGCTGTACCTGAAACAGCAAAAATGCACTTAGAAAAATTGTCAGACAGTAGCGGATCATGGTTAAATCGTAAGGCTCTCGGCCATTCACCAAAAGATGCCTATAAAACGATTTTTCAGAAATCCTCAAAGAATCGAAAAGCTAAAAATACGCCTTACTCAGAAAGTCCTGTTTGCACAAAAGACATTGACTGCAAATTTGAGTGTCCAACTTGTTAGGGTTGTTTTTATTTGCCGCTAATATCGCCTTTTTTGAAACAGCCCGGCAGTTTTTACACAGCCCAACCGACGCCAGCCGGCGACACTCCGAAATCGCGACTGGCGAAGGGGCGAAACTCAGATTACTCCACGAGCACCGGGGATGTAAAAGCGTTCTTGATTATATTATCAGTTTCGCTCAAATCCGAATGGGGTCTTAAATCCCCATCATACAAATAAGATTTCCGAATAGTGATTGACGACTTTTTACTTCCCTTCCAGGTCGATGTGACAACCTGAACCACACCCCAGCCAACGATGTCATAACTCAAGTTTCCGCCAAAACCCTCCAGGTGATCAAACAATGGCACTAATTTACTCTGCCCATGCGCCGCAATCACCGCAGACTTGATGCCCGCCGAGAAACCGGGATCGCCCGAAAGCGTAATCTCTTCTTGGCTATCTATGTATTCGTTGGTTGTAATCCTTCCATTTTCAGCAAGGCTATCGAGGTCTTCTTGTTTCAAGCCAACGTTGATTTGATCTACCAATGCCGAAGTTGAATTATTGTCAGAGCCAACATTGATGGTGCCCCAATTGCCGGGGATTTCACTTCCACATTGATTTTTTATCCTCCCATCTCCATAAATTGACCAAGTAGAATTTTCGGCCTGAGTAAGCCAAACTGAAATCGGGATTCCTACTGGCAGTATATCGGTTCCTTCAGTCAACAGTTTTGCCTTTTGTAAAACCGCGGTGCTCGTTACCGAAACGCCCGTCGTCTGGTTACCGAAGAGCTTGGCGAAAAATAGCGATACCGACGAATTCGCCAAATCGTCCCGTCTAAGAGTTAAAACCACCGTATCAAAAACTCCATCGTCGAGAATCTCTAACTCGGTATAAACGGTCAAGGGATTAAAACGCCCAATCTGAATATCGTTATCCAGAATTGAAATTGTGGCCCCTGCATTTAACTGAGCAAATTCACGCAACGTAGCGCGAACTTGATCCAAGTCTTGACTCCCGTCGAAACTCGGCTCCAAATCTCTGACTGCTGCTAAAACCGCATGATCTGCCGAGCGTTGCAAATCGGCTCGGATGTAAAGTAAAAAACCGTAATCTACGGCAAGCGCGATAAATCCGCACATGACGGGCAGCATCATCCCGACGAAAACTACCGCATTTCCACGCCGATATTTACCCCTGCGGGCACGACACTTTTCAACATTTATGCCGACGTTAAATTTATGCATTCCAGCCATTTACTCTCTCCTTCCAATCGCCTCGGATTTGACAAAATCGAAACCGAAATACTCCCAACCTTTCAGCCAACGAATGGCATCAAAGTCGAATTGCACTTCGACAGCGACAGGATCACCAGAGGAAATATCCTCAAGCATTCCAGAATTAATCACCACTCCATTTAGATCGGTCACTTCAACGACAAGTGCAATGTCCAATTCTTCTGCGGCACATTGTGGGAAAAGATCAGCAAAAACTCGCTCGACCTCAAACTCAACCTGCTCGACCGTTAGCGTCGTATCTTTTGCTGCAAATCTAGCGCCATGCCGGGCAGCATTAGTAATCGACTGAGCAAGATTGATGTACTGAGCAACGTCAGTCGCTCCAAGTGAAACCAAAATCAACAATGGAATCAACATCGCCGTCTCCACCGTTGCCGCGCCGCACCGACTGTTTCCTACCGTTCTCCAAGAACGGGGACGCTTGATCAATTTTTTAATCATAGTTTCTCCGATCACTCACGAATCATCGATGCAGAGCTTCTTATTTTTGCTCCACACAAAAACATCTCCGGCAACCAGGTAATATCTGAACAGGCAACTTCAATAGCCATAACGATCGTCTCCCCCGAGTCAGGTGTTGCTGAGAAACTGGGTTCGATATTTATCGTTACGATTTGCTCGTCGTCGCTGTCGACAATCGTAGGCTTTAGAATTTGGCGAACAAAAGCCTCGGAATCATCAGAGTCTTGGGTCGTCACTAGAGTTGCATGTCGGCACCCCTCTCGCGCCGCGTTGGTCAATGCCTGTTTGACCATCATCATTCGGGCGAATTCAACCGCTCCGAAGATAATGAAAAGGATAAAAGGAGCGACTAGCGCAAACTCAATCGTCGCAACACCACATCGATGCAGACGATGAACAGCAGATACTGCACTGCGATTTATGAATCCCCCCTTCTCATCGGGACGACTTTGAAAACCGCGGGTGTCAGCTGATTGACGCCTAAACGCTCGCCCAATTGGGAATCCCCCAACTCGACTGCGTCTCATGAATACGTTTTTACTAACGCAAAACATTGGAACTCCTGTTAGCGAACGAATCGCACACGAATTAGTTTTTATTTTCAGGTAACCTGGCGATCTCCAATTGGGAGACCCATGGCTTTGCGTCCCGACCTCACGATCGGTTTGCCTTTTTCTCAAAACTCAAACGAGTTCCAAGTTGTATATATTTCTCAGTGGTTTCGGTGTTAAGGATTAAAGTATGGATGCGACTCAACGGCCGAAAGTCGACGACAAACTAAACTCAGTATTTCCCTTGTCATAAAACAGCAGATCAAGCAGCTCTACGAGGAAATTACACTTTTGGAAGCGTCGTTTCTTTCGCTTACTCGGTCAGCTACCTTGTTCACAACCGACTCGCTCTCCTGACGTTCGCACAGTTGATTTAATGTATTTCGAAATCGATTTAAAGTTTGAGCGATTCGATTAGACATTCTTAAATTATCGAGCAGCACGAGCGGCAAGAACACACTCGACCCAACCACCGCTGGCATAATGAACCGCCAAGGCGATGCCGTTCCATCGTAAGGATGCAAGTCTGCTTGAGCTTCCAATGCGAGAAAGCCAAGCATCGTCGCGACCAAAGTCGTTTGGCACAGTAACCAATAAAACGAAATTCGCAGACATAACGCACCCTGGAATTTCCAATCTACGAGCAATCGGTTCTTGCGAATTGAATCTTTCATTAGTCATTTTCTCGCGCAGATTTTTTGAACTAAAAAAGGGTAGCCCAACAAAATGAATGAAGAGAGCCAATTTTTCCAAACGGGCAAAACTTGGTTTCCCTAGTTGACTCCTATCAAATTTCGTTCCCCCGCGAAGCCAGCTTAGAAATGAACAGAAACAGCCTACCAACTTCAAAAAAGCCCCCCCGGCAAGCTACTGCTGGCCAACTCTCCAAAACACCATCCGCAGCAGTAAATAGCCAAATCCACCACCAATAAAATAGGGCGGAATGTCCGACCAAGTAAATGAACTCCCAAGCAACGCCGCCCCCAATGCAGTCGAACGAATTTCATTCAACCAACCAACCTGCCAAAGCTGCAAAAATTCTGCGGCACAGGACCAGCCAATCGCAATGCCCGCGCACAATTCGAGTTGGCTAAATTTGGGCGACAAAGCGAAAAGAAAAGTAACGAAAAAAAGCGTATAGGGAATTCCTCCACCGCTCCGCCTCCACCAACCAGGCAGGTCAGTGCGAAAAAATGCATACGCCAAGCAAAGGCAAGCCGCCGAAATGCAAATTAATATTGCCAGCCTTAGATCGAGTCTTTGGGTTCGATTTTCTTTCAATCCATCACCATTGATAGGTTAAGCCTCACCGAGATCGACTAAGCGTCGGTGATAAAAACACAATCACTTCGGTTATTATAAAGCGACGAGCGTCGTGAAACTACTGATTTTCCAATCGGACTTGCTTCTCCCGCCGTCCAAGCCGCTTGCGTTTAGCTTTAGATTTTTAATCGCCGCCGAAACCAATGCGCTAATCGCCAAGCCTACCACTGAAACAATCTTAGGCATCCCTTTGATTCGCCCGTGGTTGCCGCAACCCACGACTACCGTCTTATCAACTTGAATATCAAACGCTATCATCCGGTCATGAACAACGAAAAAATTTCGAGATACTTATCTCAGTTAGCCGATTTATTGGAATTCACGGGTGCAAATTCATTTCGCCTAAGAGCCTACCGCAATGGCTCGCGAATTATCAAGGAATTGCCCGAGTCAATCGCCGGCATGATTGAGGCAGACCAGGACCTCACCAAGCTCGACGGCATCGGTAAAGGCGTCGCAGAGAAGTGCCATGAATTGGTTGGCACCGGCAGACTGAAGCAACTCGACGAAATTCTCGAGACCGTCCCCAAGACAGTTCTTGATTTATTAAACGTTCCCAAGCTAGGCCCGAAAAAGTGCGCCGCACTTTTTAATGAACTTGGAATTCAATCTCTGGATCAACTCAAAGCTGCCTGTGAAGCTCAGCAAGTTAGGCTTTTATCTGGGTTTGGCGCTAAGACCGAAGAGGCCATTCTTCAGGGAATCGCAATCGCAGTGTTAGCGAATGAGCGAATTCTGTGGGCACATGCTGACAAAATTGCGAAAGATCTCGGAAAACACATGAGTTCCTGCGCAGCGATTCGCCAAAGTGAGTTCGCGGGTAGCTACCGGCGTGGAAAAGAAACCGTCGGCGACCTGGACCTCCTAGTCGACTCAGATGACAGTCAGACAGTCATGGATCACTTTGGTAAGTATCAAGAAATCACGTCTGTAATCGTGCGTGGAGATACAAAAATGTCAGTACGCTTGGAGAATGAATTCCAGGTTGACCTACGCGTTGTTCCCCAAGAATCATTCGGGGCGGCACTTCAGTATTTCACTGGATCAAAAGATCACAATGTGCTCATTCGAGGCCGCGCAAAACAAATGGGACTAAAGGTCAACGAGTGGGGTGTTTTTGAAGTTAATGATTCGGACGACCGACGAGTTGCTGGTACGACCGAAATAGAGGTGTACGAATCACTCGACCTACCCTATTTCCCACCTGAAATTAGAGAAGCGCGGCGTGAATTAGATTGGGCAGAAAGAAGTGAACTACCCAAACTAATCGAACTCGCTGACATTCAGGGAGATCTTCATATGCACACCACCGCAACCGATGGAAAGGCATCCATTGAGGAGATGGCAGACGCGGCAAGAGCTCTCGGATTAAACTACATTGCAATCACCGATCATTCTCAAAGGGTCTCTATGGCCAATGGTTTAACTCCCGAAAGGTTACTGGAACAATGGAATAAAATTGACCAAATTAATGCCGAGTGCGGTGATAATTTCGTGATCCTGAAGGGCATTGAATGCGACATTCTCGAAGCTGGCGGGATGGATCTCCCCGACGAAGTGTTAGCTCAAGGTGATTTTATTATTGCCAGTATTCACTACGGGCAAAATCAACCTCGACAACAAATTACTGATCGCATCATTGGAGCGATCGAAAATCCACATGTGTCGATGGTCGCACACCCAACCGGTCGACTCTTAAACAAGAGAGAGGCATACGACGTTGACATCGATGCCGTCTTCCAAGCGGCAAAAGCTAATCACAAACTGGTCGAACTCAACGCGAACCCAATTCGGCTCGACCTCAATGACATTCATCTTTTAGCAGCTAAAACGCACGGCATCCCGGTAGTGATCAACACCGACGCTCACCGGACGCAGGGATTGAGCAACATGCGCTACGGCATTAAACAAGCTCGCCGCGGTTGCTTAACGGCCGCTGATGTTGCCAATACGCTGCCCTTGGCTGAGTTCTTAAAAACGTTTAACCATTGATACCGCTGCGTATGGTTAATCGTCTGTTCGCGACCAGAAATTCAGATCGAAAATTTCGCGGAACAGCGGTTCCTTCCCACAATCCAGACGTTGCAGGAAGTCAACGTCCCTCCAGACAACCGTTGTGTTTCTGCAACTCCGCCCTTGTAAATGCCTGAGAAAACCGAGTTTTAATCAATGGCACAGGGCTTGCTTTGAATGTTCGTTAGCCGCCGGAATACGAATGACATTTTCCCTGCAGACCCTTCACTCCGTGACTCTCCAGTCAAAATTACTCCAAACGATAACCCACCTACCTACCCACGCTATGCCTAAGCCCAAAACTCTATCAACCGTAAAATACTATTTGCCAGTCCTACTCAAGGAACAAGAAGAAATTCTCGTAGCCAACAAGAAACAGCGAAAAATCTTGTTCGCCAACACCTTCGCTGCCATTTTAGTTTTTCTCATCACACTCGCCATCATTAACTCGCTGGGACTGACGCAAGGGTT
>JAAEMV010000967.1 GCA_024225195.1 Planctomycetaceae bacterium | reverse complement strand
GGATTTGGTGAATGCGCAGGAACAATTCTGCCCGCACCTGACATTGGCAGCAACCAGAAAGGACACAGACATGAAAATTGATAGAATTCATCACGTTGCATATCGGTGCAAGGACGCCAAACAAACGGTGGAATGGTACGTAAACAATCTGAATATGGATTTTGTTTTGGCAATTGCCGAGGATCAGGTTCCCTCAACCAAAGATCCGGACCCTTACATGCATGTGTTTCTCGATGCCGGAGCCGGTAATATTCTGGCGTTTTTTGAAATTCCAACACAGCCGGAAATGGGCCGTGATTCCAACACACCGGAATGGGTTCAACATCTGGCGTTCAAGGTAAAAGACCGCGATACCCTTATAAAGATCAAGGATAAACTGGAAAAGAATGGAATCGATGTGTTGGGAATTACTGACCACTCCATTTTCCATTCGATCTATTTTTTCGACCCCAGTGGTCATCGAATTGAACTGGCTTATGATGATCCTGAAGCGGGTGCGATGGTTAAGAAACTTGACGCAGTAAAATGGGAAATGCTGGAAGAATGGTCACGTACCAAGAAAGCCCCCAAGCATGCTGCCTGGCTGCATGAAAAGGAATTTTCCTAAAAACCGTTTTGCTCAAGCACT
>JAAEMV010000966.1 GCA_024225195.1 Planctomycetaceae bacterium | reverse complement strand
CCTTAAAAGATCATTCAGGGGTTCCTGTTCGGCAAATGCAACATCCAATTGCTCAGCCAACTCGAAATTTAGCTTGGGCGGCGTCTGCAGTTCCAGCAAGGACAATAGATAGCACCACTCTTCTAAACGAGGGAAATCGAGGGTTGCAATTTGAGAAAGAACATCAGGATTCTCATTCGCGATATCCAAGGCTTCGCTGCGAAAACCCTGATCGATTAATTGACATATTTTGCGTAGGCGTCGGTTTACTTCTGCAACCGCTTCGCTGTAATGCGCGGAGACATCCAATAACAGATCACGGTCGGCTGTATCGGGCGCGTTTAACGCATCCTCGATTTCATCTAAAAATTCAAAATGATTCATGAGTGTCTAATTTCTTTGGCAGCGTGAAACGCTTCCAACGTCTAAAACTAAAAAACCTGTTGGTCCACCGCCTAGTCGATTGAGCGGGAAATCCTGCGAAGTGCTGAGCGGTAAACGGCTCGTTTCATTATCACTTTTATTTGTCAAGATTAAATTCAAAGTTCATCTTGTAATTGTCATTCAACCTTAGTTTGAGGGGCTTGCCCATGTCGTCCTCAACAGTCATTGAAAGTTCAATTTCGTATTTCCAATCCTCTTCGAGCTCGCGTTTGATATCGGGGGTGAAGAGTCTCTCCACAATTTTTTCTTCTGACGTGATAGAAAGTGTCCCTTGCAGAGAAAGTTTTTCCGGATCGCCAACGATTTTGAAATCTT
>JAAEMV010000965.1 GCA_024225195.1 Planctomycetaceae bacterium | reverse complement strand
GAGAAAAGGGGTCGGGCGATTGAAGCCGTTCTCCTAGGCTAGTTGGAGGGGGTGACCATCTCAACTACTTTGCACTCAATATCCAGGAAATTAACTTTGTTCGAGATTTTTCAGTTTTAAAGCATTCAGCATTTGCTGGCCGTTGTCTGTTAATCCGTAGAACAAGAGATTGCGTGAATCTTCTGCTGGAGCTTCAATTTGGATTTCTAGATCGATAGCTGGCAGCAAGGTCTTGATTAAATCAACCCATTCAACGATCAAAGAGACGCCATTTTCGAGCATTTCATCGAGACCCAGTTCATCGACCTCTTCGGGAGACTGAATTCGATACGCGTCCAGATGAAGAAATGGAATTCGACCTTCATGGGGAACGCAGATTGTGAACGTTGGACTCACAATTTGACCGTGTTCGATTCCTAACCGCTCACCGATTCCTTGCGTTAGGCGTGTTTTTCCAGCACCGAGTGTTCCGTTCAAACCGATCAGGGTTCCAGCGGTCATCGCGTCGCCGATCGCATGACCAATTTGTAGGGTTCGTGCCTCTGAGTCGGATTTGAGAATGAGAGAGGGAGTCGGTGAATTCATTGGTTCGTTAGTGGACGTATCCGCGCGGAATCAGAGGGTGGAAGGTGCCGTTCGTGTCCAAGAGCCGTAGCCCCTGAGTCACTGGAGTTATTTCGCCAATGTTAGTCAATTGACACGGAACATTGGAGTCCGAGTTAATTTGTTCAAAAACATCAGCAGTCATGGTCAGTATAAGCTCAAAATCTTCGCCGTCGTAGAGCGCACCGTCAAGCTGAGTTTGAGTCTCTGCTGTTTTTAAAGCGTCCGAGATCGGTATTTTATCCACGTCGATGTCTACGCCAACATTACTTGCTTGGGCGAGCAGTTGTAAGTCTAGAGACAGTGAATCGCTGGCATCGGTAGCAGCGTGGATTTCATAATGCTCTGCGAGATAATTTGCTAATTGGATGCGTGGTTCAAAGGTAAGATGATGGCCTTTGATGCTGCCTCCGAAACTTCCGGAGACAACCACCCTGTCGGCTTGCTTGGCACCGTTAATTCGCCACCCCGTGGTGGAGGGCGAGCGGTGTCCGATTAAGGTCGCACCAATCACGAGTTTTCCGTCCCATTTATTGGTGTCTCCTCCAATGATGGCCACATCGTAATTTGCCGCAATCTCAAATATTCCGGAACACAACTGTTTTGTGTCAGCGAGTGAAAAATGACGCGGAAGCAAAAGAGTCAGCACCGCGTGGCTAGGGGAGGCACCCATGGCAGCGATATCGCTTAGGTTTACCGCGAGTGCCTTGCGCCCAATCAAATCAAGTGAGTGGATCGAAGTATCAAAGTGAGTCCCTTCAGCGATGGTATCGGTTGTTACCACGGTGTGTGCGCTTTCTGAAGACAGAACTGCGCCGTCGTCTCCAATCCCAACCAAGATGCTTTTGTCCGGTCGGTTGATTGAAGGGTGGTCTCGCAACCATTGGTGGAATTCATGTTCCATAGCAAGAATCTAATTCGAAAATCGAGGGACGCTGGTCGCAAATCTATTTCGGAACTGAAGGGAATTCCAGTTCAAAATATCGATAGGCTGTTGCGCGTGCATCGTAATTTGAATCGGGCTAAAATTCCAGCACTCTTCTCGGAACTGCTTGGATTAGCCGTCGAATTAGATAATTCGGGATCCTCATAAAAGGAAACCGCCAGCCATTCGGGTTGGCTGGCGGTTTCCCGGTGATAAACCGTAGGGGGAGGTCAACTCGTCTGGGCGAGTGTCAGCAGCAGCCCTCCTCTAATGCGTTGGCAGGGTAGCCACACGCATCTGACCCCAAAACGGTTCTTTATCTCGGATGATGTAAAACATAAAGTCTTTTCTTTCAACGACATCAGGTCGTTGAAGGACGTATGCCAGATTTTCTAACGATTCTGTTTTCCAGCCGTGCATCGCAACAAGAATGTCACCTGGCATGATGCCCTCTTCTTCGGCAGGGCTGTCAGAACGAATGGATTTGACCTTGAGCCCACGTTTGTAGTTGGGATGCTGATCCACCATCTGCGAAGCAGGAATCGGTTCAAGTTTTAACCCCAAAGGGAGCCAAGCGATTGAATTGGGAGCAGATGACTTGTTTGATTTTTCAAGACTGACGATAAAGTTCTTGGTTTTACCATCCTGAACGGCAGTAACTTTGACTGACTTGTCCTCGGCTGCAAAAAGTAACGCTGTTTGAAAATCCAATTCCAGCGCGACTTCTTCTCCGTTAATTCTGGTGATGGTATCACCGCTTTTCAGGCCTGCTTTTTCGGCAGGGCTTTTCGGGATGATTGCATTGACGATTAGACTTGGTGAATTGTTTTCGTAAACGGTCTGAGTCGAAATGCCGTGATACAGATCACCGGGCACAATTTGACTCATCAATTCAGCAGCGATGTCGATGGCATCATTAACCGGGATTGCAAACGCGATTCCCTGGGCACCGATGCGTACGGCAACGTTGATTCCGATCATGTCGCCGTTGATGTTTAGTAGGGGGCCACCGGAGTTTCCTGGGTTGATCGCGGCGTCCGTCTGAATCAGATTACGGTAAATTTGATCATCATTTACCTGAACGGTTCTTCGCAGGGAACTGATGATTCCGAGCGTTACTGTATGTTCATAACCGTAAGCATTGCCCACTGCGATGACCTGCTCTGCCAACATTAAATCTGACGAGCTTCCGATCGTGATGGGGGGAAGAGGGTTCTTCGTTTGGATTTTTAGGATAGCTAGATCGGTTTCCGGATCGTGAGCTAAAAGCGTGGCGGTTGTTTTCTCTCGCTGAGCGGTGGTGACTTCAATCGTTTTGACGCCTTCGACAACGTGGTAGTTCGTTAAAACATAACCGCGTGAATCAATGACAACGCCAGTACCCATCCCGTTTACCTGCTTGGTATCTTGGGACGACCCATTGGCGGGGTCGACGGGGACGGTTTTACGTCCTCGTAAGTTGACGACTGAGTTTCTACAATTTTGGACGGCGTTTACCAAAGGCGAGTTTCGGTTCGCTGTCACGTCGGCACGCTCGTCTGCTGATGAGGCGCAAGGCAAGTTGATTGAAACGACAATCAAACTGACTAGCATCAACAGATGCGTATGGTTGGGTCGAAATTGCATAAAGCTAGGTGCTTCCTGATGGGCCTTCAGCGCGTTGATTGACCATGCGGGATAGGTCGCTCGTCGCGGCATCTCTTACAATGCTTTAAATCGGACCGATGGGAGCATCCCGTTAAGACGTTAAAGCTTGCCGGTAAAGCTTACCAAGCTTGTCATCATTCTCTCGTTGAATGGCTTTCCGGGGTAATTTCTCGACAAAATTTCAGCGAGTGCTTCAACAATGGCTAAAGTCTCACTAGTTTTGAGCTTCCTGAGTGTCGGTTCTGCCTCCAGTGTCCAGTGTTAGTGGGAATGGAGAACTTAGCGGTTGGCGTCGTAAGGTTAAAAGCGCGAGCGATAGGTTCGGAATGGCTGGCCGCCCGCGTGGGGCCGATGTCGGGTGTTCGTGACTATTTGTCGAGCTGTAGCCAAGTCGGTAGGCGGACGACTTTACCGGTTGGGTTAATCGCGGCGACTACGGTCTCACCGTCGGCGACGAGTTGGCCGTCGAGTCGGATTTCATAGCGGTGGTGAATTCTAACCCCTTTTGCCCGCGTAACCGTCGTTTTTACGTGCAAGACATCGTCATCTTTTGCACCGAGATGGTAGTTGCATTGGATCTTTTTCACGACCAGCATTATCCCCTCGGCTTCGAGCTCGCGGTAGGAGAGTCCCGATGCACGAAGCATTTCGACTCGGGCTACCTCGAAGTAATTGAGGTAGTTGCTGTGATGGACGCGACCCTGCCCGTCCGTTTCCTGATAACGGACACGAATGGTGATTTCATGTTCACGGGGAACGACTGGGGATGAGTTGACCAAGGTCATAGAGTGCCTTAAAGTTAGGTGGGTTGTTTTAACGTCCAGTTTTTATGTTGGGATTTGGCTTGCCGGCCGGACTTAACGGTTTGCAATGTTGGTTTTTTACCATCGATTCAAATGAAATTCCTGCGACACGCCTCCGTTATTGTTATGAAAAACAATTCATCAAATCAACAGGTTCAGTCGAATTTCGGGAACTGATGATGCAAGGGGCTACCATTAACGCTGCTTTATTGATGAGAACAAGATGAGCCAGGGAGAAGATTTTGGATCGGGTGTTGATTATCAGACCTTACGAGGTCGAGATTATCCAACGATCTGTCAGTATACAGTGTTCCTCGAGAATCGTGTCGGAGTTCTATTAGGGCTGATTCGACGATTTCGTGGGACTCCAGTCAAAATTATGGCGTTGAACATAATCGATTCAACCGAATGTTGTATCGTTCGTTTTATCCTCAGTCACCCCGAGCAGGGACGTGAAATTTTAGAGCGTGCCGGGATGGCGATGATCGAGAGTGAATTGATCGCTTTGGAATTGGGTAATTGTGATCAGCCACTGCTTGAGGTTTGTGCTGCACTCCTGCGGGCCGAAGTTAATCTTGTGCAAACCTATCCGTTGATGGTCATGAATAACGAGCGTTCATTCGTTGCGATCATGGTGGATAATATAGACATTGCCCAACAGACGCTTCGTCAGGAAGGTTTTCATATGATCACCGAGAATGAGCTGATGGATTTAAGTTAATTGAGTTCGGTCTTAGGTGATTTGACGTATTGTTTTGCCGTGGTTGGATGGGTGCTTTCACGGTAGTCCATTCGCACCGTCGGACTGTATTGAAACCGCTTCATTTTTAAAAGATTCAGAATACGCTTATGCCGATTCGTGTCACATGCACTAAATGCTACACTCGTTTCAATGTCAGTGAAAAGTTCGCGGGCAAAGAGGGGCCTTGTCCCAAGTGTAAGACGAAAATCCGGGTGCCGGAAAAGTCTGAAGAAGTTGTAATCGAGGCTCCGAAGACCGACGGTCCCGTCGATTCGACCGGACGAGCAGTTCTTGACCCGGTGAAACGCAAAGAAACCAATCTCTCATCGGTTCAGTGGACCTTAATCATTGGTTCGATCGTTGGGTTCCTGGCGATTGCCTTAATCTTACGATTTTCGATTGGGGATGTTGCTCAGTTTCCGCTGTGGTTGATGGCGATCTCCGCAATTGTGGTTGCGCCGCCGCTGGTTTTCGTCGGCTATACATTTTTACGGGAACAAGAGCTGGAGCCATATCGAGGTAAGGAACTGCGTTCGCGAGTAGGGATTTGTGCGATCATTTATCCAATTACGTGGCTTGCGATGCCGCTGGCTTGTTTTGCGTTTAACGACAACTACGAGACGGGTTCCTATATTGCTGCTGGAATCGCCATGATAGGAATTGGCGGATTCACGGGTATGTTCTGTTTTGAATTCGATTTCTTGATGGGAGCCGTGCACTATGGGCTCTACCTCGGCGTTTGTTTCGTCGGTCGGTTCTTATCGGGTGTCGGTTGGCTGCCGGTAACACCGGAGAGAGCGCCTAAGGGTGGCGAGGCTGTGTCGGAGCTGACTTGGGAACCAGCGATTGAGCTATTTTGCAGTTTGTGCACGATACTGACCTAATTTTGTGGGTAGGTCGCATTGTCCGCGATCAACTCCTTGGCAAACTTGACTGGCGGTTGCATGAGCTCGTTGCTTGATATTCCAGAAATTCGATGTCTTGACGGTCGATCTGATTCGATTCGGATTCCGAGTCAAATCGATGTTCCGGTGACACCGCGGATTAAAAGCCTGATTGATGCCCCTGAATTTCAGCGTTTGAAGAAAATCAGCCAGTTGGGAATGGTCTCTTTTGTTTACCCCGCAGCGACGCACAGTCGTTTTGAGCATTCACTGGGAGTATATCGGAACGCCCTCTTGTTCTTACGGCAGTTCGCTGAACAACCGGATTTCAATTCGCTAATTACAAAACGAGATGCTGAGATATTAATTCTTGCGGCGTTGCTCCACGATATTGGTCATTGGCCTTATTGCCATCCTATCGAGGACATTGAGCTGGAAGGGATTCCGTCTCACGAAAGTTTTGCCACCCGCTATTTGGAACGCGATTCGATTTCCGAACGGATGAAAGATCAGTGGGGAATTGAGCCGTCCGAAGTCCTCGCGGTTATCAATCGAAAAAAGGAAACGGCCGCGCAAGCCGTCTTAAGTTCGATTCTCTCGGGGCCAATTGACATCGACAAAATGGATTACCTTTATCGGGATAGTCTGCATGCCGGTGTCCCTTATGGTCAGAACTTTGATTCGTTGCGGTTGATTCGCAGTCTGTGTTTGAATGAAAAATCTGACCGCCTTGCGATCACGGAGAAGGGCAGGACTGCTGCTGAATTAATGGTCTTTGCTCGCTATGTAATGTTTAGCGAAGTTTATTGGCATCATACGGTTCGCAGCGCGACCACCATGTTTCAGCGCTCATTTTTTCGATGGCATGAGAAGAAAAGGGCGGAAGCTGATTTTCAGTATCAAGTATCTAATCTCTTTGAATCTGGTGAGACTGAAATGATTCAGCAGATGCAGTTTGATTTAGAGGGTGAATCCGCTGCTGAAATGTTGAGCCAACTGTTTGGGGTAAATCGACGCCTTCACAAACGCGCAGCTAATTTTAGCTTTAACGAAAACGCAGCCACTTTTGAAAAAGTCGCCTACCATCCTTACCCTTGGTTGGTTGCCACAAGTGAGCGACTGACGAAGTTGATTGCGGAGCAGGTTGGCATACCGATCCCTCCGGATGCGGTTCTGATTGATGCGCCGCCGGTTGGCTTGGAAGTTCAGTTTGACGTGGATGTATATTCCCCAAAAACGAACACGTATCGACCTTTGGGGGAGGTCTCACCCGTGGTTAACACGTTGGCCAAGCGGCAATTTGACGATTTTGTCAAGCAAGTTCGGGTGTTTGTCGAACCGAGTCTGCTGCCTCTTGTTGATCGGATCGATCTTGAACATCTCCTCGTTGCCGCGGCTGAAGGTTAACCTAATTCGAACCTAGGCGTCGAAGACTCTGTTCCGCGAATTTTTCATCGCGAAAGTTTACGATTTTCAATTGCTCAAGGGGCGATAGTTGAATGTTCTCGTCTGAAGTGAGAGCCGTCTCAAAGTAACGATCAACAAACCCCATATCTATCAGTTGCGTCAGAGATTTATCCCGCGGTGGCAGTGTCGATTTTAAAAGAGTTAATTCTTTTGCGTTAAGGTAACGCGCGAGGACAACG
>JAAEMV010000964.1 GCA_024225195.1 Planctomycetaceae bacterium | reverse complement strand
GTTCCCGAAATGACTGGACGCCGTGTTCGGATGCCTACTTTGCTTCCCCTCTGGCGCTACGCACGACGGGTAAGCAGTGCGGCCTCACGGCTACCGGGGTTTACCAGCCTTCGCTTCGCTCTCCATGGCTGGCAGCGAAGGTGATGCCTGGTTTGAGTAAGGTGTCTGCCTCTGGCAGGGATTCGAGTTTGTCATAGGGGGTCTTCATTTCCTCGTACGGATAGCGTTTTTTTACCTTGCCCTTGTTGTCGATGTGAGGGACGGGAAAGAGGCAGGGACGGTGGAAGTTGATGTAAGGATTGGAGTGCTGACGGTGGAAGTCATTGAGCCGGGGAGCCCATCGGCCGGGGATGTGATCATAGCCCAGATGTTTGCGGATCACAGAGCTATTCTTGGACTCAGCCAGTGCATTATCATTGGAATGGCGTGGGCGTGATTTGGTGAACTCGATGGTCAGCTTGTTGAGCAGCTTTGCCACGGTCCGATTGATGTATTCCGAGCCGTTATCGGCATGGAAACCCTGAATCGGAAAAGGCAACGTCGCCATGATCTCTTCCAGTGACGGGATCATGAACCGTTCACTGATGCGTTCCACGGAAAAGACACACTGAAACTGAGTGACCTCATCCACCGCATTGATGTGATAGACACCCTTGAGTCCGTCCAGATCTCCTTGGTGGACGGTATCGACCCGCAGGTAACCGGGTTGTCCCTGTGGGTTGGGTTTGCGCCGTTCTCCAATCTGCGAGCGTGTGGGGCGCGTCTTGTCAAAGTGGCGTCGTTGGCGCTGATAGCCGGTGGAATGACGCAGGTTGTAGAGGTGGGAAATCGAGATGTGGGAGAGCGCCTCGAAACGCGCATCCCCATGCACAAGATACATCCGCTCGCAGAGCTTTTTCGCGGTTGCTCCGCAGGGTGTGCCATGCAGTTCATCGAGTTCTGCCAGCAGCAGGGCATCCTGCGTGGTGTAGTAGTGCTGAAAGCCAGCTACCGTGCGTTGACGGCGCTGTACCTTCCCTGTCTTACGGTACTGTGCTACCAGCCGGTTGACTGTCTGGCGTGAGTAGCCACTGACCCGTTCCAGATAGCGCAGTAGCACCCCACGCTCCAGTCTGCTGAGGGAGAGATATCTGAACCGTACCAACGTCTGTCTGATCCATTGGTAGCGTTCATCCTTGCCCTCAATGGAAAATTCGACTTCCGTGGTCCCCTCCAGGAAGGCACGGACATCGTCTAGGTTCTGAATCTTCTTGTCGTTCATGTAAGTCACCATGGGTGACCATCATGAACAGGCGTTCCTGCCCTTTCAGACTCATTTCACGTTGGAATCGAGCCTTTCGTTCAGACTCATTTCATATTGGACAAGGTTCGGTCTATCATGAAAAGTCTACCCATGTTAGATTATACAGATAATTGTGTCAGAGTTTTTTGTATGGATTCGGGGAAGCTGCTGGCGGAGAGCAGACATCATCGGGATTGGATTAACTCAATGGCCGTCTCCAAAGATGGGACCAAGATACTGACCGCTTCGAGAGATAAGACCGCCCGAGTGTGGGATTGGAAGAATAATGACCAAATTCTCTGCATACATGAAGCGGGGCAAGTTCTGAGATCTGCTAGATTTTCACATGACGAAAGGAAAATCATCACGGGTGGTTACGATGGAGTTGTGTCGTTCTGGGAGGCTCCAATTGAATTGTGAGGACATCTCACATTCCATGGCGAAGCACAACCGCGCTTGTGGGGTGCGTAAGGTGGCATGCCTAAAAGTAAATGGTCCTCTGTACGGGTATATTTGGTGCTGTGGACAAAAGGCACTTCAGCGCTTTTTCGGTAGTTGCAAAAATGAAACCAGCAATTTCAGGCCAGATTTTCTTGAAAGCGGGCTGAATTCAGATTGGAAACGAGGTGAGTAGTGGTTGGTTCGGTAGCTTTCGTCG
The DNA here is from genome assembly GCA_024225195.1 of Planctomycetaceae bacterium. Taxonomy (GTDB): domain Bacteria; phylum Planctomycetota; class Planctomycetia; order Pirellulales; family Pirellulaceae; genus Mariniblastus. The sequence goes on along the minus strand of JAAEMV010000964.1, from coordinate 7,935 downwards.
CTGCTCCTTACGGCTATGGCCCAACCTCAAAAGCTATCGCGATTGCGTCATATTTGCCAAAAGAAATACATTCGACCTTCTTAGGTGATGGCCCCCCTTTGCAACTGGCGCGTTCATCTGGGGTGTTTTCAAGCCATTTTTGTTTGCCTTTGAATACCGAGGCTAACAAAGCCGGTGAGTATTTAAAACAATTTGATGTTTTGGTTTTCGTCAATTCGACGAGATTTATCACCGCAGCTCTTGCGAAAACGATAAAGATTGTATTGGTTGAGACCTTGGCATGGTTGCGGGATGCGGCACCAGCTTGCCACCCCTTGCTAAGCGCTTTCTTTGCTCAAAAATTTTTCGACTATAAGTTTCCGAATAAATTGACGGACCTTGAGAATTTCCACGAAGTGGGAGTTGTTGCCCCGGCATCAATTACTGGTTTCGTAGGACGTGGAAGGGTGCCTCGTTCGTTTCAAAGAAAACAGCCGTTAATTCAGTGTGGTGGGCTTTATTCGGCAAATATGATAAATGGCGCAGATGAGTTATTTTTGTCTAAAACCTGTGATGTCGTGACGGGCGTATCTCCTCGTTCTCGGTTTGTTATTCCAGGGCGCCTTAGGCGTAGGGCGACAAGTTGTGCTACTCAGGAAGTCGAGCTAATAGAGGCTTCTCCTCTCAGTATCCATGAGCATCTGTACGGATCTGAATTTGCGCTAAATACAAGCGGTATCGAGTTTACTTACGAAGCGATTCTCATGAGGGTTCCCGTGTTGTTTCTTCCCCCCTTTAACGCCAGTCAAGCGCTTCAGCTGGATTATCACTTAAGAAACAATCCGAGTGGTGTTCTTTTTGAGCAAAAGAATGATCACGAGTCGAGTAAATTCGTTGGGTTACACGTCATGTCTGGGAGAATCCAAGAGGAGGGCATGAAAGGGGCTTGGAAAACTCAGTTCTCACAACTGCTGGATCGTTTCAACTCCTTTGGCGTAGTAGAGAAAAAGAAATATCTGAATGAGCTGTCGGCGAGCCAGCAATTGATGATGTCTAATCTAAGATTAGATGGTGCAAGAGAGATAGCAGAGCACTGCTTGGAACAGTTCGGTTTGCGATCAGTAGTGCGATGAAATTGCCAAACTATGTCGAAGTAGAAACATCACGTTATTGCAACAGGATGTGCGAATGGTGTCCAAATGGGCTCTTAAAAAACCGTAAGCAGAGAGACCTCCTGGCCTGGAGGTTGTTTGAAAAGGTTCTAGTGGACTTGGCTTCGCATAATTATTCCGGATGGTTGGCATTCCATAATTATAATGAGCCCCTTGCGAACCCGAGGATTATAAGTGAATTGATTTATGCGAACGAAGTGTTGCCAAGGGCAAAAAAGGCAATATACACGAATGGTGATAAGCTGAGTTCAGCTCTTTACTCTGACCTATTAAATGCAGAGGTTGGCCAAATTAGAGTTACACTATATCCGAATGAAGGAGAAGAGCAGTCCGCTAATGAAGAACGTCTTTATAAATGGCTTGAACGAAAGAAATTTCTGGCCACTCGCACATGGGAGCTAGCAACGGTCAGACAGGGGTTGGGGCTTATTTCGCGCGGTAAAGTGGAAATGATAATAATTAGCCCGAATATAGATGGCTACTATGATAGAGGAGGGGTTATTCCTTGGTTGTCGACGAAAGCCAGAGAGGCACGATGTTTTCTTACTTCTAACTCATTGTCTGTGGATTATCTCGGGGATATAAAGATGTGCTGTAATGTTGTAACAGGGCAGCAGGGGCATGGGCAGTACGTTCTTGGTAATGTCAAGGATCTTGACTTGATAGAGGTTTGGAATTCGCCGCGATTTGAAGAATATCGTCGACTTCATCTACAAGCAAATTGGTCTGCTACGCCGATCTGTATTACGTGCAAGCAACAACTCAAGCTGTAGACAAATGAAGATGCCTGAAGGAACAACGTTTTTTTGTGGGCCACCCGGTGCTGGAAAGTCAACGTTAGCTGGTTATGTGGCGTTGAGATTGAATCGTCGCTTGAGAAGCATTGATGACTTCGTGCCAAGAGGCCAAAGATTGTCAGATGCCCAAATTGATGAAGCATTGATGGATTTGATTTGCGCAACTAGGCATCAAGATATCGTTGAACTTTGTTATCACGATTACATGGGACTTCTACGTAAACTATTAATTCCAGAATTTTCTGCGTGCGACAAAGTTGTCGTCATAGCATCTCTTGAAGTCTGTAAGGCACGCAACGATACTCGAAGCTCCCCGGTGCCAGTGCCTTACGTTGAGCGTGCGTGGCGTAGTACAAATAGCCTTTGGGAGTGGTGTAATTCATATCAATCTAACAAGTCGATTTTGATCGACACCACGAAAGCGTCGGTAAGCGACAGCGTCTCTGCTGCACTCCAATATTTTGAGTATTCTGAGTTGAGAGAAATATGAAACCTGCCAAATCGGAACTTTATGATATCGCGAGAGAGGTCACTGAAGCAGGCCCAGATGATGTGGCGTTTGATGGTCTAAGGTTACTTCAGCACCCAGAGCGCTTTCGGCAAATTCTACTCGGACAGGAATTCGATATTGTTCCTGTTACTGTGCAGCTTTGGCCATCTTTAAGCTGCGATGTGCGATGCCCTACTTGTCCTTACCGTCTTACTGATGCAAGAAAGATTGCTGACGACGATAAAGATTTGCATTTGATGCCGATGGATTTGTTCAGAAGGCTGGTTAAGTCCATGGCTGCAGCAGGAGTCGAATCGGTTTTTCTTACCGGCGGTGGAGAGCCTATTTTGCACCCAGCGCTCCCAGAAATGGCGGAACTGATTCGTGCCGAAGGTATGGCATGGGGGCTATTCACGAACGGAATAAAGCTCTCAGAGGAACTGGCAGATCGGCTGTTTCAGGCAGAGCCTGGCTTCTTTAGGGTGAGCCTTGATGCTGGCAATGCTAATCTGTATCGAAAAATCTATGCCGCCGAGCGTGATGTATTTGAACTAGTCAAAGCGAATACAGTTGCCGCTGGTCGAATTGCCGCAAAAAGGGGAGTGCGTTGGTTCGGAGTGGGTTTTGCGGTAATGCCAAACACTTCTTTGAAGGACATCGTCGATATCCGTGAGACCTTTTGTGAGTTAGTCGAAGAATCAGACTTCGGAGTGAATTTGGCGTCGTTTAGGCCACGTGTTATCCACCATAGCAAGAACAAGGTTGTGGTACCTCAGCGGCACAACGGTATGTATCACGAGCTCGCGAAGACAATAAGGGAAGAAATTGAATACCCATTGCTGGAAAGATATGGAGACAAGGTCAGGATTGATCACAAGTTCGGCAATTTTTCAGACTGTGACAGAGACGAAGTAGCCAAAGGTGGGTGGGGAGGCTCTTGGCTTGCAACCCTTGATCATCTCGCACAAGGATCGATTGTCTCTCATTTAACAGGGGCCTCGAATAATCCCTCTGCTTGGGGAAGTGCTTTGGAAGGAGGGGGCTTTGGCTACGCATGGAATTCCAAACAACGCCGAGAGGCTCAAAGAAGGGTCATTGAAGGGCAGATCAAACTGCCGATGGCGAATGGGTTCAGGTCAGTTGACGCATTTATCGAAAAGGTGAAGAGGCGGTTTCCAGAGCCGTTATGCGAAGAAGCTGTTGACGAATTGATGGAAGTAATTGAGAGTTGGGATTTCTACCGTTCTAAGCGGCCGGAGTTTGTAGGGTAAGCTAAGAATTGGAAGCACAAGGGAAGAGAATCCGTTGGTCCACAAGGCCTACAAAAGGGCCATATGTATGGACCGCTAGCGAGCTGTGTGATAATGCAAGCTGGCAGCATGTGTGGTCTGAGCAAGAGCAAAAAATTCTTCAGAACCTCAGTGAAATGGTTACATTTACCTCAGATGCCATTGGCGCATTGGAACGGCAACCAGAAGCACGCTCTTTTTTACGAATTATTGAGCAGGCGAAAAATGTACTTTCCTATGGTCGTGGGCTGTTCTTATTTCGTGGGATTGAGATTCAAAAATTTAAAATCAGCGAATTGACCACGCTGCTCTTAGCAGTGGCGCGCATGTTCGGAAGTCCGGCGATCCAAAATACTAAGGGTGACCTGATTCAACTTATTACTGATCGAAGTGGCTTGGGCGAGAGCGGTTCTATTACTCAAGGACGTCGAGGGTGTGCAGAGATGGGACCACACACTGATAGTTCAAATATCGTTGGGCTGCTTTGTGTGCGTCAAGCGAGGCGCGGCGGAGAAACTAGAGTGAGTAGTGCGGGCGCCTTATTCAACGAGCTGTTGAAAGATTATGCGCACGTTATTGGTCCACTTTGTTCAGGGTTTTATTTTGACATGTCCGGAAAGAATAAGGCCGGAGTGAGTGAGGGGCCTTTGCCCGTATTCTCCTGCGAGGCGGGAAAGCTATCTTGCTATTACAATAAGAAGAGGATTGAGGTTGGATCGGAGAAGGCTAGGGTTGCTCTGAGCGAGGTCGAACATGAATCGATTGAGCGACTGAACAGCTTGGCGATGGCAACCCGGAACTCGTATGAATTCCTTCTGGAGCCGGGTGATCTCTTGCTCGCGGATAATCGCAGAGTGCTCCATTCGAGAAGAGCATATGAAGATTGGCAGGAAGAGGAACGGAAGAGGCTTTTGTTACGAGTCTGGATAAATTAACACAGGATTTTCTTCAAGCGACAGGGAATCCTGGTGCGGTGTAGAGGGGAACCGCATTCTTTTTGCCCCGTGGCCTGGGATGCGGTCAGGGGCTCGGTGCAAAAAATGATATTCGAAATATGACTAGTGAAAAGAAGGAAATTATTCTTGTTCCAGTTAGAGTCAAGAGGCCATTTGACATCGGTCGTTATGAGGTCGAAAGGCAGGCGTTAGTGCCGCATGATGTTGAATTTGTTGAGTGTTTAATCAATGGTCCAGAAATTCTTAACATGGCGAGTAAAGCGAAGGCCCTGTATGTGAGAGGGGTGCATATTGATCGAACAATAATTGAGAAGCTAGATAATTGCGCAGTCATTGCTCTTGCTTCTGTGGGTGTAGAGTATGTAGATGTCGAAACTGCGACGCAGAAAGGTATTCCTGTAACAAATTGTCCTGACACGTTTACCGAAGAAGTTGCTGATCATGCGCTAGCGCTTATGTTGGCAGCGCATAAAAGAGTGCTTGAGCAAGATCGCATGGTCAGAGAGGGGCGCTGGCAACAAGGTCGTGCCCAACTAATGCAGATTCCCCGTTTGTTCGGTCAATCATTGGGACTCCTGGGCTTTGGGCGTGTCGCCCGAGCTGTTTGTCGGCGTGCCCTTCCATTTGGGCTAAAGGTCATGGCTTATGATCCATATGTTTCTGAAACAGAGATCATCTCTGCTGGTGCTGAGCCTGTAAGTCATGAGGAAGTTTTAACGCGCTCAGATTTCCTATCTTTACACCTACCAAAATCAGAAAAAACAAAGAACTTAATTGGCGAAAATGCGTTAAAGATAATGAAAAAAACATCTGTATTAGTTAATACAGGAAGAGGATCAACCGTAGACGAGGATGCGCTTGTTTCAGCGCTGCGGCGCGGCTGGATTGCGGGAGCAGCCTTGGATGTCTTCCAACAAGAACCATTGGATACTAGCTGTCAGCTTATTGATTTGCCTAATGTGATTTTGTCACCACATGTCGCATCAGCTTCCACGCGCTTCGAACCAGCTAGAAAGCGACGGGTTGGACATGAAATTGGGTTGATATTCAATGGTATGTATCCTATGTCGTGCGCAAATCCAGATGTGTTACCTAGAAGCGGTCTTCGGCAGTGGCATTAGGATCAGGTCTAATGAGCTGTTGAAAAGGCTTCGATTTCTTGGAGAATCGATCAAATTATGGGAATATAGTCGGTCCTAGGCCGAGCTGCCCCTCGACGCCGAGGCGTCGAAAAATTCGGTATTTAGTAGATCTAACCACCGATACTCTAGCCATTGACCGTATCCCGGTAATCAGGAGTGGTGAAGCCTCAATATCGAAGGTTATCCAGCATAAATGGCGTTTTGCTCCGTATCTGTAAATTAAATGGCGGGTGTTGGACAAGCGATTAAGAGGTAGCAGATATCTACTTGGGGCGCGATACCTATAAACCACAACTGCAAGCAGAAGGATTGGGAAGAGTGCACGAGTACCAGCGTAAGCGAACTCTAGTAACCGGTGGTGCAGGTTTTCTGGGCAGCCATCTCTGCCAACGACTACTGGACGAGGGAGGGGACGTCCTTTGTGTCGACAATTTTTTCAGCGGCACCAGCGATAACATTAAGTGGCTGCGGGACCATCCTCATTTTGAGTTCTTACGACATGACATCACCTTTCCACTCTACGTCGAAGTGGATGAGATCTACAATTTGGCCTGTCCTGCCTCGCCTGCTCACTATCAACGAGATCCGGTGCAAACCACCAAAACTTCGGTGCACGGTGCTATCAATATGCTCGGTCTTGCGAAACGATTGAAGGCCCGTTTCCTTCAGGCATCTACCAGCGAAGTGTATGGCGACCCCAAGATTCATCCGCAGGTCGAAAGTTACTGGGGTGACGTGAATCCCATCGGTCTCCGTTCATGCTACGACGAAGGGAAACGCTGCGCAGAAACTTTGTGCTTCGACTACCGAAGACAACATGGCCTGTCCGTAAAAGTAGCGCGTATCTTTAATACCTATGGTCCAAATATGCCTCCCAATGATGGCCGGGTTGTGTCAAACTTCATCATGCAGGCGCTACTCGGAGCGCCCATCACCCTTTATGGAGATGGCAGCCAGACGCGATCTTTTTGTTATGTGGACGATATGATCGACGCGTTCATGCGCTTCATGAATACAGGGAACGACTGTACCGGTCCACTAAACCTGGGCACCACACAAGAGGTCAGCATTCGGGAAGTCGCAGAACTCGTTATCGAACTTACTGGTTCTAACTCGCCCATCGTGACCCTTCCTCTTCCCTCCGATGACCCAGTCCAAAGGCGCCCAGACATCACCCGTGCCGCCGAGTTACTAGATTGGAGGCCGACCACTAACCTGAAAGTGGGGCTTTCCAAGACCATTGCTCACTTCGAAGAGGTGATCGCAAGAGGTCCCCGACAATCAGCGATAAAATAATCAAATGATAAACCGGACGGATAAAATGATTGTTTGGCCTATGACGGCTTTTTATCAGCGTTGCCATTCCAAATTGATGCTGGGCAGTGTCAAAAGGCCGCTAAGGTTACCTTGTATTCAGATTGAGGGTGTCAGATCACGTGCCATGATTGCCAGGGGATACTGCGTCGGTGTCAATCAATCGATAGCTCTGAGTAATTGCAGTTAGGTAAACCACCGCCTTTGGCGGTGAGACTCAAAAAGGCTCTGCCGTTACGGCGGGCGGTTGGAAAATGGTCTCCTTTTCAACCGCGAAGCAAAAAAGGAGACCGTTATGAGAGATTGGCAAAGCCAAGCTCACGTTAGACATTATTGCAAATATCACGTTGTATTTGTTCCGAAATATCGAAAGAAATCGATATACGGGTCACTGAGACGAGACATCGGCAGTATTTTGCGAGATTTATGCCGGCAGCACGGAGTTGAGTTGGTTGAGGGATATGTGATGCGAGATCATATTCACATGCTCTTGATGATTCCTCCCAAATTCAGTGTGGCCAATACGATAGGTTTTTTGAAAGGGAAGTCGGCGATCCGGATATTTCGGGATTACATGAGGATGAAACGGAATTTCACAGGACAACATTTCTGGGCGAGGGGATATTGTGTGAGTACCGTAGGTCTTGATGAAGAGATGATTGCATATTCTGGCCCATCATGAACGGTGATTCTGGTCCATCGTGAACACCTATTCTGGACGAACGTGAACACTCATTCTGATTGATCGTGAACGCTTTTGGTATTCCACCAGAATCACCGTTCACGATGCCAGAAT
>JAAEMV010000963.1 GCA_024225195.1 Planctomycetaceae bacterium | reverse complement strand
GTTGGCTTTTTCGAGGTGGCAAAGCACTTATAGCGACAGCGAGACTGATCACCCAGAAAAATGCAATCGTTGCTCCCTTGTCCCAGTAGTTGATATTCGTTCCAAAAGCAAATGCATACGGAAGCCAAAAGAGAAAGCAAGTGGCCGCCAATCGCCGTCGATCCATTTCACGAAAGTAAGCAGCAAACACGGACACGCTAAGCAAGGAAAGAAACAGATAGCGTTCTTTCCGTCCGTACTCATCGTCTCGATACTCAAGGAATCCAACAGAAAACGTTTGAAAATCAAACCAGGTGGCGACGACACCAAACATTCCCACGCCAAGCAGCACGCAGCTAAGAACTCGCACTGGCCAGACACTAAATTCGCCAACCACCCTCCGATTAGCAACGCGTAAAAGCACGAACAACAACAAACTCGCTACGCCAAACGTCATTCGCCAACGAGTATCAAGGTGAGGAGAATTCCACCTGATCAACCGCAAAAAAGAGTAATCAGGATCCCGGCTTAACTCTAACGCCTCTCGCAATTCCACCACAAAACTGATTGGATCACCAGCAACCCAACACGTACTGATTATCAAAAAAGAAAATGCTGAGCAAACTGCAACGAGGAGGGATTTCCAGCACCAGCGTTCAATACCCCAAACAAACCCCAGCACCATAACACCTAAAACTGCAGCGGAGGTCGGCTTGGCCATGAAACTCAGATACCCCCCCAACCCTATCAGCAACGCTGCTATCATTTGGCGACGCTCGGTCTGTGGATGGCTGAATACAGCCACACAAACCAACAGAAAAGCTACACCATTCAACGAGTTATAACTTGGTGTCAGCAACCAGTAAGTCATTACAGTCAGGCTCGGCAAAGCAAAGGCCGCAGATACCGCCAACCTGACTAGCAGCGTGCAATCAAGACGCCGCAACCATGGCCCAAGTAATTGATAGGCGACAACAAACGCCAGCCCAAAGGTTGTTAAAATGTTCAACTGCCTGAACAGAATAAGATCATTGCCCACTAAAGCAAATGGGATTGAAAGCACGCTCCCAAACTGTGTAATGGCGACAGGGTATTCAAAAGGCCTCTCAATCCAAATCATGTAGAAGGATTCATCGCTAAGATCAAATCCATGATCGGCTTTCCTGAGGATCCAACCAACCACAAACGTGCTTTCCAAGAGCAACACGACTGCGATCACGACATTGAACAAGCTTAACCTGCCACCGTGCT
>JAAEMV010000962.1 GCA_024225195.1 Planctomycetaceae bacterium | reverse complement strand
TCTCTATATATATATATATATAATAAAAAAAATGTTATAACAAATAAATAAAGCAATGAATATACTTCACCCAGACGAAAGTTTCGGACAACATGACAAAAACAAAAACACCACAGAGAACTCCCCCAACCCCTTTATCCTGCTTCGCGCGACGGCGTAATCTCACCCCAGGGATCCCGTTGAACAAAAATATTGTATATTCTCAAAACGGGATCCGAATTAACGCCGCTACGATTTCCAGTATTTGGGCTACTCCGCGCTTCTTAATTACGCCGTATTTACGCCGCGGCCTTACGCCGCGACCTGCAACACATGAGTAGTCTCATTGAAAGGTCGAGTCCCAGTTTTCGGTCAAGTTGTCCGAAAACTTTCGTCTGGGTGATGAACGGTTTCATAGTTTTTCCATCTTGCGCGCAGCTGTCGCCTTGTTTTTCAGGCTAGGTGGTTACTTCTCTTTCGCGTTTGCGTTGGTTGCCTGATCGAGGTTAGCTCCAAACTACCCCGTCGCGGGCTCTGCGGATCTTCTGCACAAGCCTCGCAGTATTTACCTGCGCATTCTCATTGAGCTTTGTGGCGGAGTCGCCGATCTCGTGCACCAGGTTCGGTGATATCGCCTCGCGAGAATCATATCCGTGTGGAGCGGTCTAAAAACTAGCCCGAGCAGGTGCAAGACCCATGATGCATGCCGGGTCGCTTCACCCAGACGAAAGTTGCGGACAACATGACAAAAAACAAAAACACCACAGAGAACTCCCCCAACCCCTCTATCCTGCTTCGCGCGACGGCGTAATCTGATCCCAAGGATCCCGTTGAACAAAAATATAGTATATTCTCAAAACGGGATCCGAATTAACGCCGCTACGATTTCCAGTATTTGGGCTACTCCGCGCTTTTTTAATCTCGCGTAATTACGCCGCGGCCTTACGCCGCGACCTGCAACACATGAGTAGTCTCATTGAGAAGTCGAGTCCCAGTGTTCGGTCAAGTTGTCCGAAAACTTTCGTCTGGGTGATGGACGGTTTCATAGTTTGTCCATCTTGCGCGCAACTGTCGCCCCGTTTTTCAGACAGTTTGGCTAGGTGGTTACTTCTCTTTCGCGTTTGCGTTGGTTGCCTGATCGAGGCTAGCTCCAAACTAC
>JAAEMV010000961.1 GCA_024225195.1 Planctomycetaceae bacterium | reverse complement strand
TACGAATCAACATGGGTTAGAGCAGGCGGTTGAGCCCAACGTAATTGTCGCTGTCTCTAGGGCTTCTGCTTCAACTCCCTAAGAACGACGAATGGTGTCTTTCTGGCAGCTACGAGACTGATTGACCCTGCACTCTAATCGCACTCATTCGACTGAGCATCCTGCTTCGGCTTCATCGTCCTGTGTGCGTTCGGCGTTTCGCTCCAACGCAGGATACCGCCAAGAGTTTTTCTATCCGCTTTTGCCTCGCCGATAGTTTTCGATGTATCGGACAGCATCCCCGATCGTTTGAATGTGCTCCCCGGCATCATCAGGAATATTGATGTCAAACTCCTCTTCCATTTCCATCACGAATTCAACTGCATCAAGCGAATCCGCCCCCAAGTCCGTGAATCGAGTGTTAGCAGTAATCGCTCCAGGAGAAGTACCAAATACTTCTTCAAAGCGTTTGGTAAAGGCGTAGGGTGAAAATATTCGAACGACGTGTTTGCCCTTTGGAAACTTGGATTTCACACCCCTCTGGTTCCCGAATCTCAGCCGATACGGCGCGCAAGTCAGGCCAGTCCCGTCACTTTTTGGACAAATTCGGCTTTCGGCGCGCACCGGTCGCGCTCGCCACGCGGAACCGAGAATGTCGTTACGCCGCGCGATGGTAGTAACGGAGCATTCCACCGAGGCGCTC
>JAAEMV010000960.1 GCA_024225195.1 Planctomycetaceae bacterium | reverse complement strand
TTGAGGAAATTGTTTTCGGATCATTTTGTTGGCACGTGCTGCAGCAAAAAGACTAGCGTCTTGTTTCGATCGGTGGAATTCCATTCGAAACGAATTCTCGGGTGGCTGGAAGGTAAAAAAACTGCCAGTTTTGAGTTGCTAGCAATTCAAAGCTGGCACCAGATATAGCGTTTTCATCGATTGTCAAGGACCTTGGAAAAAGCGGTGTTAAACGAAAATCTTATCTAATGATTTAGAATTTTGTGAAGTCTAATCTCGTCCTGATCGATACAACTGCAAGCACAATAAAGCACAACATTTTGTGTTGACAGAATCTCAAACGTCGATATATTGGGTTCCCGCCACTTAAAGCCAGTTTTTGATTTGGCTCCCAAAATGGCCAAAAAAATCAATGATTTGAGTGTTTTGGGGAGTCAAAAGCGAAACAGAGTCTTGTGGGCTCAGTGCTGCTGTGGCGTTTAAATGGAGTTTGTATCGGGAAGACGAAACAGATCTTCGCGAAATCATATACCACGAGGAAAATCTTCTGCCTCTAAAGGATGGTGGGGGAGGCAAAAAGTAGTTGGGGACGGAGACTCTAAACACTTTTTAAAATTGATGGATTGATTTCTGTGGGATGACCAAACGTGTCATTCGTTTTAACGATGCTACTCCGTGAGTAACCAGTGTTACGGGTTTCGGATCAATTGGATTGTTCTGAATTAATTCGTGGGGAGATATCTTGGGATTTTCTTCCGGCATTGGTTTGGCAAATAGAGACAGTTCGAGCTTGGGAAATGCTCGGCAAGTCATGGACAAATAGCTAACGGGAGTACGATGGAATGTTGAAGACGACTCAGGAGATGAACGTCAGGAAGCGAGACGGGCGAGTACTGACATTTGAACCGGCACTGATCACTAGGGCGATTCAAAAAGCGTTTTGTGCAGAGCACAAATTTTCAGAGATCAGCCAACTTGATGCGAAGCAACTAGAAGTTGCTGATGCGATTACCGAATCGGTTGTTGCAGAAGTTCAGGAAGACGCGTTAACCGACGCGGGTGTGACAGTGGAGCACATTCAAGACGTTGTCGAGCGTCAATTGATGAAGCAGGAGTATTTTTCGGTTGCCCGCCGTTACATCCTCTATCGAGCCGAGCACAACAAGATCCGCCAACTTCGTGCGGAAGAGCGAATGGACAGCGCTGATCCATTCCCAGGTACGATGGTGAACCGAGACGGTCAACTTGAGAACCTCGATTTTGAACGATTGCGAAGCCAAGTCGACAGTGCGTGTGACGGTCTAGACGCAACTTGCTCTTCAGGTGAACTTCTTGAAGAGGTTGAGAAGCAATTTTTCAATGGAATTACTCCTCGTGAAATCGGCCGCTCGATGGTGTTGGCGGCACGTTCGCGGATTGAGAAAGATCCAGACTACGACACAGTCGCCGGTCGTTTGGTCCTGAATATCATTTATCGCGAGTCGTTGGGGAAATCTGCGGCTAGTGGTGATTTGCAGGTTTTGTACAAAGAAAAGTTTGCGGAGTTCATTCAAACAGGGATTGATGCTCTGCGAATTTCACCGGAACTTGCAACATTTGATCTGGCAAAATTGGCGGATGCGATTGATTCAGAGCGGGATGCGTTGTTCCCGTATTTGGGTTTGCAGACGATTTACGACCGCTACTTGTTGCACATTGAGGGTCGTCGCTTTGAAGCACCGCAGTATTTCTGGATGCGTGTTGCGATGGGTTTGTCGATCCAGGAAGAAAACAAAACCGAACGAGCGATCGAGTTTTATAACATTCTATCGACGTTTCGGTTTACTTCAGCGACTCCGACGTTGTTCAACTCGGGAACCTTGCACCCGCAACTGAGCTCTTGTTACTTAAGTACGGTAACGGATGACTTGGACAGTATTTTTAAAGCAATTGGTGACAATGCGAAACTGTCGAAATGGGCTGGTGGTCTTGGGAATGACTGGACGAACATTCGGGCGACCAACTCCCACATCAAGGGCACAAATGGTCAAAGTCAGGGTGTGATTCCATTCCTGAAGGTTGTGAGTGACACTGCTGTGGCGGTGAACCAGGGTGGAAAGCGAAAAGGTGCTGTTTGTTCTTACCTTGAATCGTGGCACCTTGATGTCGAAGAGTTTCTTGACCTCCGGAAAAACACGGGAGACGAGCGTCGACGAACTCACGACATGCATACCGCGAACTGGATTCCCGATTTATTCATGAAGCGGGTCACGGAAAAGAAGGACTGGACTTTGTTCAGCCCGGATGAAACACCTGATCTTCACGATCTTTACGGGAAAGCCTTTGAAGAACGGTATGAGCAGTACGAGGAGATGGCGGCTGAAGGTAAAATCAAGCTGACTCGGAAAGTTCCAGCGGTTGATTTGTGGCGAAAGATGCTGACGCGGGTATTTGAGACCGGACACCCTTGGATCACATTCAAGGATCCATCGAACATCCGTTCTCCTCAAGACCATTCTGGCGTTGTGCATAGTAGTAACCTCTGCACTGAGATCTTGTTGAATACTTCTGCGGATGAAACCGCGGTTTGTAATCTTGGTTCGATTAATATGCTTAACCATGTTACCGACGGAAAACTGGATCTCGAAAAGCTCGAAGCCACGGTGAACACCGCCGTTCGAATGCTTGACAACGTCATTGACATTAACTTTTATCCAACCGATGAAGCCAAAAATGCGAACCAGCGGCACCGTCCGGTAGGTTTAGGTTTGATGGGTTTCCAGGATGCTCTCTCTGCTTGCGGAATTAGTTACGCAAGTGAGGAAGCGGTCGACTTTGCCGATAAGAGTATGGAAGCCATTTCTTACTTTGCGATCTCTGCCTCGAGTAATTTAGCTGGTGAACGAGGGACTTATTCTTCCTACGAAGGTTCCAAGTGGGATCGTGGTTTATTGCCAATCGACACAGTTGCGATCCTCGAAGAGGAGCGAGGCATGCCGATCGACATGGATAAGAGTACTTCCATGGACTGGGATAAGGTCCGCGATCTTGTCTCCAAGAACGGGATTCGAAACAGTAACGTAATGGCGATTGCCCCAACCGCCACAATTTCCACGATTGTTGGTGTTACTCAATCGATTGAGCCGACCTACAAGCACTTGTTCGTGAAGAGCAATCTCTCTGGTGAATTCGTCCAGATCAATGTGAAATTGGTTAACGAATTGAAAGAGCGTGGGCTTTGGGATGGCGACATGCTGGAGAAGATCAAGTACTTTGACGGTGCCTTGGGTGAAATTCCTGATTTACCCGAAGACATCAAAGGTCGATTTGCTACGGCGTTTGAGATCGATCCAAGTTGGATTATCCGGTGTGCTAGTCGGCGTCAAAAGTGGATTGACATGGGTCAGTCTCTGAACCTTTATCTTGGACAGCCAAGTGGCCGCCGTCTGGATGAGATGTACCGAATGGCTTGGCAAGCGGGCTTGAAAACAACCTACTACTTGCGATCACTTGGTGCGACTCAGGTAGAAAAATCGACGGTTGATATTAACAAGTTTGGTGTTCAGCCAAGGTGGATGAAAAATGCAAGTGCTTCTGCTGACATCGCCGTTGAGCGACAGCCAGAAGTACAGCAGTGCAGTATTGACAATCCAGATTGTGAAGCCTGTCAATAGTGAAAAGATAGCGTTGAAAATTGGCCATTGGGATTTGCCAATGGCCGGTTTTTGACCGGGTGTTGTGTGCTGTAATCAATCAAACATTCAGCTCGGCAAAGCGGTATGATTTGCCGACAAGATTTTTCGGTTTAAGTCTTGATTTGTGTTGTTGGATTTTCGAGATTGCGGTTCATTTGAAGGATGGACGGAGCCTCCAAATCCCGCCAATTAAATCGAATTGAATTTTACATAATTAAACGTTTTTGCATGGAGTAGCAAACGATGGCAACGGATATTTCAGAAGTAGAATCGGGCAAGTCAAAGCGAATCGACGCCAGTGAAAAGCGTTTGATTAATTGCCACCAGGTTGATGTCAATCAACTGATGCCATTGAAGTATAAATGGGCTTGGGAACATTACGACAACGGTTGTGCGAATCACTGGATGCCAACCGAAGTTGCGATGAACAAGGATATCGAGATTTGGAAATCGGACCAGCTTACCGACGATGAGCGGCGAGTAATCATGAGAAACCTCGGTTTCTTTTCGACGGCGGAAAGTTTGGTTGGAAACAACTTGGTTCTTGCTGTTTTCAAGCACGTGACCAATGCGGAGTGCCGGCAGTATTTGCTGCGTCAGGCGTTTGAAGAAGCGGTTCACTCTCACACGTTCTTGTACGTAGTCGAAAGCCTTGGTTTAGACGAGGGCGAAGTCTTCAATATGTACAACGAAGTTCCTGCGATCGCTCGTAAAGACGCGTTCGAAATGGAACTGACGAAGGAAGTGCTTGACCCTGAGTTTACGACCGAGACCTTTGAAGGTGCCCAGGCACTTTTGAAGAACTTGATCGGGTTCTACATCATCATGGAAGGCATCTTCTTCTACACAGGATTTGTGATGGTTCTCTCGTTCCATCGTCGGAACTTGATGAAGGGGATCGGAGAGCAGTTCCAATATATTCTGCGTGATGAATCGATCCACCTGAATTTTGGAATCGACTTGATTAACGGTATCAAGGCTGAGAATCCTGAATTGTGGACGCCGGAATTCCAAGAGCAGATGACCAATCGTATTCGCGAAGCAGTCGAACTTGAGTTGGCGTACGCAGAGGATTGTCTACCTAACGGAGTTCTTGGATTAAATGCAGATTTGTTCCGTGACTACGTTCAGCACGTCGCCGATCGTCGTCTGGAAAGAATCGGATTGCCGGTTCAGTACAACAGCCCGAACCCATTCCCGTGGATGAGCGAGACAATGGATCTGGCTAAAGAGAAGAACTTCTTTGAGACACGCGTGACCGAATACCAAACCGGTGGAAAACTGGATTGGGACTAACCAGATACGGTTGTTGCCCTCGGTATTCAACCTAATTTGAGTTTAATCGTAAGACCCGTCGCAAATTTGCGGCGGGTTTTTTTATGGTTGGCGGAGACGCCAGGAGGCTACTTCCTTTGGGCGAATCCCTTGATCGAATCATTGTAATCGTTGTAATTGGAATCTTTGTCACAGGAAGTGACGGGGCTGGGTGGATTGACTTGAGCGGACGTCAATCATCTACCCTGTTCGGGTGAATAATTGGCAAGAATGATTTCTTGATCAGGATTCAGGGTGATTGAGCCGAATCTTTCTTAAGAGAAGTTTTGAATTATGTAACGAGGCAACCGTGAATCAAGCCAATTCAAATTCGACGTCGTCATCTTCATATTCCGGGAGTTTTACGTCTGCCCAATCGATTCGTAAATCGGAGTTTGCTTCCGGTCGATCGAGTGTTGGAAATGCTAAATCTGAGTATCTCGATCAGGTGCTGAGTCGGATAGATGGATGCGCAAAACTGGTCAAAGAAGAGTTGGATTCCTATCAGGCCGCGGACCCCGGTGAGAATGCAAGCCCGCGCACCGATTATTTACTCTCGGTAGTGATTCCAGTTTTCAACGAAATTAACACCATCGGCAGGATATTAAGTCGTGTTGCTGCGTTGCCGTTAAATTTGGAATTGGTCATCATTGATGACTTTAGTACCGACGGCACACGAGAGGTTCTTCAGAAGCTAATAGGCATGCCGAATGTGAATATCATTTTGCAAGATGAGAATCAGGGCAAAGGGGCCGCGTTGCGTACGGGGTTTATGCATGTCAAAGGCGATTTAGTGGTCGTCCAGGATGCCGACCTCGAATACGATCCTCGCGACATTCCACGGCTAATCCAGCCTCTATTACGGAAAGAAGCCGATGTCGTTTATGGATCTCGGTTTATTGGCGACGAACAGCAGGATGAGTCCTGGGTTCATCGAACGGGCAATGCAATCCTCACGGGGGCTTCGAATCTTTTTAGCGGATTGAAGCTGACGGATATGGAGACTTGCTATAAAGCGTTTAATCGCGAGGTGATACAGGCGATTCGTATCGAGCAAGATCGATTTGGAATTGAGCCAGAGATTACGGCAAAGCTCGCGAGGCGTGGCTATCGATTTACTGAGGTTCCGATTTCTTATGACAGTCGAGGTTACGACGAGGGTAAGAAGATTGGGGTAAAAGATTTGATTAACGCTATTTACTGCATTGGTCGTTACGGCGTCTCTGATTGAGCCAAACTACATCGCTTGCCATTGTTTCGCCTGCGGTAATAATTTTATTACGTTGGCGGCAATGTTTGCTTGCTGGCAACTGCTCCATCCCACTGGAGTTTCTATTTCTAAAAGTTGCTGTTTGGAATATCCTTTCCTGCTTTGATTGTCACTTTACTGTGGAGAGAGTTAATCGTGCCTAAACGATCTCAATTCGTTGGAATTCTGCTCATTAGTTTGATGTCAATTTTGGCCACGGAGTCTCAAGCTCAATCAAACCCCCGGCGTATTATCTATTTGGAGATTTCAGCGGATGCACGGGCTCGGGTGGGAGCGCAACAGCAGTGGCTAGAGATGCTTCAGGGAGTCGGGGCGGATCGGGTTGTTTCGAGAACTTTGAAGGATGGACGGGTTGGGATTGAGGAAACGGACATGACCTCGGCGACGGTCGTAAAGGTCACGGGAGTGATTGCCGGTGACCGGTTGAAATTGCCGGGGGGAAGTTTTTCGATTCGCGATAAATCTGGGATTCGAGAGTTGTTGAAGCGGCTTCGAGATGATGGGGCGCGAGTCGCCATGGCCGAAAAGAAAGCGTTTGGTTTAACTTCAGAGCAGCTGGTGGCGTTGCACGGGCGACTCTCGCAAACCGTAGATTTTGATACCAAGGGGCAGAAAGCAGGAGACGTAACGGCAGAACTGGTTAAGAAAATCGGGGTTCCGTTCGTGTTGGATGCTTCGGCAAGAGCGGCGGTGAATGGAAATGAGCTGGTTCTCGACGAGCTAAAAGGGCTTTCAATGGGAACGGCACTTGCGGCAGTCGTCCGCCCGCTTGGTTTGGTGATCGAGCCAAGGCGGGAGCAAGGTAAGCAGTTGGAAATCCAACTAAAAGATTCGCGTCAAGGAAAGGAAAACTGGCCCGTCGGTTGGCCGTTAGAGCGAGTGCCTGTGGCAGTGGCACCGACTTTATTTGACAAGATACCGCTTGAGATTCGTAATTTCCCCCTTTCGGCTGTTCTTAATGCGATTGAGAAAAAATCAGGAGTCAATTTTTTAATTGACTACAACACGCTGGCCAGAAAAGACGTTGATCTGGCAACTACGAAAGTAACACTCGTTGAGAAAAAGGTTGCACTCTTGGTCGCAGTCTCGAACGCATTGAAGCAATCCAAGCCTCGCCTTTCGTGCGAACTACGAATGGATGAAAATGCAAAACCGTTTTTGTGGATTACTTCGAAGTAGGGAATCAACCGTCAATAAGGGAATCAACCGTCAATAATTCCCGCCTCTGCGAGTTGGTTTATTTTTCGGTTTTGTCGAGATGAATTTGCATGATTGCTCCGCTCAGCGGTTGCAATTCCCAGTGGCCGTCGATTGGGCGATTTTGGACTTCTGCTTTCACCATGTAACGTGTCAGCCCTTGTCGCTCGAGGCCCACGTTAGTGATAACGCCATCGAATGTGGCAGTTTCGTCACGAGCACGTTGAACGGTGACAGTTACGCGTTTCCCGCGAACCTCTTCCGGATTGAGGTCGGTGATTTCGATGGCGCCCTGTACCCAGAGCCGGTCCATGCGGGCGATTCGCATTACCGCTTCCCCTTTCTGGACGTACTCCTGAGGCTTTTTCATAATCTTAATAACGGAGGCATCAAACTCGGATTGCAGGATGTGGCCCTCTACATGCTTTTTGGCTTCGAGGAATCTTGATTCTTCGAGTTTTTTTTCCAGCCCCGCCTTTTGTTGCTCGCGGATGGCTTTGTCGCGTTCGAGCGCGGCGATTTCCATCGTGTAATTCGCCATCAGTCTGTCGGATTCAGACTTGGATCCTTTGTCGGCTAAGCCAGAAGTCTTGCGGGCTTCAATCGCTGCGACTTTGTATTTCTTTTCAGCTGCCTCGATCGCTAGAGAATCCTCCGCAGCATCAGCAGCAAGTTCATATCTCAATTTTGCCTGTTGGAGAACTTGTTGAAAGAGGTCATCGTCAATTTTTCCGACGACAGTGCCTGCCTTGATTGTGTCTCCTTCTTTTACACTGAGCGACAAAATAACTCCGCTTTCTTTGGCAGGCAGCATGATGTCATCGATGAAGCTAATCGTGCAATTTTTCAGTTCAAGGTTGTCTTGCAAATTAGAAGTTGGGGTGCCGGTCGAAGTGGCATTCCCTAGTTGTTGAGTTGATATCGTCGATGGGTAGGCCGCGGAGATCGCCGGAACCGAGGCCCGGCGAATGGTTTCCGATGTCGAGCGTGTTGGTTGTGCAGCCCGGAAGGGTACTGTGTTGAATCCTGCTCGCGGTTGAATCGGCTGGAGCATCCGGTTGGACGTTTGCGCTTGGGTAGCGGGTACTATTAAGCCGACCGTTGCGAGCATAAGTACCGATTTTAAAAACCTTGGTGCTGCCGGAATTCTTGACATAATTTGCCGATCACGAAAACGGTTGTCTAGCTTCGAAAGTAAACTGCTTTTTCCTAGAAATCGGAATTAAGAGCTTAGATATTTAATAAGGGCTTAGATATTTAACCCGCTTTCCGACAGCAGACGCCTCAGTTTATACGAGCTAGCATTCCTTTGGGTCGCTTTCTTTTGTCTAAGAAATGAGCGGTTCGAAGTGTTAGATGAAATTGGCGATTATAGCGAATACGACCATGGTCGAGCCGATAATCAACTTACCGAGGGTACCAAAAAGCCGGCCTAGGAAGGCCGCGGTGCTGATTTTCACACTGTCGGGGTTGGATTTGCCGATCCATTTTTCGCCGATGAAAGCGCCGATGAAAGCGCCGAGTGAGGCAAAAAGCAGTGAGCCGATGAGGCTGCCTACCAGCGGGATGGGGATGGGCAAGCCTAAGATAGCACCCGCGATTCCGCCAATTACTGAACCAATCACGGACAGGGTAGCACCTCGACTGGACCCCCCCATCTTTTTGGTACCGACAACGGAGGTGCCGAATTCAATCGCTTCGCCAAGAGTGGCCAGTCCGATGAGGACGGCAATGGTGACCCACGTGGTGTCATAATACTCAGGCCCGAATAGCATCCAAAGCAGACTTAAGATGACAATCAGCCAATTTCCAGGCAAACCGATCAGGTTTAGGATCCAAAAAAAGATCAGCAAAATGATGAATAGGGTAAACAAGAAGTAAACCATAGAAAGCCAATCTGAGCGTTTGACTGCGGCAAAACTAAAACAGGAACATGATCTTCGATTGTACTGTTTCGATCATCTCGTGGAAAATCACAAATCCTGTCGCGCGTGTGCCACAAATGACCTTGGCGTTAACACGTGTTTCGGCACGAAGCAATTGCGGGTCGATGGCTTCGTTAGGAAACTGAACGCGAACGAGTGCTGTGTTTCCTTCATCTGAATGGACGTCGAGTTTTTCATCGATATCCAATACTACTCCGGTGTATTCTGTGCCCGGATTGGAAAGCAGTGCGAATGTTACTTGGAGTGGTTGTTCGCTGTCTCGCATTGCTTTTGCAAGGTGTCCAAGGCGGCGTTCTGGCATCTCTAATTCGACGATCCATTCCGTGTTTGGATTGACGATTGTCATTAGATTTTGCCCGCGAGTCACGGGGCGATGCATTAAATTTTGTTTGGCGTTCCAGTTGACGACGCGCCCTGTCGCTGGGCTTGTGACTGTCAAAAGCTGCTGTTCCTCCATGCGGATTTCTAATTCACGTCGGAGGTATTCAATTGTTTTCGTCGCCAGCGCGATATTGTTATTCACTTCCACTGACTCGAATTGGCTCAAGTCATTTCGGTTTTGGAGCTGGAGGTTGGAGTTTCTTTCGGCCTCTTGGATTGCGATTTGTCCGTTGATTTGATCGATGGCAAGTTCAAGGTCGCTGTTTTGCATTTGCGCCAACGGTTGACCTTGTTGAACTAATGTGTCGCCATCGTCAGAAACGAAGATCGTCTCCATCGTCCCGTTAATTTTGGCGAACACTTCGTGTTGTTCTGTTGGGATTAAACTACCTTTTGCACCGAGCCCAAAAGTGCAGGGGAAGCAGGTCAGGAAAATCAATAAGACGGCCATCACGCCAATGATGGAGATTGTTTTGGTGCGTCTGCCAGATTGAAATAGCGAAACGAATTGTCCGATCATTTTCCAGGCAGGCAGTAGGAAAATTTGATGGTGCTCAGTCGCATTAGAGAGTGCTGATTGACAGTGGTTCGCAATTGTCTCAATGTTGTTTTTTAGTTCTGGAGCGATCCGGGAATCGCTAAGTTGTTCGACGATCAAGGCTCCCACGGCAATCGGTTTTTTTTCAGGTAGAGTTAAGTCGGATGGATGCTTGTTCTCCCGGAAAAGAGGGAGGATCGCAAGCATTTTCGTATGTGAGCGGTCGACGTATTCGTGCAAGGGTTCTCTGATTTTCGGCGGTAGGTTATCGCTTGATCCTGAGTACCAAAGTGGTTC
>JAAEMV010000959.1 GCA_024225195.1 Planctomycetaceae bacterium | reverse complement strand
CGAAGAGTTCACAACATTCACATTTTGTATTGCAAACCAAAGTGTAAAATTGATCCAGTCAACGACTTTACTCAGCCCGTGAGAGAAAGTCGGTCTGAGGAATCCTCTGAACGCTCCATCGCCCCCCAACCCTTTGTCAGCCGGTAAATCTGGGTTTGGGCAATTACGAACTAGATCCCTCATCTGGGAGCCTCGACTGATAACGCGTCAAGCGTTGAGTCGTTTTAATCCGGACTTCATGCGAACCTTAAGACAACGTCGTCGCAGATCGAATTGGCAAACGTGCCTCTTCGGATATTGTGTTCAACAGCAAGGTTCGCAGCAGCTAGATTGCAGCAGCTTGCGACGCGAGTGCGTCAGCGATTTGCCGGGAAGCGGTACCATCTCCGTAAGGGTTCTGGGCGTCCGCCATTTCCGAGTACGCATCAGCGTCACTGAGTAGCCGAGTTAGTTCCTGCTCAATTGTCGTCTGGCATGTTCCAACTAATTTGGCATTTCCAGCCTCCACTCCTTCCGGTCGTTCGGTGGTATCACGCATGACTAAAACAGGTTTACCAAAGGAAGGTGCCTCTTCCTGCACTCCTCCTGAGTCAGTCAAAACGACGTCACACTGATTTAACAACCATACAAAAGGTTCATACGACAGTGGAGCAATCAAGTGGATTCTTGGGTGTTCACCCAAAATACGATTGACGGGTTCCTGCACTTTTGGATTTAGGTGGACCGGATAAATAAAATTAACGTCTTCGAATTTGTCTGCGACGTTTCGGATGGCGTGACAGATATTCTCAAACCCTTGCCCATGGCTTTCGCGACGATGCCCGGTCACTAAAACCACTCTTGTGTTTTCGGTAAGTGGCTGAATTGCCCGCGCGGCTTCCGGTATATTTTGCGTGACGCGTTTTCTGGTTAACAACAAAGTATCGATTACCGTATTTCCAGTTAGAAATACGTCTTCCGCGCCTACACCCTCGGCAAGCAGCGTCGATTCCGCGTGAGCTGTAGGTGGAAAGTGAAGATCTGCCATTTGACCAATTAGCCGACGGTTGATTTCCTCCGGAAAAGGAGAGAATTTATTCCCCGTGCGCAACCCCGCCTCAACGTGGCCAATTTTAATCTGTTGATAATGGCCAACAAGCGCGCCACAGAATGCCGTGGTCGTGTCACCCTGCACTAGAATCACGTCGGGGCGGTCGCGCTCACACACTTCGGTAAGTCCCGCAACTGCCCTCGCTGTAATTTGTCCAAGCGACTGGCCGGGCGCCATTAAATTCAAATCGTGATCGGCAACTACACCGAACGCGTCTAGAACTTGATCCAACATCTCCCGATGCTGCCCAGTCACACAAACGACTGATCTAAATTCTTCCGGACGACTTTGTAATTCGAGTACCAGCGGCACCAATTTGATGGCTTCCGGACGCGTTCCAATAATGGTCATTACAGTTTGCGGCATGACGTTCGCTTAATTATTACGGTGTGAGACGTTTAGTTGAGCCATAATAATAGGTCATATTTTAAAAAATGCCGCGAGCTTATTGCCCTCGTTTTGCTCATTTTGGCAGTTAAATCAAGCTATTTGACTGCCAACCCAAAAACTCCGCGCAACCCGAGCTGAATTGGGCGCTGCCCCTAAAAGTCGTACTGTTGGTCAAAGCCAAAAAATCGTTAGGTTCTCTAGCGGTAAAGATTGGCAACAGCCATTGAAGCCCCCCACATCCACCTGCTATCGTCAGGGCTTCTGCGACCTAGCCCCCAACAAAAGCCCGGTGATTTGATGGCATTGATTCGAAATCTCGACCATTTCCCAAGTAAAAAACATATTAACTTTATGGCGTATTGTAGCGTTTCGCCTTTAAACCAGCCTGCCGCGGACCGCTCCATCAAGTTCATCAACCGACAATCAGAAGTCGGACGAGGCATGCTGTTTGAGTACGTTGGAGATGATCACGTCGGCTCCCGATTTCATAAAAACTTTGCTCAGCTTCTGAAAACATCCCCAGAAAATATTTCGATGACCACTAACACATCGGAAGCGATTTCAATGGTGGCCAATGGCTACCCATTCGAGCCGGGCGACGAAGTGATTAGTTATATTAACGAGTACCCGGCTAACCATTACCCTTGGGTTCTACAGGCTAAAAAACGAGGCGTTCAGTTAGTTTTGTTATCGGATGTGGCAACACCTCAAGAAGACAGACCTTACTGCGGAGAAATTCCCGAAGCGATGGCAAAGGGGTGGTCATTCGACGAACTTCAATCCAAAATCACACCGCGCACCAAAGTTATTGCCCTGAGCCACGTTCAATTTACCAATGGCTTTGCTGCTGATCTTGAGCAACTTGGGCAGCTCTGTAAGTCGCATGGAATCGACTTAGTTATCGACGCCGCTCAGGGTCTCGGCTGTCTGCCAATCTATCCGGAACAGTACGGAATTTCTTGCATCGCCTCGGCAGGCTGGAAATGGCTGTTAGGCCCAACCGGTACCGGTGTGATGTACACCAGCCCCGAGTTTCGGAATAAAATCGAGATTACGATGACCGGCGCAGATCAGATGAAACAGGACACCGAGTATCTGGACCACACGTGGGACCCACACACGTGTGGTAGAAAATTTGAATATTCAACCGTTTCTTACGGCTTGCTTGACGGACTTTCGAGCGGTATCGAAACCGTATTCCTACCGAACTCAGTCGAATCGATTCGCGACCACAATTTTGAGATGCAAGAATTAGCACTGCAGCATTTAGATTTTGAAAAATACCAACCGGTCGTTCATATTCCTGCCCACCGATCCGGCATCCTGGCGTTGATTCCTAAACTTTCGACAGCCAATCAAATCTCAACGACGTTGGATCAGCAAAACATTATCGTGACACCGAGAGACGGCTATCTTCGATTTGCTCCCCATCTGTGCACCACTGAGGACGAAATCGTTCAGGCTGTCGATGCCCTTAATGCAATTCAATAGGTTTCGGCGAATTAGTCGAAGGTTTTATGGAGCCCGAGGCAAAACTTCGAACTAAAAAAAAACGCCGCGGGAAAGCGGCGTTGTCTCAAACGATTAGCTTACACGCCAGGATTAGCGAGGCTTAACATCGCGGTTGGGACGGCTGAAACCAATCGCTTCCAGCGACTTAAAGACTTCTTCAAGCGTCTTTTCACCAAAATTCGAAATGCTCAATAGTTCAGCGCGACTCGTATTGAGAAGGTCGCGAACATTGAAAATGCCTTTTTCTTCGAGGCAGTTGGTCGTTCTTACAGTCAAACCAATTTCGGCGGTGCTGAGGTCTAATTTTTCAATTAGCTTTTTTCGGTTCTCTTCGGTCTCACTGACCCTAATTCGTGTCTTTGCCATCGGGGTTCCCTCCCAAAAATGAATGTTTTACAGCCAACGGCGATCGCTTCCGATTCGCTCTTGCAAATCCCAATCAAAAGACCACCCCAGCATTTATTTCGCGTCAGGTACAGTCGCGCCAGTTGCCTTCGCTTCCACAGAATATAACATATCAATCTCCGAGCAGAATCATGGCAAACATAAATTTCGCCAAAACCCGAAACTGCTAGCACTAGCCACCCGAAGGATCACGCGGCATGCCCTCTTTATCACCCGATGATATTTTATCACCTCTCAATACACAGCAGAGGTTGGCGGTGCAACAAATTGAAGGCCCTCTTCTCATCCTCGCTGGTCCCGGCAGTGGAAAGACCCGCGTAATCACACACCGCATCGCTCACATGATTAACCAGGGGATCCCGTCGCAGAGTATTGTCGCTCTGACGTTTACGAACAAAGCAGCGGATGAGATGCGCAATCGACTCCAGAAATTA
Organism: Planctomycetaceae bacterium; assembly: GCA_024225195.1. Lineage (GTDB taxonomy): Bacteria > Planctomycetota > Planctomycetia > Pirellulales > Pirellulaceae > Mariniblastus. Next base: position 10,538 of record JAAEMV010000959.1, on the reverse strand, counting down.
GCCCCCAACAATCGTACCTGGACCGGCACTTTTCACCGTTTCTGTTCACGGTTGCTTCGCCAACACGCCGAGCTCATTGGCCTCCAACAAAATTTTACAATCTATGACTCCGGTGACTCCAAAAAGGTAATGAAGCAGGCGATTGAAAATGCCAAAGTCGACCTGAAACATTACTCTGCTGACAAGCTCGCCAGTCAAGTTAGCAATGTCAAAAACAATGGTATCACTGCCGAACATTTTCAGCCTCGCCCCGGTCATGCACTCGACTCGATCGTTGGCAAGGTCTATCCCGAGTATCAAAAACTTCTGAAGGTCGCCAACGGCGTCGATTTTGACGACCTGCTCCTGCATGCCGTAGACTTGCTGAAAATTTCTCCGGAATTGAGAGAGACGCTCGACCGAGCCTTCGCGTACATGATGGTCGATGAATATCAAGACACCAACCTGACCCAATACCAATTAATCAGGATGCTCAACCATTCCTTAAAAAATCTCGCAGTCACGGGCGACCCCGATCAGTCAATTTACGGTTGGCGAGGCGCAAACATTAATAATATTTTAGAGTTCGAAAAGGACTACCCAGGGGTCAACGTTGTCCGGCTTGAGCAAAACTATCGTAGCACCCCAACCATCCTTCGCGTTGCTGATCAATTAATCGCCAATAACGTCAGACGCAAAAAGAAAGAACTTCATACAGAAAACCCCGAAGGGGAAGCTGTTCGCCTGGTCACCTTCCCCTCGCCGCGCGACGAATCACTCGACATTGCCGATACAATTCAGTTAGGCATCGAATCGGGTAAACATCGCGCGAAAGACTACGCCGTTCTGTATCGTGCCAATTGGCTGTCACGGTCTGTCGAACATGCTCTTCGCTCCGCTGGTCTGCCCTATCAGATCATTAACGGACACGAGTTCTATCAAAGAAAAGAAATTAAGGACGTTCTTGGGTATTTGCACCTGCTCAATAATCCGAGGGACAATGTTGCGTTCGAGAGAGTGGTTAACACTCCCCCCCGAAAAATTGGAAAAGTAACATTAGGAAGGCTCCGGCGCTGGGCGCAAGATAACAACAGTTCGATGCTGGACGCCGCTCGCAACTGCGACCAAATCGACACCATCTCGAAAGCACCTACTTCAAAATTGACCCAGTTTGTCGCCATGTTCGATCGACTTTCCTTTATGTCGACGGATGAAATTGAACCCGTGATCCGAGCGGTTTTGGAAGAAACTGACTACCGTAATTGGCTCACACTCGATGGGAGCGAGGAAGGTTATGAACGAGCCGGCAATGTCGATGAACTAGTCGTTGCTTGCGAAGAATTTGACCGAGATCGACCAACCGAAGGTGGCCTTGAAGCCTATCTCGAACAAGCAGCTTTGGTCTCTGACACGGACATCTGGGAATCGCAGTCCGACCGTGTAACACTGATGACGCTCCACGCAGCCAAAGGGCTGGAGTTTCCCAATGTCTACATTGTTGGACTCGAAGATGGAATTCTACCTCACGAGCGCAGCTCAACTGATGACGATCAAATCGAAGAAGAACGCCGCCTGCTCTTTGTCGGCATCACCCGTGCCGAAAAATATCTTCAAATCAGTCGCTGCGTCAATCGGTTTCGCCGAGGCAGTTTTTGGCCGGCCATCGCCAGTCGATTTTTGATGGAATTGCCCCGCGAGGAGATGCAAATCTTTGAACCTGCCGGTACCAACTATGATGAGGACTCGGTTGCCGATTCGATCAGCCAAATCGACCCTTGGATGCACGATGGTCTTCCATCCATTGATATCAATGACGTGTCTGAATCAGCAGTGGCTCCGGAAATAGATAAAATTGAAGCTGAGGTTGTTCTGACAGACCAACCGCAGCAGAACTCACGGCCCAATCCTCTTTCCGGAATTTCATTAAAAATCCAAACAGCTGCCCAGTTAGCAGAGAAGCAGGCGGCGATGCCAGCCCAGATTCGACTCCATCCGGATCGTTTTGAAACAGGGATGAAGGTTCAACATGCTGAGTACGGCATTGGCAACATCGTCCAACTGACAGGCCAGGGACAAAAACGCACTGCGACAATTAACTTTGACACCCTCGGCAACAAACGTTTTCGCTTGGCCTTCACGAATCTAAGCATTCTGGACTGAATTTATTTGTTGATTCAATTAATGACACGCCCGCCTAACACCGCCATACTGTAAGACGGCGAACGCGGAAACCAACGTCGTTGGACCGGTCGCGTCTAACCGCCAAGCCCCCATTTTTTGTTCGAGTCAATCTACGGTAAAGTTTGTAGGGTTTCGTCCATGAGCGGAAATTTGGCACCAAGTACAAACAAAGCTCCAGAGACGCCGTTTCTTCAAGCCCTGGCGCCCTTTGTCCTTTTAGCCGTCCTTATTATCTACGGGCTGATTGTCCGGCCACTCGCCCTCCAACTTCCCCCTTTACCCCTTGAATTAATTTTCATTTTAGCCGCGTCTGGATTAGTCTCCCAACTCCTGCTGACGGGGCATCGATGGGTAGACATTCAGGCTTCGATCGTAAAAAAATTCCAATGCGCTATCCCAGCCTTCATGATTCTCTTTTGCATTGGCTTGATTATTGCCAGTTGGATAATCTGTGGCACCATTCCCATGCTGGTTTACTGGGGCCTCCAACTGATCAACCCGGATTATCTCTATTTGATCGCCTTCGTTGCTCCGGTAATTTTTTCAACGCTTACGGGTACGAGTTGGGGCTCAGTCGGAACGATTGGCGTTGTCCTTATCGGAATTGCCACCGCACTGGATGCAAATCTAGGCATTACTGCAGGAGCAGTCATTGGCGGCGCGTATTTTGGTGATAAGCTTTCGCCGCTTTCAGACACAACTAACCTTGCAGCCCTCGCCGCGGAAGTCGATCTCCACACACACATCCGATCCATGCTCTGGACAACCCTCCCTTCCGCGACCATCGCTCTAGGAATCTATTACGCGATGGGCGTGCTTTACCCGCCAAGACTGCAGGATGGTGGACTTGCTGATGTCCAATTGCTCCTCGATCAGCTGTCGTCCATTTTTAATTTCTCATGGTTGATTTTAGCCCCGGCGATAGTTGTCCTCGCAGGTAGTATTTTCAGATTACCAACGGTGCCAATCCTAATTGCCTCGGTGATTTTAGCCTCTCTTGTGGCAATCACTCTCCAACCTTTTACCCTCACGGACGTCATTTCAACACTTCATCAAGGATTCAATTTGGATTCGGTGATGCCTGGCATTCGGCACACCCCTGAAATCACCAATCTATTGGATCGCGGCGGGCTTTATGCTCTCAACGAGCCGATCATCATTGCCTTCATGGTGTTCATCTTCATTGGAGCTACGGACAAGATAGATGCCATGCCGACAGTTGTTAATCATTTAATGCGAGCCGTAAAATCGCCGCGCGGTACAGTTTTGGCAAGCCTTCTAGCGACTGGAATTACCAATGCAATGACGTCCAATCAGTTCGCAACGAGTTTTATCGTGGGGGATGCATTCAAGAGTAAATACGATCAACAAAAGGTCCCGCGGAAAGTTCTCTCCCGATCACTGGAAGACACCGGTACGATGCTGGAATCACTAGTGCCGTGGCACACATCCGCGATCTACATGGTTGTCACTCTTGGCGTACCATTTAGCGAATACTGGCATTGGCAATGCCTGTCATTGTGTAACATTGTGCTAGCCACCATCCTCGCCGCCACGGGCGTCGGTTGTTTTTATCCACGCAAACCCAATGTCAACTAACGAAATTGCTAATGATGCCAGCCAAACTTTCCACTTAAGAAACTTCGTCGGCATCATCAATATTGAACTGTTCAGCCCGCTCGACCACTTTCCCGGTTTCTTTACAGGTGCGATTTTCGACTGGGCCGTTCCAAAAGTCATCCATAATTTTATGGAGATCTTCGTCTATATGCTGAAGTCGGAATTCAGCTTGATAAACAAGATGTTCATCGTCGGGGCAGTACCACCTCAACTGATCTTGCGTCCCCTCTGGCCTGGGAAACTCAACGATTAACCCTAGCGTGCCGGCGGGTCGTTGAGGGCGGTGAGGAACGTCACGCGGCAGCAAGAACATTTCACCTTCTCGAATGACAACGTCGTGCGGAGGCGTACCATCAAGCGGTCGAACCCGAACCGCAATATCCCCTTTCAATTGGTAGAACAACTCCTCCGTTGGGTTAACATGATAATCGTTTCGCGTATTTGGTCCCTTGCTAACAAATACGATCACATCGTCCGCCTCTTTAAAAAACTGCTTGTTCATGACAGGCTTTTTAAAAACGTGATCGTTATCCGTAATCCACTTCATCAGATTAAATGGCTTTTGCATGAGCAGAACTCTTTTTAAAAGGTGTTCAAAATTAGCTACAGCGAAACAACCTGCCGCTAAGTGAAAATACAAATCAACTGTCGCAAGGTCGACAACGGATTAAAATGAGTCTAATAAATCCAAACACATTTGCCAGTTGCCATCCAAATGTTTCACATCGTGAAAAATTCATTTTGGCTAGTTAATCCGGCGTTCACGAACCTGTCAGTTTGGAACTTTCCCCACTGAACCACTCTGAGAACATGTTTTGGTGATATCTGCAGAATCAAACATTGCAACCATCCTATCAGTTCAGGTTTCGCCTTGGTGCCCACTGAGAAACCCCGAATGAAATGAATGCCCCGCATAATTCCACGGCGAGGAGGATAAAGATGATTCGCTTGGGCTGGCCATCAATCGCTAACGATAACAGCCGGGCGATCGAATACCCGGAGAAAACGAGACCGACACAAATCAGTCCGGGCCTAATTAACAGACGTTGCGTGGCACACCAAACAAGAAAGACCCCCAACCCAAATATACATCCGCCGTAATCCGCACGTATATCTGCAAACGCAGTTGGCGATTCGAATTTGACTTCGACTCCAGCTAGGATTTCGGTGGGCCAAATCATCAACGCAACGCCGAGTCCAACAAAGACCAAAGAAGCAACCCACAAAGCGAGGACCGCCAGCTTTTCTTTACCACTTAATTTGGCTTCCATCGTTTATCCTAAAATTACGATACTAATTTACATCACGAAGCTGTTGGCCGATTATCCCAAACTTAAACAGACTGTGAACCACACTGCATCAATTTCCCAGTTCATCAACCTGTGCGGAGCGACGTCTAATGGTTCTAGACAGCCACACATTTCCGAGCGAAACAAAAACGAGGCCATTGCTCAGGCTCGCGCCCTGTGACAAGATGAACTGGTGTTCAGGCGACTATTTAACGAAAGAAAAGCAGATGATCTTAGGTGCGCATATGTCGATTGCAGGCGGTTATTACAAAGCCGTCAATTCGGCGAAAAAAGCCGGCTGTGATTGCGTCCAGGTATTTACAAAAAACAACAATCAATGGCGTGCCAAACCAATCACAGACGAGGATGCCTCTCGTTTCATCGAGGCAATGCAGGAACACTCCATCTCGGCTCCTCTGTCCCACGCCTCTTATTTAATCAATTTAGCAAGCCCGAAAGAGGAACTTCGCACAAAAAGCATCGACGCAATGATCGTAGAACTCGAGCGAGCCCATCAGCTGGGAATCCCACACGTCGTGTTCCACCCTGGATCCTTTACGACCAGTACCGAGCAGGAAGGTCTTGACACGATTGTTGACTCGCTCAATACGATCTTGGAGCGGACAGACGAACTGACGAGTTCTCCATTACTGGAAAACACCGCAGGTCAGGGAAGCAACTTAGGTTGGAAATTTGAACATCTGGCTTACATCATCGACTCTGCGTCTGATTCCGAAAGAATAGGTGTTTGCATTGACACCTGCCACACTTTCGCAGCAGGTCATGCGTTAGGCTCTCCTGCAGACTACGCTTCAACCATGCAATCAATGGAGGAGACTTTTGGATTATCAAAAATCAAAGCCTTTCACCTTAACGACAGCAAAAAAGAATTCGGCTCTAGAAAAGATCGGCACGAACACATCGGCGAAGGTGAAATGGGAATCCAACCGTTTATCAATTTGATGAACGATCCACGATTCGAAACGATCCCTATGTACTTAGAAACCGAGAAGGGAGAGCGAGATGGAGTGGACATGGACGTCATGAATCTTACGACCCTAAGAAAACTAAAGTCGTAGCGTTCCAGTGACAATTTAGCGACGGACCTGGATGTCGTGGTGGGTATGCGTCTTGATATACCAATCTTTCCACTGCTCAGCATTAAAACCAAAATTCTGATCGGAGACTTTTTTCAATGCATCAACCACTTCTTTATTGCTAAAAGACTTCATGACGGGCTTTTGATCCCCGCCCATATTAAGACCGTTTACATTTCCATCACTTCCAACTCCAGCATTAATCCGGCCGGACTGTCCACCGGGTTTGACCATATGAGATGTCACGAGTGCTGCGGCTAAAGCCAAAGTCGCCGATTGATCGCCCAACTCACCAATTCCAAACGCCGCGCGATTGACGTAGGCGTTTGATTTAGACGAGAGATAAGTAGCGAGAACTGCTACCGCCGCGCCAGGGTTGTAATGCTCCTGTCCGAGCAAAGCTAAGGCAGACTCGCGTGTCCCCACAACCTCTTCTTCCACGGCAAAGACACAAAGAGCATTAAGTGCAACACGCGTCGGCACCCGCCCAATTGCCTTGACATATTCTGCCCGAATCGCCGGATTTGGCTCTTCTCTGGCTGCTTCAAAAACAATTACCACGCCGAGCGGATCACAAATCTTAAACAATTCTTCTCGAAGAACCGTTGGATTTAAACGACCTTTGGCAAGTTCTTTCTTCCAAATTCGAAACGCACTTTTACGCTTCCCTTTGAGCGCTTCAACCTCATCAAAACCTTTATCAATTTCACGCTGAAGAACTGGAGACCAACCCGTCCCACGCTTTTCATAACCAAGCGTTTTCTGGTATAGCTTTTCTGGAACCCACCGGTTTTGCTCTTTGATGAAATCATAACCGAGCTTTCGTTTGGCCGCCGAGTCATTTGGATCGAGTTCGGCGATTCGCTCAAGATGAAATTGACGCTGGTCTTTAAACCGGACTCGTCCTTGCGGTTGATCGCCACACCACCCATACAATTCCCAGTGCGACGCAGGGTCGTCTTTAATGGTGTCGATGTATTGATTGTAATTTCGGTCGATCTCGTCAATCTTGCGAATCTTACCCTGGTAGACCATCTTGGCGACATCAATCCTGAGGACTCCTCCGTCTTTGGGTTTGAAAACGACAATTTTCCGGCCGTCTTCAATCCCTTCTGACTCGACAGTTCCGTATAGCTTTGCTTTTGAACGAAGAACAATCGTATCGCGAATTTTCAAAGCCTCGCGATCGAAATCTTTGTCTTGTGAGTAAAGCGAACTCGAGCACCACGGAATCGTGACGATTAACAGCACAATTAATCTAGCCGTTTGATATTTAAAATTCATAATCGTTGACTTCAATTTTGTCTGAGAAGCGGCGATCTGTCTGGCTAATTTTACGAATAAATGTGGCAGAGTCCAATTCATTTCGCTTCGATAAATCATCAATCGTCTTCGGTTAGGCTGTGTTGCGGACAACATTCATAATTTGAAATCCTGTCTCAACTTTCGTATTATCGACCCATTAGGAAGCATAAAACCATGGGGGTTACACAATTCGGTGAAAAATTAGGGGAAAAGTGTGGTTCTAGTTGAAAACTTCCCGATTTAATAAACCGGCCCCTTATCAAATCAATTGTCTTGACCTAACTGTTCAAACTACTTTTCATATCCTCCCACGCCGCTGGAAAACGCTATGGCAAAAATTTCGATGTCACAAATGGCTAAACTTTTCCATCGATTGGCGACCACATATACAGCCGGAATCGACCTCCGCGCCGCCTATGCCCTGGAAGAGAAAACCGGCGATTCGAAATACCGATCCAACGCCCAAGCCATCAACCGACAACTTGGGGAAGGCAAGTCTTTGGCGGAATCCATGGAGAACCTCAACGGATATTTCCCCAACCTTGCAGTCTCCGTTGTAAAAGCGGGGGAACGCGGTGGTAGACTTGAAGAATCGTTTGCAAGACTTAGCCAGCATTACAGCTCTCTCGTTGCTTTCAGGAACAAATTCCTCGCCTCAATCGCATGGCCCTTGTTCGAATTAACGTTTGCCATACTCATCGTCGGCTTATTCATCTACCTCTGTGACAGCCTCTACAGCGCCATGGGCATGGAGGTGATTGACTGGTTTGGAATGGGAAGCACCCTTAAAAACGTTGCCGCTTATTTTGTATTGGTCCTTTTATTCTTTTCCGCCGCATCCTTTGTGGCCGTCGGGTCCGTCCGCGGTTGGTTCGGCTCTGTGCCGCTGCGGATTGCAATGCGAATTCCACTCATTGGAAAAACGATTCAGTACCTCGCACTTTCTCGATTTGCCTGGACACTGTCAGTAGCCGAAAACGCTGGGATGAACGCAATCGAAACCGCCCAACTGGCACTCCGATCCACGGAGAATTTTTACTACACCTCCCTCGAGCCAGTCGTCTGCCACAATCTTCAGCAAGGGCACCAATTCCATCAGACGTTTAGCGCCACTGACTCGTTCCCGGAAGAACTGATAACTTTCATCAAGAATGGGGAAATCTCCGGCGAACTGGCAGAGTCGATGAGTCGAGCGTCGGCAGAACTGCAGGCCAAAGCTGAGATCAATCTCAAGGCAATCAGCGTGATCGGTTTTGTTATGACCATGATGCTCGTTGGAGCACTTGTTCTTGCCATCTTAATTTTTGCGATGCAGGCTTATCTTAGCATTCTTAATAACGCCGCGAACTTTTAGTACAACAACTTCATTCCAGTAAATTAAGTGATAAATTACAGCAAAGCTCCTGTTCAAGATTATCACGCTTCGTGCGGCAGCTTACTTGTTCCTTCCCACGTTTTTCAAACACAAATTGAGCCTAACGATGCATTCATTTTCTGATTGCCAAGTCGAACTAAATTCGACATGTGAACTCTCGACAATTCCTACGCAAATTCCCGATGGAAAATTTTCCAAAAAATCTGCCTATCGCAGGATTGAGGAAAATGTCGAGGTGATGGCAGATCTTGCCAAGCGGCTCTACGCAGAAAATCAGCGCTCAATATTGCTGGTACTTCAAGGCATGGATACCGCTGGTAAAGATGGTACGATCCGAGCGGTCATGCGTGGCATGAACCCCACCAGTTGCCAGGTAAGTTCTTTTAAGAAGCCAAGCGAAGAGGAACTAGACCATGATTTTCTATGGAGAATTCACCAACGCGTTCCGCGACGCGGGAACATTGGCATCTTCAATCGCTCTCACTATGAGGATGTTTTGGTAGTGAGAGTTCACAACCTTGTACCCGAATCGGTTTGGAGCAAACGATACGAAACTATCAACGCGTTCGAAAAACTTCTCCACGATAATGGTACCACCGTAGTGAAATGCTTTCTGCATATCAGCAAAGAAACACAACGGGAACGGTTGCAGGCCCGGCTCGACGATCCAGCCAAGCATTGGAAATTTAATCTAGGCGACATTGAAGAGCGAAAACTGTGGGACGACTATCAATTGGCCTACCAATCCGCTTTAGAACAATGCAATACAGAATACGCGCCTTGGCACATCATCCCCTCCGATAAAAAATGGGCAAGAAACCTAATCGTCAGTGAAGTTCTCCGCGCTACGATGGAAGGACTTTCGCCACAATTCCCTTCTCCCGAATCCGATTACACTGGACTCTCGGTTAGTTAAATGGTGTTTAAAAAGGCAATTGCCGAGGGAATTGGCACGTTTTTTCTAGTTCTCGTCGGAACGGGCGCCATCCTCTTGTGTGACGCCATGGAGTTTCAATGGTTCACCGACATTGGAATCGGGTTAGCGTTTGGGGTGACCGTTACGGCAGTCATTCTCGCGATTGGCAAGTATTCGGGAGCCCACATTAATCCGGCCGTCACGCTCGGATTCTGGTACGACAAAAAGTTTTCTGGTTCCCACGTTTTGCCATATATCATTAGTCAGTGTCTTGGAGCGATCGCAGCAAGCTTTACGCTCGCGCTGCTCGATCGCGATCACCCAACTTACGGCGGCACCATATCCAACTTGGAAACTTGGCAAACATTTACCATCGAATTTATGATTACAGCAATCTTGATGTTTGTGATTCTTAGGACAACCAAGCTCCGTGGAATTCTAATCCCCGCCTTGACCATCGGCGGAATCGTAACGATCCACGCATCCGCTATCGGCCCCTACACGGGTGCCTCGATGAATCCAGCGAGAACACTAGGCCCCGCAATCGCAAGCGGCCAAATCGAACAACTTGGGCTCTACATTTGCGCAACCGTTCTTGGAAGCCTATTCGCTGCTGCCCTGCATCGGAAACTCTTCCAGTCTAAGACGGATGACTGTCCAGATGCCCCAAGCCCCTGACGATTGTGGCTCGGCAACTAACCAACGAAGAATCAACCACGTTGTTTCAGAATTCATTCAATTTCTGAATCTTTAGGCGTATCGAGTTGCTCTGAATT
>JAAEMV010000958.1 GCA_024225195.1 Planctomycetaceae bacterium | reverse complement strand
CGTCGCCATTCCAAATCAAGGAGACGACTCCACACCAATGCCGCAGATTGAAACTTCAACAGAGGCAATGCCTTATCCCGTCGTCTACCTTGCCAATCCGGAAAACATGCAACTTGCAATCACTGATGCAAAGGTAACCACCGCTGGCGGATCGAATCACGACAAGAACGCTGATTCCGTGGAGGCAAACGCGAAATGACAACGAAACCTTCTGCTGAGCACCCCTCGAACAGCACTGAACCATCGGCTCCCAAATCGCTGCATTTGAACCACCTGAAAATAAAAGCAGGTGATCGCGAACTATTAGCTGAAACAGATTTAACGATCACCGCGGGCAAAATCACCGTGATCGTGGGCGGAAGCGGAGCCGGAAAGTCGGTTCTGCTACGTACACTTGCCGGTTTGCTTCCCAACAATGGCCCAGTCATCAAATGGGATGGAAAAATAGAAAGTGGGCATGTGTCCCAAACGACATCCGCACCCGAAGTTGACCCTGAAAGCAACTCTGACAAAGATAACCAAGGCACTACATCCGCTGCTGAAACCATCCCAACGATTCAACCGCGCATCGGCATCGTGTTTCAGCAATTTGCACTGTT
>JAAEMV010000957.1 GCA_024225195.1 Planctomycetaceae bacterium | reverse complement strand
TGAGTCAACTTTTACCTCGCGATTCGTAAATCAGAATTACTTACACGATGAAAACTCAGGGAAGGGTGAGAAGAGGGCAGTGTTCTCGCCGAAATTTGAAGCAGGTGGTAATTATGAGGTCCGGATCTCTTACAGTGCTGGTGGAAATCGTGCTTCCAACACCGTTGTTACAGTGGATCATCAAGACGGGAAAGCTAAATTCTTCGTCAATCAATCTAAACAACCTCCCATAAATGGTTTGTTTTATTCACTTGGGACTTTCCGGTTTGAAGCTGACAACGCCGCCTCCGTGACAATTTCAAATGAGGGGACAGATGGACATGTGATTGTCGATGCAGTCCAGTTTCTCAAGCAGGTAGGGGATTCTGTTGCTAAAGGCAAAGACTCGGTGAAGCCACGTGATGAAGCTCCGAGCAGACGCGAGCCGGTGGCTGGTGATTCGACTGGTGACGTCACAAAGCCGGCTGAAGTAGTGGCCCTTGAAAAACAAATTAATAAATTGGATCGCTTACTGAAGGAAATCAAAAAGAATCCAGTACGTCCAGTCGCTGTCGCAATGTCAGTGAAAGACAGTGCAAAGCCAAAGGATGGTCATCTGCATATTCGCGGGTCAGTCCGCAACTTGGGGCCGGTTGTTCCTCGCGGTTTTTTATCTGTTTGCAGTGATCAACCTCGGCCTGAGTTTGGCCGTGATGAAAGTGGGAGATTGCAACTGGCGGAATGGATCGCGAATCCTGA
>JAAEMV010000956.1 GCA_024225195.1 Planctomycetaceae bacterium | reverse complement strand
CGCGCGGCACGAAAACTGGAATCATTCGTGCAATTGTGGTCTGTGAAACCCTCGGCAGAACTTCTTTCCGGTTGCGATCCGAACGAAGCGTACGTGGCCGCCGACGAGGGGCGCGCCTACGTCGTCTATTTCCCAGCAGGCGGCGAGGTTCGGCTGGACATGACGGACGCGGAACACTCCTTCATCGTCAATTGGATCAACATCGACACCGGACAGCCCGGCCCAAAGCATTCGATATCGGGAGGCGGCAAAGTTGCGCTCGCGTCACCAGGGGCTGCAAACTGGGTAGCCGCCATTTTGGCGCCGTGAATTTCGAAATCTAGGAACACATTCTTAATGCTTAACTCGCAAACGATTGAGATTATCAAAGCTGTCACACCTGCCATCGCGGTGAACGCTCAAGCTATCACGCGTAACTTCTACCTGAGAATGTTCCGTGACAACCCTGAGGTCCGGCCGTTTTTCAACCAGGCGCACCAACGGACCGGCGTACAACAGCATGCTCTAGCGAGTGCGATCTGCGCGTATTTTGCCCACATAGAAAACCTGGATGCGCTACGACCGGCAATCGAAGTAATCGCTCAAAAGCATTGCTCGCTTGGCGTCCAGGCTGAGCACTATCCAATCGTTGGAAAGCACCTGTTGGCCGCAATCAAAGAGGTTATGGAGGATTCGGCAACTGGAGAAGTCATGGAAGCGATGGCCGAATCATACCAGTTTTTGGCGCATATCTTCGTCGGTCGCGAGCAGACGATTTACGAAGAACAGAAGTCGGCCGACGCGGGGTGGAATGGATATCGAACTTTCATCGTCGACCGCAAGGTTCCCGAAAGCGATGTTGTCACTTCATTCTATCTGCGGCGTCTCGATGAACGCCGCCTGCCCACATTCAAACCTGGACAGTACATCACGGTCAGTATCGGACACCCAACAACACCGACTTCGCCGCGGAATTACAGTCTGTCGGATCGACCGGACGTGGGATACTTTCGAATCAGCGTCAAACGCGAGGTCGCGGCGGCGGCCAGTAAGCCCGATGGATTGATTTCAAACTATCTTCACGATGTAGTCCAAAAAAATGACTGCATCCAAGTCGGACCGCCGTGTGGAGAGTTCACTATTGATACGGTTGATGACGAACGTCCGATTGTATTCTTGGCGGGTGGAATTGGCGTGACTCCCTTGCTTTCGATGGCGAAGACTCTAGTTCACCAAAATGTGAAGTCTCCGATTCACTTTGTTCACGCGGCTCGCAACAGTAGTGTTCACCCATTCGCCGAAGAAGTCCTTGACCTGAAGTCAAATCGCGACAATGTTCAGACTCACATCTTTTATGATGAACCAATTGAATATGACGTCGCGCGAGGGAAATGCGATCAAATCGGCAAAGTCAAAATGAAATGGCTTCAAAGTGTCATTCCATGGCCCAACGCCGAATTCTACTGTTGCGGACCGAAGCCATTTATGCAGAGTGTGAATTCCAGCTTGCATGAATTGGGAGTCGATGAATCGCGAATCCATTTTGAATTCTTCGGTCCGTCGCAACCATTGATAAATGCTTCGACATGAGATCCTGCTATAAACATCGTTTTTACTGGGAAACGTCGCTGTAGGAATTACGCGAGCAGGCTGGCTGCATTTCGCCAAGTTCGGTTGACGTAACGAGCCGGCGCGACATGTATTGTCCCCTGCGGGAGGCTAAAACTCTCTGGTAAGGAAAGTGATTGAATCCAGACGAGTCGACCACGAAAACCGACAACGTCT
>JAAEMV010000955.1 GCA_024225195.1 Planctomycetaceae bacterium | reverse complement strand
TCATAGCAAGCATACAATTGAAGGGTTTGATCCTGGCTCAGAATGAACGTTGGCGGCGTGGATTAGGCATGCAAGTCGAGCGAGAAGTTTTAAAAAGATGCTTCGGTTGATTTTTAAAACGGACAGCGGCGAAAGGGAGAGTAACGAGTAGATACGTACCCAAGGGTTCGGGATAGCCATGCGAAAGCGTGAGTAATACCGAATAATGTCTCCGGACCAAAGATTTATCGCCCTTGGAGCGGTTTGCTTACTATTAGCTAGTTGGTGGGATAAAAGCCTACCAAGGCAAAGATGGTTAGCGGGTGTGAGAGCATGGCCCGTCTCACTGGGACTGAGATACTGCCCAGACACCTACGGGTGGCTGCAGTCGAGAATCTTCCGCAATGGGCGAAAGCCTGACGGAGCGACGCCGCGTGCTGGACGAAGGCCTTCGGGTTGTAAACAGCTGTCGTAGGGGAGGAAATTTTGACCGATCCTAGGAGGAAGCACAGGCTAAGTTCGTGCCAGCAGCCGCGGTAATACGAACTGTGCAAACGTTATTCGGAATCACTGGGCTTAAAGGGTGCGTAGGCGGATTTGTAGGTCAGATGTGAAAGCCCACGGCTCAACCGTGGAATTGCGTTTGAAACCCCAAGTCTTGAG
>JAAEMV010000954.1 GCA_024225195.1 Planctomycetaceae bacterium | reverse complement strand
TCTATTGCTTGCGGCGGTTGGGTGGAAACCACTTGGGCAAGGGTTCGAGAACTCGAGGGTAAGACCTGGGATCAGGACCCACTAATTTCAAAGATTGCCGAACGGTTGCTCGGAGCCTTTAGTTACCGAAGCAATCATGTCACTATCTGGACGGATGCTCATGGACACAAAAGTAGACATAAGTCATGATTTGGCTTGAGATTGCTCGAATGACGGCAACGCGGACTTTTCTACGTTATATACCAATGGAAGATGTTCACTTTGCGACACAAGACACAGCGATAAAACATGCCATAAGTGGACACGCTTATTATCCGTAGATTGTAAATATGTAATTACTCAGCCCCAAGAATTAGGGCATATAACGCATTGATTTCAAGATATTGTAGTCAAAAGGGTCTGAAATGGGGGTGTCCCGATTAATTTGCCGGTGTCGACCACTGTTCTGACAGCACAATCGCCTTCTGCGGCCCACATTGAACGGAAACCGTTGGTAACCTTGCGCTGGATGACTGCAGGGCGCAGCGCGCGT
>JAAEMV010000953.1 GCA_024225195.1 Planctomycetaceae bacterium | reverse complement strand
TTTCCTCGTAAAGTTAACGCCCTGCTTGATGCTTCCGACCTTGAGTCGACAGAGCGTTGCACGGACCGGGGCAAGGTTACCAAGGAAAAAGCACCGGAACTCAGGCGGCGTAAGGGCAAAACTAAAAAAATCAAGGTCACGGTATTCGGGTTTAAGATATGGGTAGTTTGGGACCAGCTTAGTTGCCTTCCCATTGCTATGCGATTTTCAACTATTGAAACCAACGACATAGTTTTAGCCCAAGAGGTCATTGAGCAGGCCATAACCAATCTTGGCAAGTACGCTAAAATCAGCTCAATCGCCATGGACCGTGGTTTTACCGACGGCAAGTTGCTCTGGTGGCTCAATAAGCAGGGGATTATTTTTTATATTCCGGCAAAATCAAGCTTGAACGTTTACAAAGATGCTCTTTCGCTGGTAACAACCGGCCAGCAAGCCACACGAAGTAAAATCAGGACGATCGGACACGGCAAAAACAGCAAGCAGGTGACCGATACCTGGAAAGTTGTTGGGATTGAAGGGCTTACATCCGCCGGTTTCTATGGTGAGCTTGGCAGCGGCAGCCATGAGAACAGAAATGACTTTGAGCCCAATCTTATTAATGCTGTTGTTGTTCTCCATGATCCTTACAGAGAAAATAATCCAAATATCAAAACAATGGTTATCCTAACCAACGGTTCGGTCGATAACCCCATGGACGTTTACGACGGGTATGACGCCCGTAGTGAAATTGAGAACTCCCTGTTCAGAGAATCAAAGCAGGGATGGTTCATCAAAGGCCCGCCGGAAAACAGTAAGGCCGGTTTTCGG
>JAAEMV010000952.1 GCA_024225195.1 Planctomycetaceae bacterium | reverse complement strand
CGGCTGATGACCTTTCCCTGCTCTTTCGACACTCCGTGCCCGCGCAACCAGTCCTCGCCGCAAATTCTCAGGATGTCGCCGACTTCCACACCCGCAGCCTTTCCCCTTTGCGGCAGAATCGGCAGTTTTTCGATGTTGCCGTCTTTGTGAAAATAATCGGCGACGAACGGCGGAAATATCATGTCTTCCGGGCTTCGGACAATCGCCGGCGTGAACTTGGGAAAATTTTCCACAACCGTTTTTTCGACAACAACGCTTTCGCAATTTTCGAATTTTTCGAACATCCGCACCCTCCTTTCGGCATTTTCGGGATTTGCGGTCCGGGGACTTCCGACGATGCGGAAATCCCGGACCGGCACATGCAAATCAACTCCCGGAATGCAGATCAAAGGGACTGACGATTTTCGAAATCTTGTCTTTGGACACATGGACGTATTTTGCGGTGGTCGACAGGGAGGCGTGCCCCATCATTCTTTTTACGGTGTACACATCGACGCCGGCGTCGATCAGATGTGTGGCAAAACAATGCCGAAGCGTGTGAATGCCCTTCCCGCGGGTGATGCCCGACCGCTTTTTGGCATTGTAACAAATTCGTTGTGCCGTCCCGATCGGCATGGGCTTTCCCCGGTCTTTGCCGGAAAAAAGCCATTCGCCGGGTTTGTATGCCCGCCAATAGTCTTTCAGCGTCTCCAATGTTTTTTCGGAAAGAAGCGTGTAACGGTCCTTTTTCCCTTTGCCCTGGTCGACCCGAATGAGCATGCGTTTGCTTTCGATGTGCCACGGTCTCAGCCTGACGACTTCCGAAACCCGCAGCCCGGCAGTGTATGTCGTCATGAGAAGCGCCCGGTGTTTCAGATTTCTCGTGGAATCAATGATCGCCACAACCTCTTCGACGGACCACACGACGGGCAGTTGTTTCATCTTGGGGCGTGGCGGGATGTGAAACCGGGTTTTGTTCCATTTCAGAAGATCGGCGTAAAAAAGACGAAACGCGGAAAACGCCTGGTTGGTGGAACTCCACGCGTAATGATGCTCCCCGATGAGATGCAAAAGGAACTTTTGGATCTCGTCGTTGGTGAGTTGGTCCGGGGAGCGCATGTAAAACCTTGCGAGTTCTTTCACGTGGTAAATGTACGCGTCACGCGTGTTCTCCGAGAGGTCTCTCAGAATCATGTGATTTTCAAATTTGTCACGAAGTTCGCTCGCCATTGTCATACCTCCTTTGTGATTGGTTGCTGTTCGCCAACTTGTGGCGGAGGTATGTTAACGGTTTCGCGAGTGTCGAATCAATCGGTTTTTGAAGATAATGTGCGACCGACAAATCCCGGCTTGGGGTTTGCGTGATTATATTTGGGAAACGGATTCAAGGTCGGTTAGTGTTACTTCTCGGTCTGTCTCTGCGATAGCGGTTTGGTTCAACATTGTGATATGGGGCATCGGTTTCTGAGAGTACGCCCGCCGCCTTCCCCTTGAATATGTGGAACCTGCTTACGAGCCCTGCACCCTCCATGCTCCTTTGACAAACTCATCATGGCGACTGCCGGTAAATTGACTGATCCGTTGCGATTCAGCGCGTCGCAACCCATGAGCCATAGTCATCTTACGTTTATATTACTGCGGAGATCACTCGTCCGATCAGGTCAACTGCATGAAAAAGCGGACTGAAACGGAGCTTTTTCATGTTCGGGTCACTGATTGG
>JAAEMV010000951.1 GCA_024225195.1 Planctomycetaceae bacterium | reverse complement strand
GTGTTGCTCGGTACTGGAATTGAAATAGGCAAGCAGGCTGTAGTAATCCTTTTGCGCCAGCGCGTCGAATTTGTGATCGTGACAGCGGCAACAATTAAACGTGAGCCCCAGAAAGACGGTTCCTACGGTCTCCGCACGATCCGAGGCATATTCATTGAGATACTCCGCAGGCAGAGTCCCCCCCTCTACCGAGATGGGATTATTCCGCAAAAACGCCGTCGCCAAGACTTGATCGGGCTCGGCATTTGGAAGCAGATCGCCAGCCAATTGTTCAATGGTAAACTGATCAAATGGCATGTCCTGATTGAAGGCATTGATCACCCAATCGCGCCACGGCCAACCCGTTCGCAAGACATCTTGAAGATATCCATTGCTGTCACTGTAACGCGCAAGGTCAAGCCAGTGAGCCGCCATTTGTTCACCGAAACGAGGCGACGCAAGTAGCCGCTCGACCTGCCGTTGATAGGCCCCGCTTGCCGAATCTTGAACAAAGTGGTCGAGTTCTTCAAGAGTCGGAGGCAGACCTGTCAAATCAAATGAGAGCCTCCTTAGTAGGGTTTCACGATCCGCCTCTTTCGAGAGATCGCTATTGGCACCGGCAAGTTGCTTGCGAATAAAAAAATCAATCGGATTCCCATCTGCCAGTGGAACTTCAGAGCGAACTGGAGGAATGAATGCCCAGTGTTCTTCATACTGGGCACCCTCCGCAATCCACCGGCGAATCAAATCCTTTTGGGCCGTGGTTATTGTTTTGTGCGTGGACGCCGGTGGCATGATTTCGTCAGGATCGGTGGCAATGATTCGCTGCCACAACGCACTCGCCTCGACATCCCCTGGTACGATCGCGGCTTGCCCATCTGCGGTTTCCTCCCAAGCATTTTTTTGCAGATCAAGCCGTAACCCAGCCTCTCGATGTTGGGCGTCGGGACCATGACAGGAAAAACAGTTCTCCGAGAGAATTGGACTTATATCCCGACTAAAACTGAGAGTGGATTCATCGGTAGCCAACGCGACATTGGCGAATCCCAGAGTGGAGATCCAAATTAACACGATCCACCCCCTGCCCTTGGGAGAGCCTCCACGATCGGAAGCTAGTTTGGCAACATCCGTTGTCATAAATCCTACCACTGGGAACCGAATTGATTATGCTATTGAAAATCGCACTTACGTTGCAAAACCCGATTCTAAGCCAATTCGGCCAAAAAAGCGATTTGTTACTCACCCAACGGAGAAACTAACCCATCTGTCGATACCGCAGAGGGACAAGGAACGTTGGCAAACGATAAACGAATCCCAAGAAAGTTACAAAAACCAGTCAGCAAAACAGGAACAAGCCCCAGTCAACCCGAAAAACTCAGTTCAATTTGTTCAAATCTTTGGCGGTACGTCGCGGGAACTCGGGACGGGTTTAAAAACGCTCTCGTGGGTGAATTCCGTCCGCGGCATGGCAAATTCGTTCAAGCAACTTACGGTGCTAGGAGACTGTTCTAGCAGTCGCCACTTTTACTTTGGTAG
>JAAEMV010000950.1 GCA_024225195.1 Planctomycetaceae bacterium | reverse complement strand
GAACGTGTTGACGTTCGTCCGCGACGTAGGCAGACTCGTCCGCGAAATCGAATTTCCCCTGATGGTAGTTGCCAATTAAATACTAAGGACGGAAATTTATGGGTTCGTAATCTGAAAACTGGACAGGAAGTAAAACTTACCAATCGCCTTCCTGGTCGTGATATTGGATACCGTAATCTTCAGTGGAGTGCGGATGGTAGATACATTGCCTTTATAGAAGCAGATCAAACTGATATTCGAAAGCGTTCGATGTTGGTGCCAGGCGATCCGTCTTATCCTGGTATTCGAGAACAGCGATTCGCGAGAGTGGGAGAGAGTATTGGTTCTTTGCGAGTTGGAATTGTTGAGCCGGATGGCAGAGAACTTAAGTGGTTCCCAATCGAAACTCCTGAAGAGGGATATTATTTAGGAACAGTTGCCTGGGCCGGGGAGTCAAATGAATTATTGATTGAGCGGCTGAGCCGCGGTCGAGATCGGCGGGAGTTTTTTCTGGGTTCGACTGACGGAAAGTTGCGAAGAATCTTTTCGGAAT
>JAAEMV010000949.1 GCA_024225195.1 Planctomycetaceae bacterium | reverse complement strand
TTCTGCAACTGTGATTGCACTCAGGGCCGATGCGTCTGTTTTACTTTCAACTAACTCTCTGTGTTGCTTTCGTATGAGAAAGACAATTCCAATAAACAGAGCAACTCGACAGGTGTGTAGAAAAAGTGAACGCCAATTTGGACGTTGTTTTCCTGCGGGTGATCCTGAGTTCAGAATAGGTAGTTCGACGTTCAAATGAAGCTCAATTGCGCTATTTGCGACTGTAACTAACCCATAGTAGCAGAAGTCAGATCCGAACTCCTAATTTTTGCCTATCACAGCAGATTCGTTTTTCCAAAATCAAGCCAATAAGGCAGAACTTACCCATCCAGACTGCCGTGCAGCCAAGTGCAAAACGTCAATGCCCATCATTGGATCTAGTTAGTTATCGTAACACGCAGCCACTCAGACGAAGTTACTCATAGAATAGGTACCGCATTGCAGAGGCAATACTTAGCAACCCTCCCGCAAACAACCATTGCCAAACAATGAAACAGGAAGGTGACTAAGTATTTCGTTGAATTCAGTCTGATGCTTACGTTACCAAATGGTAATACGATCGACTTCAGGTTTGAAAAGACCGTCCCCGGGTTTAACATCAAATGCCTTGTAGAACGCGCCGATGTTGGTAACGGGCCCGTTAGCACGATACTTTGATGGAGAATGAGGATCGGTAAGCAAACGCTTGACCATTTCCTTATCGCGATATTTCCGTTGCCAGACGCGACTCCACCCTACAAAAAACAGTTGATCCCCATTCCACCCCGCCACAAGAACCTCTGGTTTATCTGCGTTGGCAATGTTGAACGCTTTGTAAGCGATAGTAAGACCGGAAAGATCAGCGATGTTTTCGCCGAGGGTCAACTTGCCGTTTACATTTTTTCCATCGAGCGGCTCGTAAGCAGCATACTGATTGATCAGTTGCTGCGTTAGCTTGCTGAACGCTTCCTGGTCTTTCTCTGACCACCAATTATTGAGATTTCCATCGCCATCATAGCGACTTCCTTGGTCGTCAAACGCGTGACTAATCTCGTGACCAATCACTGCTCCGATCCCGCCATAATTCAAGGCATCAGGAGCGTCCATGCTGAAGAACGGTGCCTGTAAAATGGCAGCCGGAAATACAATTTCATTCTTAGTGGGACTGTAATAGGCATTAACGGTCTGAGGTGTCATTCCCCACTCTTCCCGATCGATTGGCTGACCAAGGTGGTCAATGTTTCGTTGGTGCTCAACAATATTTGAGCGATACACATTTCCAAACAAATCATCAGCAGAAACAGTTAAAGCAGAGTAATCACGCCACACGTCCGGATAGCCAATCTTGGTACCAATTTTTGATAGCTTATCTTTGGCTCGCTTTTTGGTTTCGTCAGTCATCCACGAAAGATCGTCAATACTTTGACCAAAGGAAGTCAGCAAGTTATCGACCAAAGTCTGCATTTTTGCTTTAGCTTCTGGCTTGAAATACTGCTGAACATATAATTCTCCAACCGCTTCGCCCAGAGCACCGAAATCACCCGCTCCCGCGCCGGCAATTGCATTCACACCCCGTTTCCAGCGAGGTCGCTGAACTGGAATGCCTGCAATCGTCTTGTTGTACAACTCAAATCTCGCATCTACGAACGGTTGTGATAAATAGCCGGCATAACTGTCGAGCAGTCGAAACTGAAGATAATGTTTCCAAGTCTCCAGTGAAGTCGATTTGATTATCTGAGCAAGACCAGCAAAGAAGCTGGGGGTATTTACGTTTACCATTTCTGGCGTTTCAGCAACATCGTTCGCTGCAAAATAGGCAGCCCAATCAATTTCACCACCGGTAAGCTCTGTCAACTCTTTAAACGACTGCTTGTTGTAACGCTTTCGGGCGTCACGCAACTTCACACGTTCCCAAGAAATCTTTGCCAACGAAGTTTCCAACGCCACAATCTGCTTGGCCGCTTCCTCACTATTTTCAATTCCTGCTAAATCAAACAGTGTTTGAATATAGTTTGAAAGAGCTTTCTGCACCTTCGTTGAATCTTCGTCGTCCTTCAAATAATAATCACGATCCGGCAAAGTCGTACCACTTTGAATTAACTGGCAAATATATTGGGTGGCGTCGCCGGCGTCCTGGGACACAAAGAAACCGACTGGGCTGCCAACACCAATTTTGCTTAGGTGGCCGAAGTGTTTCCAAATCTCAGCTTTGGTCTTCAGACCTCGTATTTTTGCAAGTTCGTCGTTGAGTGGTGAATAACCTTTCGCATTCACAACATCCTCATTCATAAAGCTGCGATAGAAGTCGGCGATCTTTTGAGCATTGCTACCGACTGGGTGCTCTTGCTTTGCAGTTTCCTCAATGATCTGCCTAATTCGGACTTGTGAATCATCCGCCAGTTTGCCGAACGATCCGTAATTTGATTTGTCACTGGGGATTTCAGTGAACTTCAGCCATGAGCCGTTGACGTGATTAAAAAGATCATCCTGAATCCGGAC
>JAAEMV010000948.1 GCA_024225195.1 Planctomycetaceae bacterium | reverse complement strand
GGGGCAAACCGTCGGTGCTGGTTATCAACAATTGATCAATGCACTGATTGAGTTTGGTGATTTCAAATCCGGGGAATTTTTGATTCAAAAGGATCAAAAAAACAATAAGCGGCTACCACAAAATCGTCTGTTGTATGTTGTGATTGGCGACCCTGCTCTTCAGCCAATTCGGCGATCGAACTAACGAGTTGATTTTTAAAAAACATTTAAAACGCGAGTAGCGCAGATATGTACCTTCAGGCTTTCCCGTTGTCTTTCCTTTTTTCATTCGTCGCTGGGATTTTCAGTTTGCCGGCACTTGGCATAGCTGAGTCCGAACCGAATTTTGAGGATCGACCCAACGTGATTGTTTTTCTTTCCGATGATCAAGGCTACGGTGATTTTAGCTATACGGGAAATCGGGATTTAGAAACTCCCAACATTGACGGGCTGGCGCGAGACGGAGCGTTTGTTGGTCAGTTTTTCGTTTGTCCCGTCTGCTCTCCAACGCGGGCGGAATTTCTCACGGGGCGATATCATCCCCGCGGAGGCGTTTTTTCGACTGGAGCCGGTGGCGAACGATTGGATCTCGACGAATCGACGATCGCACAGGCGTTCCAAGCGGCGGGTTATGCAACAGCAGCGTTTGGGAAATGGCACAACGGAATGCAGGCGCCCTATCATCCGAATTCTCGCGGATTCGACGAGTACTACGGGTTTTGTAGTGGGCATTGGGGGAACTACTTTGATCCAATTCTCGATCACAACGGGCAAATTGTTCGAGGTAAGGGATTCATCATCGATGATTTTACAGATCATGCGATTGAGTTTATTGAAGACCATCAAACGAAACCATTTTTTATCTACCTTCCTTACAATACTCCGCATTCACCGATGCAGGTTCCCGATAAGTATTGGAATAAATTCAAAGAGAAACAGCTGACACAAATGCCAAATTCTGGCAAAACCAAGAATGGTAAAGGCACGGATCATGCCCGGGCGGCCTTAGCGATGTGTGAAAATATTGATTACAACGTCGGCCGGGTCCTAGAGAAACTGGATGAACTAAAATTAGCGGATAATACAATCGTCCTTTACTTTTGCGATAATGGTCCCAATGGAGCACGCTATAACGCTGGCTTGAAAGGGCGCAAGGGTTCGACGGATGAAGGGGGAGTTCGCTCGCCGTTGTTCGTTCGCTGGCCGGGAGTGATTCCCGCAGGTAACAAAGTGAATCTGGTAACCGGGGCGATTGATTTATGGCCTACATTAACTTCGCTCTGTGGAATTCCTCTTCATGACCAACCAGATCATCCATTGGATGGAATTTCATTTGATCTTGAATTACGGGGAGCGAAAGTAAAGCGAAAGCCGAGATACCTATTCAATGCCTGGCGAGGCAGGGTGAGCGTGAGGACGCCACAACATCGACTCGACAACAAAGGTGTGTTGTATGATGTAATGAATGACCCCGGGCAGCAAACACCTGTCAACGATCGCCCAAAAATAAAGCAGGAGTTGCAGGCAGCGGTAGACGATTGGAAGTTGACAGTGCTGGCCGAGTTAGAGGAAAAGCAGCGGGTGTTTCCGGTTGGGCATCCAAGTATGAAAACAACTCAATTGCCAGCGCGTGATGCGGAAGTCACTGGTGCGATTAAGCGATCTAATAAGTTCCCTAATTGTTCGTATTTCGGTAACTGGGTGAATCGGGACGATACGATCTCGTGGCCTGTGGAAGTCATGCAATCTGGAAAGTATCGCGTGGAGGTTTACTACTGTCTGGCCAAAGACAATGTTGGAGTTGAATTGCAATTGTCGATGGACGCCCATCGGATAAACAAAGTTGTCAACGAGGCAAACGACCCCCCTGCCCTCGGTGCTGAAAACGATCGATCTGTTCGGGGCGAGTCACTAGTCAAGGACTTCAAAGCCCTCGACATGGGTGTGATTGAGCTAGATCAAGGAGTCGGTCGAATCGAGTTGCAAACCGTGGAAATGCCCGGCAAGGAATCGATTGAGTTTCGTCTACTTATGTTGACTCGAATTGAGTGATCTGAAAATGGAGACATCAGCAAACCTCAAGGAATTTCGGAAGGCAATGCGTTCCGCTCGCAAATCGGTAGCCGAGCCTGTGCGGAACCAGTGGAATGCGGAAATTTCCGCTCACATTTTTGAGACTTCAGAATATCAAGAGTCGAAACGAGTGGCTGGGTTTCTTGCATTTGACGGCGAGGCTGATCCCAGATGCGTGATGGATCAAGCAATCAAAGATGGGAAACAAGTCTTTGTTCCCCTCATGCAAGGGAAGACGGAACCCCTGCTCTTCATCGAGTGGTTCCCGGATACCAGGTTGAAAATCAATCGGTTTGGCATCGAAGAACCGGTCGTGGGTGAGAACTCGATTTTGCCTGCTACTTCTCTTGAGTTGGTCATAACTCCGCTCGTCGCATTCGACGCGGTTTGCAATCGAATTGGAGTTGGCGGTGGATTCTACGATCGAACCTTTGAGTTTCTGAATCGGAGAGGTGGTCAACCGGAGGTCACTAGCGGCATTGCGATGATTGGGTTCGCCTTTGAATTACAAAAGCTTGATACAATTCATGCTCAACCATGGGATGTAGGGTTAATGGGTGTGGCGACCGAATCAAAGGTCTACCGTCCCCGTTCCGTTTGATTTTGGCGGCTAACTCGAACTGACCAACGAGAGGAACGACGAAGCCGCCCTGGCTGTTTCCCATGAACCTGCCTGCCGTTAGTTGGGTTGAATCCGGTCGCCCAGCTTCCCTTTAATACTCGAAGTGAGTTTTTGAATTTCGAGTAGCAGCTGTTTTTCCGAATTGTTGCCGATCGAATATTTATCGAGCATCGAAGCCATCCAGTCTCCTTCTTCCACATCGATCTCGCCGGGTGAGTTCATGTCAAAGATGATCAGGCGAGAAATCGAGGCAACGAAAAATGCAGACCATTCGGGGCAGTTCTCGTCGTTCTGGTTAAGTGAATGGTTAACCCTTAGCAACTGTTCTACTTCGGTTTTATCAATCACCCAATCCTGGCGCACGAAATCTTCTAAGACCTTAACTTGCTCGGCATTGATAGAAGAGCTGTCGAAGATCTCTTTTAATACGTCTCGGACGGGATGGTTCGCTGAACCCATGATTGGTTCCCTAAATATTGCTAAGGTTGGACTAAAAAATTGAGTTGTCACCATGTTAACACTTTACTCGCAAATTGTTGAGAAGGTAGTTTGAAAAGTCTTATGGTGATCTATTCGTTAATGCCTCTGATTTATTGGTATTTTTAGATTGATAATTTTACGGCCAGTCTAACGGCTGATATTAGGCTGGAAATATCAGCTTTTCCTTGCCAGGCGATATCGAGAGCAGTGCCATGGTCAACGCTGGTGCGAATCAGGGGAAGGCCGAGCGTAATATTGACACCGGTGTCAAAGTTTAAGGCCTTGAAGGGTATTAACCCCTGGTCGTGATACATGCAAATGTAGCCATCTGTTTCATCGCGTTTCCATGGCAGAAAAGCGGTGTCTGGCGGGATGGGGCCGGTAATGTCGACCCCTTCATCCGTTGCGCTGGTGACCGCGGGAAGGATGATGTTTTCTTCTTCATTAGACCCGAACAGACCGCCCTCTCCAGCGTGTGGATTTAGTCCCAACGCAATCAGTTTTGGCTTGCGGCCGAGTATGCGAGTCAACGCTTCGTCAGTAAGTGAAATTACCTCGCGAATTCTTTCGGTGGTCATCAGTTGCGGCACTTCATGGTAGCCAACGTGGGTCGTAACGAGACTGCAACTGAAGGTCGGCGCTGTCATCATCATGCAGAAACGATCGGAACTCGCTCGATCGGCAAAGAGTTCGGTATGGCCGGGGTAATCAATCCCGGCCATTCGCCACGCCTCTTTGTGAATGGGGCCTGTGACGACGGCGTCAGTGACTCCTGCGATGGCTGAGGCAATTGCGGATTCGATAAATTGAAAAGATGCTTTCCCCGTTTGGGCACTAATTTGGCCCGCGACTAAGTCGACTCCAGCGTCATTGGCGAGGTCAACGAAAGTGGCGGGAGCATCCGTTTGCAGGTCAATTGGGTCACCCTGAACAATAGCGCATTCGGGAAAACTTATGCCCATCTGTGCTGCCGTTTTCTCGATGGCGGTGAGGTCGCCAAAAATGACGGGGTGACATTCCTCAAGTACGGATGTAGTTGACAAAAGCTGCAGGCAAAGTTCTGGTCCAACGCCAGCGGGGTCGCCCATCGTGATGGCAATGCGGGGAGATTTCAAGGAAAAATACTTTCTGCTGGGACGAGTCAAAAAATCGAATGAAGCACCAATTCAAATTATACACGCAAATGCGACGCCGAAAGATCTTGCTTTCGAAAGGTTAAATTCAGTGATAGAATGGCTGAACTCGACTGCGAGTTTAGGCGTTCCATTTTCCATTTTTTGTAAGACGTAATTATGTCACGAAATTTGTTTTCATCGATTGTCACTGTAATTCTTCTGATTGCCATTGGTTGCGGTTCAGGCGAGAAACCGGCAGCGTCCTACAACGGTAAACCGCTTAAGTTAGCCGTGATTCCCAAAGGCACAAGCCACGAGTTTTGGAAGTCAGTGCATTTTGGTGCTGAGAAGGCGGCGAAGGAACTTGGGAATGTCGAAATTGTCTGGCGCGGACCGGTGGTCGAAAGCGATACCGGCAGTCAGATCGAAGTGGTCAAAAATATGATCACGCTTGGAGTCGATGGAATTGTTTTGGCTCCCAACCAAAAAGGTGGACTTGTGGATGCGGTAGAGGAATCGATTGATGAAAATATTCCTGTTGTGATTTTTGATAGTGGCCTTGATGAAGGGCCAAAAATTGCTGGCTACGTCGCCACAGATAATTTTAAAGGCGGCCAATTGGCAGCGGCTGAAATGGCCAAGGCGATCAATAAAAAGGGAAATGTAATCCTCCTACGTTATCTCGCCGGCAGCGAAAGTACGGAACAACGTGAGAACGGATTTTTAGAAGGTCTGAAAGAATTTCCAAAAATAAAAGTTGTTTCATCCGATCAAAGAGGTGGAGATAACGCGACTTCGTCAAAAGAAAAAGTGGATCAATTGTTGCAACTGTTCGGCGATGATCTCGCCGGTATTTTTGCGGTGTGTGAACCCAATGCGAACGGTACGTTGGAAGCGTTGAAGAATGCAGGTCTCGATGGCAAGGTGAAATTTATTGCATTTGATCCCAGCGATGCGTTGATCGAAGGGCTGAAGAGCGGGTCTTGTGCGGGAATTGTGCTTCAAGATCCTGTCGAAATGGGGTACCGAAGTGTTTTGACACTCGTCGATCACATTCAGGGCAAGACTGCGGAGCCGTTTACTTCGACAGGAGAGTATGTCGCGACTCCTGATAATATGGATGACAAACAGATTCAAGAATTGTTGACGCCTGCGATCTTTGAATAAAAGTTGAGAATGAGGTAGCGCGGTTCACTGAATTGACTTGTGACATGTTTGCACGCGGGAGGCAAGACGCGATGAGAGGTCAGCCTATTCTGGAAGTCAATCGAATTTGCAAAGCGTTCGGACCGACAAAAGCCCTGCGAGGGGTAGATCTAAAAGTTCGAGCTGGTGAAGTTCTGGCCTTGATTGGAGAGAATGGTGCTGGCAAGAGTACGCTCCTGAAAATATTGAGTGGAGCTCATCGCGCAGATTCAGGCCAAATGTCAATCGGTGACCGTCCTTTCCGCCCTGCTGGCCCCTCCGATACGAGGCAGTCCGGTGTGGCGATGATTTATCAAGAGCTGAATCTTGCTCCTGAATTGAGTGTTGAAGACAACCTACTGCTGGGCGCTCGCGGGAGTGGTGGCGGTTTGTTGATTCGGAAACGCCAGCGGCCCAAAGTGCGGGAAGCGTTAGAAACGGTCGGCCTTGGTGGGCTCAGTCCAACGGCAATCGTGGGTGAGCAATCAATAGCAACGCAACAGATGATCGAGATCGCTCGTGCGTTAGTCGCAGAGGCACGAATCATTTTGTTGGATGAACCGACCAGTTCACTTCCGCAAAAAGATGTCGCCCGGCTATTTTCAATTATTAACGATCTGAAAGAGCGTCAGATAGGAATGGTATACATCAGCCATTTTCTCGAGGAGGTTCGAGAAGTGGCCGATCGTTATGCAGTTTTGCGAGACGGAGAAAATGTTGGCGAAGGAAAAATGGAGGATGCCGATGATGACACGATCGTTTCGCTGATGGTGGGAAGGGACGTTAAAAACCTATTCCCCACCGTGCCTCACAGCCCCGGTGAGCCCTGGGTAAGAGTTCAGGAATTGACTGGGTTTCCTTATCCCAAAAAGGTCAACATTGAGCTTCGAAGAGGAGAGATTTTTGGGATTGCCGGCCTAGTCGGTGCTGGACGGACAGAGTTGATCCGTACGGTTTTTGGCTTGGATCACTCTTCGGCAGGAAGTGTATCTGTCAATGGGAAACTTATTCCCTCGACGATTCGCGAACGCCTCAAGGCCGGTTTTGGGTTTATTTCAGAAGACCGGAAGAACGAGGGTCTGGCGCAGGATCTTTCCATTATTGATAATCTCACGCTCAGTCGGCTTGGGGACTATACCACGATGGGGGTGCTGAACCTAAACCGACGAAAGCAAGCTGCTGAAAAGTTACTTAAGCGAGTGCAGGTGAAATGCAAAGCAAGCGATCAGGCGGTTTCTGAGTTGTCGGGCGGAAATCAGCAAAAAGTAGCCATTGCTAGAATTCTTCACCAACAGGCGGACATTCTGTTGATGGATGAGCCGACCAAAGGAATCGATGTTGGCACCAAGGCAGAGGTCTATCAAATGCTTGGCGAATTGGCAGCGACCGGCAAGACCATTGTTTTTGTCAGTTCGTATTTGCCGGAGTTGTTGGCAGTGTGTGATCGAATTGGCGTCATGTCACGAGGAGAATTGCGCGACGTCAGAGATACTGTTGACTGGACCGAAGAGGAAGTCATGAGAGTAGCGATTGTTTAAAGATAATCATTTCCATTTGCGATTAATAAGAGTGAGCCTCAAACTCAGATGAATTTCCGAAGAATCTTGAAAGCTATTTTCCAATCCCAGCTTGGGCCAATTTTTGCGCTTGCTTTCATTTTAATGTTGTTTGCAGTTGCAGATCAGCGATGGAGTTCGGGGAATTATCTTTCTCCGAGAAATTTCCGTGTGATGATGAACTCCGCTGCGCTGATTGCAGTACCGGCGTTGGGGATGACCATGATTATCATTGCCGCCGGAATTGATTTATCGGCCGGGACTGCACTGACGTTGTGCGGTACGGTTCTCGCGACTCAATTCAAGTACGCCGCGGTTGCTGCGGGTGAACCTGGGTTTGCCTGGGTGGTGATTCAAGCGGTTTGTTTGACTTTGTTGACCGGTTCCCTTTGCGGTTTGGTCAACGGCGGTTTAATCAGTTTGACGAAAGTTGTGCCGTTTATTGTGACTCTCGGAACGATGACAATTTTCCTTGGAGTCGGTCAGATCATTTCCAAAGAGTCAACGGTCTATGCGGACGAAAAAAATATTCCGGAATGGCTGAGTGACTTTTGTTACACCGGTTCGAATTCAGAACGTTATTTGAATTTTGGGATTTTCCCTAATGTGCCCAATAGTGTTTTGCTTACGCTGATTCTTGCGTTCGCTGTTGTTTTATTGTTGCGTTACACAGTCTTCGGTCGCAATGTATTTGCAATCGGGTCGAGCGAGTCGACAGCACGTTTATGTGGCGTCAACGTCCCCTTCACGATCATCGCTGTCTATACGCTTGCCGGAGTTTTTGTCGCTCTTGGCGGGTTAATGTATTACGCCAATGTGAAAAATGGAAACCCATCCGACGGAATGGGTAAAGAACTTGAGATCATTGCTGCAGTCGTTCTTGGTGGAGGCAGTCTCAGCGGCGGTCGCGGTTCGATACTGGGCACACTCATGGGAGCATTGATCATTACGGCAATCCGTAGCGGTTGCGCGCAGCTGTCAATTCTTAACACGTACACTCATATCATTATTGGCGGAATTATTATTGTAGCCGTGATTGTTGACCAATTACGACACGGTTCTCCCGAGTGGTTTTTCCGCCTGTTGCCCGCGAAGACCGCCGAGAATTGATGCGGCTGAATTAGTTTTTTTTCTTTTTGAGTGTAGATAAGTATTCCACTAGATCGACCAATTCACCCGTCGTTAATTCTTTGTGAAGGTCAGCGGGCATCAAAGAAACTTGTTGTCTTTTTCGGGCATCAATCTCGTCCACAGGAATATTATGTTGGATGCCTTTGTCGTCCTTGATTTGAATTTCCGCGTCGGTTTCTCCAAGAAGGACTCCCGTAATGCTTCGTCCGTCTGATTTTTGAATCATCCAGTTTTCGTAGTTGTGACTAATGCCTGCGGAAGGGAATAGGATCGATTCATAGAGGGCAATTTTAGATAGTTTATTGCCGATCTCCGAAAGGTCAGGGCCGACCTCAATTCCCTTGCCATTAACGAGATGACATTTTGCACACGTTCCGGCGTTCTCAAAAACGAGTTTGCCTTTGGCGGCGTCTCCCTTGCGTTTGCTGAGCTGATCCATTGAGGGCAGTGGTTTGCTGTTCTTCGTGGCTGCTATTGGGAATAGTTCATTCGCCTTTTGGCGGATGTCGTTCCAGCGAGCGCCGTGGAGCGTGGCCTGGATCGCTGGAAGGGTGCCAGGGTCAATCTTTTCTTTTTTTGTAATCCACGAGAGGACTGTGCGAGCGCCAGATTGGCTCTCACCCATTTTCTTAATTGCATAATTTCTTAGTGGCAGTTCGAGAGAGGACTGTTTGGCAAGGCCATTGAGAATGGCGCCTCCTGGGTTGGTGCCTGAATTCGCCAACGCATCACAGAGATTTTGTTGAGTTTCCGGAGATGAATGGAGGATTAGCTCTTTCACCTGTGTGCCTTGTTGTTTATTCAACAACAATTTCATGGCATCGGCAGCCAATTGAGGATTGGAGGAATCGGCACTGATTTTTAAAACATCTGAATAAAATTGTTCCACTGAAAAACGGTTGACGAGAGAAATGAAATCGGGAGTCCCTCGTTTTTGCTCAATTAATTGATTCAACTTTTTCAATTGATCTTTGTTAAGGGAATCGACCGTCAAACGATTTGCTGACTCCATTAACACAACATTAGATTTATCAACTTCGTAGTCGATATCACCAAAAGCAATTTCAGCAAGAACGTTTGCTTTATCATCCGAATTCAAAAAGTCGAGTGCCCGAAAATAGCGTTTGGTTTGGTCCGCTGTAGTGGATGGGTGTTTGATAATTCCCCCCAGCTCTGCAACGGTGTTTTTACCGCGAGATCGCCATAAAATATCTTTCATTTCCGTGGAAGCCATTGGGTCTCCTGAGAAATTGGCACGCCACTTGGCGAGGCAGGCATCCCAGTGGTTTTCTGCAGCAATCCCGAGCGCTTCCAGGAACCATCGGTCTGGAGAACGGTACATGGAAGCGATGGTTGCCCAGGTTTCGACTAATTGGTCAGCTTCTTTGGGTGTGGGGTCGAGCATCCATTGACGCATGCCAACTAAGATTGCCCGCAGCAATGCAGGATTCGCATTTTCGAAATCAATGTCGTCATAAATATCGGAATAAGCTATCTGGTCCTGCAGTAATACGGCCATGCGAATCGCGGTGATTTGCAAGTCGGGATTAGCGTCGCTCAATCCGTTTTTGATGTATTTGATTTTTTGAGTCTTAGGGATGTTTAGATTTCCCAAGGCCCAGAGTGCACGGGCGCGGTGACGGGGGTTGTCCTGGCTCCATAAAGCTTCGAGTGCGGGAACTGACTTGCTGCCAAACCCTTGTAACGCTTTCCATGCGAGGTAGCGAGTGGCCAGGTTGGGACTGCCTAGGGCTTGAGCAGATAATTCAGGAGTCGAAAAATCAACCGCAGGAGATTGATATTTTCCTCCAGCATTTTTGGCTGTGACGCGGAACAAACGCCCCCGTTGAACATCTTGCATGCGATGCCCTCCGACTCCCGGGTCGTACCAGTCGGCGACGATTAATGAACCGTCAGGCGCGACGCAAACATCGGATGGACGAAACCAGCGATTTTTTTCGGCACCATCAATCATGTTAACGATAGAAGCGGAATAGCCTGCCCCCGAAACTTCGACTGGATACGCGCGAACGATATTCGGGCCAGCATCGCAGTGGATCATTTGGTTTTGAAAAACAGGGGGAAGCGAGTCACCTTCATAGACACAAATCCCCGTGGGAGAGCCTGCGCCGGTGATCAATAGATTGGGGACGATTCCCGGGTCGTTTTGATACCAATGTCGTGTTGGTACGTCCGGGTGCATGCCGGTTCTCTGCGTCCGCCAGCCAGCGCCAGTTCTTTGATCGGTGTATCCATAGTTTCCAAATGGCATCACGAAGTTAATTCGAGTGGCGCGGTTGCCATCGTCGTCGTTGTCCGACTGCCAGAGAGACCCAAAGGAGTCGATGCAGACTTCCCAGTTGTTGCGAAAATTCCATGCAAGTGTTTCAAAATCTGAGCCATCGAGATTGCATCGAAAAATCATCCCCTGGTTGTAAGGGCGACTGTTAGCAATCACTGGATTACCAGCCTTGTCGATGATTTGCTTTCCAGCTTTATCTTTGATTTGCCGTCCACTGTTGCCGAAATTAAAATAGAGCTTTCCGTCGGGGCCAAACACAAATGCATGAATCCCATGGTCGTGTTGAGTTCCACTAATACCGGTAAACAAAACCTCTTTGCGGTCCGCTTTGGAATCACCATCGGAATCGATCAAGTAAAAAACGGAGTCGTTGGCGGATACCAAAACGCGATCGCCAAGAACGCATATCCCATGGACTGAATCAATGTCGCGCCCCTGATAGAACACTTTTTGGCTGTCCGCTTTGGCATCACCATCGGTGTCTTCTAAGATGAGTATTCGGTCACCCTCTTCGCGGGGCTTCGAGTCTCCATTACGAAACTGTCGATAATTAATAACTTCGCAAACCCAGACTCGGCCGAGGTGGTCAATGTCGATGTTGGTTGGGTTGGCCATCATCGGTTCGGATGCAAACAGTTCAACGTCCAGTTCCGGGTGGATAGCAAATTGCGAAATCGCATTTTCAGATTCGTGAACTTTGTCGGTTTGTCCCAGAGCGACACTCAAGTTTCCAACCGTAATGATCAGCATTAAGCCGAGCGAGAGTCGATTGAGTAAAAATGATATGTTGAGTTGCGGAGGGTGTGGGTTCATGGAAGACCGATCAACAATTGAAGAATTGGGCTGTTGAGGAATTTTACCAAATTCAATTGAAGCGTGGGGAGTCGTTTGTCAGTTTGCTTCTCAAAATTTAGCAAAGTCAAAGAAACTGAAAAACGAGTCAAACTATTCGTTAGTCTGGTAAAGAGGTAGCATTCGATGACGGACCTCAAGTGAGAGTAAATTCATGGTGGTAACGTAGAGTCGTCCACCAAAGCCGCCCCAGCGATCTGGAACGGGGCGATAAGGATTCCAACTGCCGGCAAGCTCCCCGGATTTTTCCTGAGATCGAATCAGCATCGGGCGGAGGATGTTGTTCCATTGGTTCCACCGTTGTCCGTCGACAAACTTTAAGACCTGCGTCGCGTAGTACCAGTAATAGGTATCTCTTACCTGAGGACTTGTGTCTCCTGGAAGTTGGGTTTGCAAAAGATAATCTGCACCTGCTAATAAGCGCGGATCATTTTTGTCCCAGCCTGTATAAATTCGCATTAGCAAGCCAACCGAAGTCATCGAAGGAGTCGGTTTGCGTCCCTGAATTCGAGATATGCCTTTTGAATTAATGGCAAATGGGTCATAACGATAGATCGATGGATTGTCGGGTGCTGCGGCCAACTCAAGCCAATCGTCAATCGACCGAAACGTTTCGGGATCCACATTCAATCCTGCCAGTCGCCCACTTTGAAGTGCCATCATCATCCATCCAGAGACGGAGGTGTCGGAGGTAAGATTTCCCGGCTGGTCGAAGTATCGCCAGCCTCCGCGACGTGGATCTTGGGTTGCCTGAATGTAGTCCAATGCTTTTTGGACAGGAACTTTTAGACGTTCGTCCTGTGTCATTCCGTAGGCTTCTGTTAACGCCAGCGTAGCGATCCCGTGACTGTATAGCCTGCACGCATTGTTAGATTTTAAATTGCTAGGGACGTAGAGTCCGCCATTTTCAGATTGGTTGTCGAGTAACCACTGTATCGCTCGATCAATTTGTGTGGCGTACTTAAATTCTCGATGATTAAATCCCGCTCCTTGAAATGCGAGCACAGCCAGTCCTGTCGCTGCGGTATCGCTTTCAAGTTGCATGACTTTTTGCCGCGAGCCTGTATCAAATCCACCGAGCGTCCAGTTTCCTTGTTGCGTCTGGTAGCGTGCTAAGAATTCGAGTCCAAGTTGAATCGATGCCTCGGTCGTCGGTTCTCCGGAGCTTGACATGCCGTTTGGCGTGCGGTCTTGGAAAGCCTCCTGAGCGAGCACTGCGTCAGGATTGAGAGCGGGTGTGCCACCGGCAGTTTTGCTTCGGAATCGGGTTTGAGGCGTTGGCTGTAATTGCTGGCTGTCGGTCGTGGCGGGGCGTTCCATGATTCCCGCGGACTCCGCGGGGCGGAGTCCCAGTCCGGCTGGCCCTTCGGGGGCTTTGACTTCGAAGGCAAGGCTTGAATTGTCTGAATCCTCAGATCGCTTTATTTCTGCCATGGCATCGCCACTCGCGTCTGATTTAGTTTGAGATTCGTTGCTTCCAGTTTCTGAATTTGCCGAATCAAATTTCACGGTTGCGACAATCGCAGGGCCGATCTTATTGGTGCGGGACCCCGGAGTTTGGTTAGCTCTGTTGGTGGATACAACTGGGTTGTTCGACTTGGAGTTTTTGCCAGGTTTTCCGGTTTCACTCATCCGAGAGAGGCCGGAAGAGAGAGGATTTGCCGCGGCAGCTGGTGCCTCGAGGGTAGTTGCAGATTTAGCATTTCTGCCGTCTCCACCCTTGCCTGCTGTTTGTTTTACAACTCGAGTATCTTGGGCATCGAGGGAATCAGCACTGCCTTGCGTAGTCGTTGGGTTGGCAGATTTCGTTTGTGAGGATCCCTCGCCTGTGCCTGCTGATGAACGAATGATTGGCGCTTGGGCAAGTCGAGTCCGTTGGTTGCCTCGTTGGTTTTTAAGTTGTTCTTCCTCGTTACCGG
The DNA here is from genome assembly GCA_024225195.1 of Planctomycetaceae bacterium. Taxonomy (GTDB): domain Bacteria; phylum Planctomycetota; class Planctomycetia; order Pirellulales; family Pirellulaceae; genus Mariniblastus. Next base: position 3,276 of record JAAEMV010000948.1, on the reverse strand, counting down.
GGCTCGCATCCTTGGTGTCTTGAGTTGCCTTCTGGCGGGAGTCCGACAACTGACTCGAAACATTGGTTTTGCCCGCGTCCGCAATTTCCCCAAAAGCAGGCGCTGCCCATTTTTCTGAGCCAGACGTCGAATCCGCAACTGATCGCGAGTCAACGGTTAGCTCAGTGGAACTATCGAGAGCTTCTGTTGAGGGGGGAGCGGAAGGCACGTTTGAGGGAGCCGAGACCGCGGCGACGGCGTTAGCTGCGAGCGATGGTTGTAGGTTGGATCGTTGTTTTGACCTTCGAGTCGACTCCGTATTAAGTTCAGCGATTTCGGTTTGGCCGCCTCCAGATCGGCGTTCTGATTTTCGCTCTGAAACTACCTTAGTGGGCCCCAGGTCGATCATGCTGGTCCCCTTGGCTGCCGATTGATTGTCTCGAGATTTCGTAGATGCGGCATCAACTGAAGCGGCAGAGGATTCAGTGGTTTTTTCGCCGATAGTTTTTCCACCTGCCAGCTTTGCAGGGGCCGTCGTGTCAGCCAATAAAATATTTGTGGGTTGGGCGTTTTTGCCAGAGGATCGTTTCTTTGTTGATTTTTGCGACGAGGTTAACATTTCTGGACTATCGGCACGACTCAAGCTTCGGGTTCTCTTGGCGGAATCAGAGGCCTGTGCAGCGGGACTGGTTTCACCACCGTCGAATCGTTCTAAATTTTTAGTTTTCCCGGCTCCAGCAATGCCGGCGGAATCTCGGGTAATCGAAATTGTTTTCGAATTTTGCTCCCTCGAGGTTTGGGTTGATTCGGGAGAGCGGGTTGGTTTTTCAACCGGCATGGTTGTGGAAGCGATATTGGATTGAAGGATCGATCGTTTCGGCGTTGGAAGTTGTGATGTGGGCTCTGAAATGCTGGGTTGTTTATTTGGGCTGCTCTTTCGGTTTACCGTTTTGGCGATCTGAGGCTGGCGACTGAGTGTGGGTGAGGGTTGCCGGTTGAGAGACGGTCGGATTGCCTGGTCACGTGTTGGTCGGCGGGTCACTTCCGCAGCCGACTGAGATGGCTGGTTGGCAGACGGTTGGACTGCTGTTGCCGATTCCGTTTTTTGAGGTGTTGGAGAAGGTTTGGCAAAAATAGGAATTCGCGGATCGCTTCTTTTGACGTTGGCACTTGCTGCCGATGCTGTCGGTTTACTCAACGATTGGTTCGATCGTGGAACTTGAGCGCGACTTGCCGACGGCGTGACGGGAGAGGTTTGAGTTTCAGAGGGAGCATTTTGTAGTTTTGGTTGAACTCGCTGAGGTCTCGAATTTGCCGGTTGACGTTGGGTGGCATCAGCGCGAGCAGTGTCGCTTGTGGTGGGAGGTTGAGGGCTTGCCGGTTGTGTAACCGTTTGTTTTTCGAGCGTTGATTTCCCAGAGACTGTTGGTTGGGCAGTGGATGGTTTTGTTTGGCGTTTTAGTTGTGATAATTCCGGGCTTTGTCTCGGAACGGTCTGCGATTTTACTTTTTGGGGAGCAATTTGAGGGTTAACGTCCGGTTTGTTTTCGATAACGGGTACGGGTTGAGTTTCGTCAACCGTTTTAGTTTCTTGTTCTCGATTAATATCGACGACGGGTTCGGGGGTTGGGCGGGCATTCGGTTCTTCAAAAACAAACGCTGCTTTGCGATCGCTAATTTCGATGGTTCGAACGGGTCGCTGAACAACTTTTTGGGAGGGTTCCTCAAAGCGGTTTTCAAAAATATTTGTTAAGGCGGCAGTGAAAATGACTAATAGGTGAATTGCGAGACTGGCGATAATTGCCAGTTGAAGTGAGCGGCGAACCTTGTAATTTTTTATGCTAAACAGGAAACAGATTGCCATGACTGCAAACACAGGCAGTCCCATTAACCCGGCCCACATCCAAGGTCCCTGGAGGAGCGTTGCGACGGCGCCTGAAGCGATTCCAACCAACACCGTCAAAGCAACCAGAATCGGCCAGAATTGCTGGTCGAAGGATGGTTGCCGTTGGGGCGTTATTTTTTGGACCGTTCGTCGTTTCACTGACGTTGCTCTTGGTTAAGGTTCAGCGGGTTTGAGTTTCGGAAGTTTTAGTTTTCGTCAATTGTTGCTGTGAAATCATGAATGCCGACTTTTTTGCAGATGCCAATCGCAATGGCGACAGGTTCCCATTCTGATTTTCTATCAGCGCGAATGACGACCGTTTGCGTGAGTGGATTATTTGCTTTTGCCCGGCTTAGTATCTGTTCAACTTGTTCTGGTTGCCGGAATGCCCCATCGATGTAATAGCGTCCTTGTTCGTCAACGTTAATCACCATTTCAGCTGGTTGAGCGGAGGCCGGTAAGGCTTCCGAAACGCTTGGTAGGTTGAGATCGAGCTCACGTTCTTCCTCAGAAAAACGAGATGACACCAGAAAGAAAATCAGTAATAGAAAGACAACATCAATCAACGGCGTGATGCTGAGTGAGCCAACTGCGGAAGTCCGTTTTATTTTTACTGCCATGGGATTGTCGGTGCTGTTTGCTTAACGGGGATTTATTGCGTCTCCAAATTTTGTTCGCGGAATTTTATTCTGTCGTTTTTCGAGCGGTCGAAGCGCTCGTCGGAATCGGCTCATCGAATCCCTGCGTAAATCTCACCTGGCCTTCGTAGCGCTCGAACTGAGGCAAAAGGTTGTAGACCATTTCTTCAATTTGATTCATCAGCTGGATGATGCGATTTTCGAAATGATGTGACAAAATGGCGGCGGGAATGGCAATCACGAGTCCAACCATGGTGGTTACCAACGCAACATAAATTCCGTTGGCGAGTGCCACGCCACGATTTTGACCGGCATTCAGTTCTGCCATTTGGGTTGTGTCGTAAAACGCCTGTGTGATGCCCCAGACCGTTCCCAATAGGCCAATCAATGGTGCAATGGCGGCAGCAAGAGCCAGCCACGAAGTCATTTGGCTGAGCCGTGTTGCTTCTCTTTGGCTGGACTCAGAAACCGCATTTTCCATTTCCATTTGCGGTCGACCAACCTTGACCAGCATGGATCGAATAACATACGAGGCTGAAGAGGGATATCGTTGACAGGCTTGATAGACGCCACGCGGGTCAAGTCCGTTTGGCGATTGGCTCAATTCAGAAATCTGATCGATCAAAGCGTTGGGGAAGATTTTTTCGCGACGAAGTGCCATGAATCTTTCGATTGCGATGGTGACGACGCCGAGGGACAGGGCTATGAGTGGAAGCATGAACCAACCACCCTGCGTGAGTAACGAGAGGAAATTGATTCCTGTTTTGGCGTTCG
>JAAEMV010000947.1 GCA_024225195.1 Planctomycetaceae bacterium | reverse complement strand
GAAATCACCCGGCAACGGGATCAGAACACTGAGACGTTGGCTAATACCGCGTCTCAGGATTCCACAAAATCACCGACAACCAACAAGGAGAATTTCAATGAAGATGAATAGATTGAAACGTACCGTTTCCGCACTGGCCCTGAGTCTAGGTCTGGGTCTTGCTATCACTGCCACAACAACTCATCAAGCCCATGCTTACCGCACGGTGTTTGATCCCTGGAACTATCGCCAGAACATTCTGACTGCCGTTCGTTCACTGACCGAGATCAACCAACAAATCAATCAGCTGCGTAATGAAGCACATTCCCTGTTGAAGATGGATCTCAATCTCGCAAAACTAACCAGTACGATCTCTCCGGAATTATCGCGCACACTCGGTGAAATCAAAACATTGATGAATCGTGCCAACACCATTGCCATGAATGTGCGCCAGACCGATGAGGCCATGCAGCAACTCTTTCCAAAAGAATTTAATGCTTCACTTTCTGGCGATGATATTATGCGCCAGGCCAAAGCACGTTGGCAGCAAACGCTGTCTGCATATAAACGCTCGGCCAATTTGCAGGCAAAAGTATCGGAGAATGCAAATACAGATGCAACACTGCTCTCAACCCTGTTGTCGCGCTCTCGATCATCGGTTGGTAATCTGCAAGCTTCTCAGACTGGCAATGAACTCACCGCCCTTGGCGTTAAACAATCATTGCAATTACAACAATTACTTGCCTCACAATATCGGGCCGAAACCCTGGAGCGATCCCGACGCATGGTGAGCGAAGAAGAAGCCCGTGTTCGATTCAGCGGTTTCCTTGGAAATAAACGTGCTTATTCAACCGGTGACTAAATAGAATATCGCCTTTTGGCGGTATGGCCGGGCCAGCCCTAAGTGGCGTTCTAGCTGAATCACTCCCTACCTCCCTGTGTGATTCACAGATTGGCCCGGTCTTTCAACACAGAAAACGATCAACCGCAGAAACCATAGAGTCTGGCCCGAAGGGTCTGGCTCGAAGGGTCTGGCTCGAAGAGTCCTCTGTGAACAGGAAAGCTATGTCCAATGGACGACCTTAATGTCATCGACCGTTTCACCCAGGTGTTTACCACCTATATCGAAACCGGCTTTGGATTGCTGTCGGGTGACGTGGGGTTTTTGGTATCAATTCT
>JAAEMV010000946.1 GCA_024225195.1 Planctomycetaceae bacterium | reverse complement strand
GTTGCGCCTGATTCCTTGCGAGCGAAAACGGCAACCCGTCCCCATGACTTTGTACAATGGCCTGCCAAGAGTTACGTTCGTGTTCTGACACCTCATTTTGAAATTGAATCTGACGCCGGTGAAGCCCGGATCGCCTACCTAGCAAAAGAGCTTGAACAAACTTATCTGATTTGGCGGCAAATCTTTTACGACTACTGGGGCAGTTCAGATGCTGTAAAACGCTGGATTGACGGCCGAGGCACTGCTTCCCGGTCGCGGCGGCGATATCGCATTTTGTTTTTCAAAGATCGTGCTTCCTACTTACAACAACTCGCCCCCTTGGTGCCGGGAGTGGAAGTCTCCACTGGGTATTACGACGGTAAAGCAGAAATTTCATTCTTCTATGACGGTGATAAAACCTCAGAGGATACCTGGCGACACGAATTGACCCATCAGTTATTTCGGGAATCGGGTCGCGCCACAAATCAAAAGGCATTTGAAAAACAATTCATCTGGCTCGATGAGGGAATCGCAACCTACGCCGAATCAACCACGAAGAATCAACACCTCTTTGGCGAGTACTACACGCTCGGTGGGTTCGACTCCCGACGAATTCAATACGCCCGGTTCCGTCGTTTTCTGGAAAATTACTATATTCCGTCACAGGACCTCTCTAACCTTGGACGTGTGCAGCTTCAGCAACGGAATGATTTAGTGAAAATCTATTCTGAATCGGCGGGGCTTGCAGAATTCCTGATGAATAGCCAACGCGGAGCACTCCAACCTAAGCTCAATCAATTCTTAAAAATCATGTATCAAGGAAAAGTCAAACCGGGTCGATTTCAATCTGCCATCGGGAAAACTTTCTTAGAACTCGATGAGCAATACGTAGATTTTCTAAAAATCCAACCTGCGGAGATAACACGTTTCTTGATTCGCCCCGAGTTGAAAACGGAACTCTCACTGCCGGGTGTCAATTTAACGCTTAAGGATTTTGAAGCGATTGGAAAGTGCGTCCAACTGAACTGGCTCGATCTTTCGGGAAGCGGACTGCCAGGCGATTGCTTTCTCAGGCTTGGAGACTGCCACCAATTAAATCAACTCTTTCTCAATGGCTGCCAACTAGAGGAAGGTGCGCTGAACAGCATCTCCTCACTACGGGGCCTTAGCGAAATTGATTTGAGTGGTTCGTCCATTAGTAACCGCGACGTGCCGGCCCTCGCCAAGGCTACTCAACTAAAATCACTTAACCTGACCCGTACCCGGGTCACCGAAGACGGCATAAACTTACTGAAAAAAGAATTACCCAACCTCACGATCATTCAGTAACTTCCTGCCGATTCGTTAACAACTCAAGTGTCAATCTCCCTCTCAGCTACTAACCCTCTCTCAATCTGGACTTTGCCAATGAAACCTTGGAAACTCGCCGACAATAACTATGGGCATGTCAAAAACCAGAATTATGAAGTCGCAGTGCTTCCATTGGGCGCTACCGAACCCCACAACCTGCACCTCCCCTATGGGACGGATCTGTTCGAAGCTTCAATCGTCGGAGATAAAATCTGCGAAGCGGCTCATCTTGCCGGTGCCAAAGTTGTCTTGTTACCCACTATCCCATTCGGAACCGAAACGAATCTCCGCGAGTTCCCCCTCGCGATCAACCTCAATCCCTCAACCCTCCACATGGTCATTCGAGACATCGTTGACTCCCTGTTAAACGATGGCATAAAAAAAATTGTTTTGCTAAACAGCCACGGGGGGAACGGATTCAAACCCCTCCTAAGAGAGTTGTCGGGAAAGAACGAAGCTCACATTTTTTTATGCAATTGGTATCAGGCGCTGGAGGATGTCTACTTTGACATTTTTGAGAAACCAGAAGACCACGCGGGTGAAATGGAAACCTCATTTGGCCTCGCTTTCTTCCCCGAATTAGTCGCGAAAAACCCAGATGGGACTTTAAATGCTGACGACGGATCGAAAAGGGAAGCAAAACTTGAGGCACTAAATCGTGGCTGGGTTTCCATCACCAGACCATGGCATCTTCTCACCCAAAACTCTGGTGCCGCAGACCCGCATGCGGCGAGTGAAGAAAAAGGACAAAAAATGATGGATGTATTGGTCGAACGGCTTGGGAAGTTTCTCGTTGAATTATCAGACGAACAAATTACCGACCAATTCCCGTACTAACCGTAAAATCGGCGTTGAAGCAAAAAAACGCGTTGACCATCGAACGACCTCAGCTTAAAATTTCGCCACTGTGGTCGCACGCAGCGAACCGCAGCGTCGATGGTGGGTATAGCTCAATTGGTTAGAGCGCTGGATTGTGATTCCAGAGGCTGGGGGTTCAAGTCCCCTTACTCACCCCT
>JAAEMV010000945.1 GCA_024225195.1 Planctomycetaceae bacterium | reverse complement strand
GCCCTCGTCAGCGACAGCAACTGCAATCGTATCTGCATGGACATCCATGCCTACGTAAACTGTTCGTTTCATATCAATTTTCTCCGTAAACTTCCAAAGTTCACCGAGTAAATCAACATCACCTTAGCGTGACAACACGCTCATCTGGTCTAAGGATTGGCGTTTAGTGTTCTTGTTTTGAGGAAATTATAGAGAGTTGGCCTTGAAACGCCGGTAATTCTGGCGATTGAGGCTTTTGAGACACCGATAGGCGTTATCGCAAGGTTTGTCTGTGTCCTGGCAGCTTCGCTGGTACTGGGCCAAATAGGCGATATATTTCATGGTGTGTATAAATAATTATGTTACGGTAATTATATATTACACATATGAAAGAACAAACCCATTCCGTTATTCTGCTCATAGCAGTCATAACAAAATGCACGTTTTCACTTTACACTTGATGCCTGATTCACACCCCTCATTCTCCCGTCTCCGGTTACTCGATACCAAATTCTTGCTGCAATACATGTCCGAGCCGCAATTCGCATCCGGATCAGAAAGAGAGTGCTCAAGGTCGAACAACCCCATGCCTTGGCGCGAGCTGTCTATTACGGCCAAAGAGGTCGGGTACCCGCCCGATTGAATGGAAAAACATCATCTTGTACGGCGAATACAATCTCGACCCCAATAAAGTCAAAACCCCTTAGACCAGATGAGCGTGTTGTCACGATAAGGTGATGTTGATTTACTCGGTGAACTTTGGAAGTTTACGGAGAAAATTGATATGAAACGAACAGTTTACGTAGGCATGGATGTCCATGCAGATACGATTGCAGTTGCTGTCGCTGACGAGGGCCGCGACGGCGAGATCCGGTTTTATGGGACGATCCGAAATACCGGTGATTCTCTCTTGCGCCTGACCAAACGTCTTTCCGGAGCCGGTTCTGCCCCGGTATTTTGTTATGAGGCAGGACCCTGCGGCTACGGAATACACCGGCTTTTGCAAAAGCTCGGTTTTGACTGTGCTGTCGTGGCCCCTGCGATGATCCCGCGCAAGGCCGGGGACAAGGTCAAGACGGACAGGCGTGACGCGGAAATGCTGGCGCGGCTTTGGCGGTCCGGGGAATTGACGCCGATCTGGACGCCGGATGAAGAGCATGAAGCGATGCGAGACTTGATCCGCACGCGCAAACAAGCGATTGATGCTTTGAGAGTCGCCAAGCAACAACTGCTCAGTTTCCTTCTGCGTCACGGTTTACGTTACGACAGACCGAGCCGCTGGACTAAAAGCCACTGGCGCTGGATCAACGAGTTACGCAAATTCCGTTACCCGCACCAGCAGCTGGCATTTGAGGAGTTGAAGCGTGCTATCCGCCAAATTGAAGAACGAACCACCAGTCTGGATCAAATCATTACGGATACAATTCCAACTTGGCATTTGGGTCCCGTGGTGGATGCTCTGCGAGCGCTACGTGGGGTCAATACCACAATAGCCGTAACACTTGTGGCCGAGATCGGTGATATCAATCGCTTTTCCAACCCGCGCCAGTTGATGGCGTGGCTGGGACTTGTTCCAAGCGAACATTCCAGCGGTAACACCATTCGCCGGGGCCGGATTACCCGAACGGGTAATGCCCTGGCCCGCACAATGATGGTCGAGGCCAGTTGGTCATACCGGCATCCGGCCCGTGAACGACACCCCTATCTGAAACGAAGTGAGCACCTGCCGCAGGAAATCCGTGACATAGGATGGAAAGCACAGGTTAGGCTCTGCAAACGGTATAGGGATCTGTCCGGAAAAGGAAAGCCTCAACCCAGAGTATTAACGGCGATCGCCCGGGAACTGGCCGGGTTCATCTGGGACATTGCGAGGAAAGTACCGATCCCCGCCTGATCACAGGCGTCATTCTGCCTGTACAGAACGCTGGAGATGGTGGCTAAAGATCCAGGGAACCCTCGACGTACGCTGGGACAAATATCCGTTCTTAGAGAGAGGTAAGCCCGTATCGGATAAGGTCAGGCGGTTAAAATCCGCGAATGAGAGCATGATAACCATCGGTTAGAACCGTCGTCTCCAGCGCCATGTACAGGCTACATCATTTGACCAACCTGCAAGAGCGGGGTAGTCTTTTTGTGCCGAGTAAATCTAAAACGCTCATGAGAGCGTGCATTTTTACACGAATCGGGGCGGTACCCTTAGTTGGTGAATAATCGGGAATTACGGGCCTGAAAAACCTTAGCGCTACTTTTCGTACCGTTGGACTTCAAACCCCGAAACGCGTTTTTATCCAGTCATTAGTTCCATTGTAGCCCATTTTGTGCGCGGGTTGCGAATTGACCTC
>JAAEMV010000944.1 GCA_024225195.1 Planctomycetaceae bacterium | reverse complement strand
AGATCCCCTGCGCCAAACCTAAGTCGTCCGGAAATAATCGTCGCCAGGGTAAAACTGGCAAAAAAGCCAATCGAAAGAATGGTTCGGCATACAGCCAAACCGGACAAAAGAAGGGTTTTAAACAAGAAAAAAAGTCGGTTAATCCCGAGGCCGAAGCGGCCGTTAAAGCCGCTTTTGAGCATGGCGAACCATTGTTTGACGATGAGGATGATGAACCGGATGACAGTTTGAAGCCGTTAAGCTTCCAATTAACCCTGGATCCTGATCATCAATATGGCAAACAACGAAAGTTGTCAGCTTCAGCAATCGGGCGTTTTGAGATGGGTTATTGTACCCGTGGATTAATGTCGCATCGTTGGTGCGTGCCCATTCATGATCAGCATGGTGATTTGGTGGCGTATGTCGGTCGCTTTGCGGCCGATCCGGTGCCAAAGAAAGAAGCAAAATACAAACTGCCAAAGAACTTCAAGAAAAATCGGGTGTTATTCAATCTCAACAGGATAGCCGGTTACGCTGATGATGTTGTTGTGGTGGAAGGCGTCTTTGACGCCATCCGGTTGCACGAGCTGGAAATTCCAGTTGTGGCGTTGTTTGGTTCGTCGGTTTCCGATGAGCAGATTGAGTTGTTAACTCAGTATTTTGATTGCGTTCACGTCATGCTTGATGGTGGTGCGAACAAGGCCAGGCGAAAGCTGGTTGACCGGCTCGCCCAGGCTGTTGCCGTTCGTTCGGTTGTATTACCGGACGGTGACGATCCTGAGAGCGTTGACGTGGAATTTCTGCGCGAGAAATTGCCAGAGTTTGTTGCGTAGGTTGGTTAAGT
>JAAEMV010000943.1 GCA_024225195.1 Planctomycetaceae bacterium | reverse complement strand
GCCTCCCACTTTGGCGAGACCGATGGCCATGGAGCTCTCAGTGACGGTATCCATTGGCGAACTGATCAATGGGATTTTGATACCAATTCGCTTGGTCAATCGGGTTGCCGTTTCAACCTCAGAGGGAACAACTTCGCTGTAACGCGGCTCAATTAGAACGTCATCGAACGTGATGGCAGTGTGTCGGATTTTGTCTTGCATTGTGAGCCTCAGATTACCCAAAGGTTGGATGGATTGAAGCACTTAATTATGGCGTTAAATCTACTAATTGACAATCAGCCTAGCGCTGGAATAGCCTAATCTTATTACTGAAAAACTGAGTTTTGGGTGGCGGTGGCAAATTTAGGCTGCTTATTTTGCGCTGTCAAATTAAATGGCTGTGATGCAGGAAATTGTTTAACCCATAAAAGGCGAGTTTGGGCGGGCCGGCGAAATTGGCAGTGGTTGTCATGGTACGTCCGACGATAGGTCAGTCGGGTTCGTTTTAGCTGATAAATATGGCACAATCCGGAGGTCAAATCATTCCATCAGAACGGTGCCGCCGTTGTCATCTAGCAAATCTTCGAAGAACGTCCAAACCGTTTCCGAGCTTACGCAATCGATCAAGCGGCGATTGAACGATGAGTTTCAGTCCGTCTTGGTATCTGGCGAAATTTCGGGAATGACGAAAGCTGGTTCAGGGCACATTTACCTCACGCTCAAGGACGAGAAATCGTCGATCAATGGAATTATTTGGAGAAGCGATGCTGCGAAGTTGAAGTTCGATCTCACCAATGGCTTAGCGGTAGAGTGTCGCGGTGGGATTGATGTTTATGCTCAGCGCGGAACTTATCAAATTATCATTCGTGGAATTCGCCCCCAGGGAATAGGAGCGTTGGAGTTGGCTTTTCGTCAGCTTCACGAGAAGCTTGCTGGAGAGGGGCTGTTCGATCCTTCTGTAAAAAAAGAACTGCCATCCATCCCAAAGCACATTTGTGTGGTTACCAGTCCAACGAGTGCTGCGGTGAGGGATTTTTTACAAGTGCTGACTCGGAGGTGGCCACGAATCCGTGTGACGGTTGTGCCTGTTAAAGTTCAAGGCCCTGGTGCGGCAGATGAAATTGCTGAGGCAATTGAAATTTGTAATCAGATGGGAGAACCGGTAGACGTTATAGCAGTCACGCGTGGCGGAGGTAGTGTTGAAGATTTGTGGAGCTTTAACGAAGAAGTTGTAGTGCGAGCAATTTATCAAAGCGAGATACCGGTGATCTCGGGGGTCGGGCATGAGATCGATGTGACACTCACTGATTTAGTCGCCGATGTTCGCGCGTTAACTCCTAGTGAAGCCGCCGAGCGACTGGTGCCACAATTTAGTGAGGTAACCGGTGGGCTCGACGTTGCTTCGGATCGGATGACAAAACTGATACTGGGACGACTCGATCGGGCTCGACGCGAGTTGGCCGTTTGGGGGTCGCGACCGGTTTTGACTCAACCGCTTGAGCGTTTGAGAGAGTCCGCAATGGAGCTTGATTTTCTTGAAAACTCAATGTCACGCTCAGTCAAAGGGCATCTGGTGGATGCCGACCGAGAACTCGCTTCGATGGCCGCACGGTTGGATGCGATAAGTCCCTTGGCTGTTCTTTCTCGAGGTTACAGTTTGACGATGGATTCCGAGGGGACGCCAATCCGAGATCCCTCGGCGTTGAAACCGGGAGACCGGTTATTCACGCGATTGTCTGCGGGCACTGTTGAAAGTACGGTCGAGTTGATCAAGACGAGGGCGGAGGATTCCTAAAGCCAGGATTGTTGACTCGGGGAGGGGGATGCCTTGGGTGGCCTTTCGTTGGGTTTGTCAAAGTATTGGGAGTCTGTGATTTTTGTGCGATCGGTGATAAACTAAAGTTCATCAGGGATGTTTTATTGAAGCTGACTGGCGGTAATAAAAGGATTGTTTTGGCGAAAAAGAAAACAGCAAAGAACGCTTCGAAGGATGTTCCCTTTGAGGCATCGTTGGAGCAGTTAAGAACGGTTGTTGGCGAGTTAGAGGCCGGCAATTTGAGCTTAGGTGAATCGCTTGAAAAATATGAGTCGGGAATTAAGAGCCTCAAAGCCTGTTACGCGGCGTTAAACGCTGTCCAGCAGCGAATCGAATTGCTGGTCGACCTCGATGAAGAGGGGAACCTCGTAACGGCTTCATTTGACAATACCGCTTCTGAGCAGTTGCGTGAGGGGACACGTCGGGGATCCCAAGTATCCGTAGCTGACGAAAATTCCGAGGAATACGCCGCTAATGGTGATTCTGAGGACGTGGACGATCACGATAGTTTGTTCTAAAATTGGTTAGAAATCACAGTGAATAACGGTTAGGCGAAGGCAGAATTTCCTTGTTTACCTGTTCAATCCAATCTCAAATTCCCCGTCTGGAACCATGTGGATGACTGCTTCGGATACGACTTTATTCCCGCCAGAAATTGAGTCCTTTCGGCACCAAATAGACTCTCAACTGGAGGTCTATTCTGAACTCGATGACGATTGTCCGGAACATTTGCGTGAGGCAATTCAGTATTGCTTGCTTGCTCCCGGAAAACGCATACGGCCGCTGCTCGTTTTGACTGCGGCAAAAATCTGTGGTGGTGATCTCAACAACGCGATGCCGGCGGCCTGTGCGGTCGAGATGATCCACAATTATTCACTGATTCACGATGACTTACCGGCTATGGATGATGACGAATTGCGTCGTGGGCGGCCAACGTGTCACGTTAAGTTCGGAGAGGCCACGGCGATATTAGCCGGAGATTCTTTAATTCCTATGGCGTTTGGTGTGCTTTCCCGCGATATCCAACCTGCTGAAATTGCGATCCAGTGCGTTGAGAGACTGGCTTTGGCATCTGGGCCAACTAGACTAGTGGGCGGGCAGGCAGACGATCTAAATCTTCAGTTTGCTGCGTCGGATGTTCGATCGCTAGAGCATATCCATCGTCGTAAAACAGGTGCGTTGTTAACGGTCTCGCTCGAAATGGGGGCGCTAACCGCGTCTGCCGATGCGGAATTACGGAAAAGCTTAGTGGATTACGGTAAAAACCTCGGTTTAGCTTTCCAAATTGTAGATGACCTGTTGGATCTTAGGGGATCGCAGGCCAAAATGGGAAAGAAGATTGGGAAGGATGCCGCGTTGGGTAAACAGACCTACCCGGCTGTACTTGGTGAGGCGGCGAGCGAGGAGCGAGCCCACCAGATGGTCGAGGCAGCGATTGACGCGTTAAAGCCTTTTGGCGAGCAGGCGAAGGCCTTGGAGCTACTTGCAAACTTTGTGGTTAACAGGACTCAGTAACGATGACAAAGATATTACCAACAATTCAATCCCCGATGCAGCTTCACGAAATGAATCTGGGTGAATTAAATCAAGTTGCCACTGAGATCCGTGAAACCCTGTGTAACTTGCTGAGCATGCGAGCCGCTCACTTTGCTTCGAACTTAGGCGTCGTTGAATTGACGTTGGCTTTGCATAGTACCTATGACTTTTTGAACGACCATTTGGTTTGGGACACTGGGCATCAGATTTATCCCCAAAAGCTGATCACGGGTCGGTTTGACGAGTTCCACACGATCCGTACCAAAGGCGGGTTGATGGGCTATCCAAACCCGGCTGAGAGTGATTACGACTTGTTCATGACGGGGCACGCGGGAGCGAGTGTGTCGACGGCGGTTGGTTTGAGGAGTGGTTCAGACGTTCTTGGTGAAAACAATTATTCAGTGGCGGTGATTGGTGATGGCGCGTTTCCTTCGGGGATCGTGATGGAGGCGATTAACAATGCAGCTGAACTGAAGAGTAAGATGCTGGTCATCTTGAATGACAACGAGATGTCGATCTGTCCTCGGGTTGGTGGGATGGCAAGCTATCTCGACCGCTTGCGTTCGACCAAGTTCTACACCGGCGTTAAGAACGAGGTCGTCAGTATGTTAAATAAGGTTCCCGTTCTGGGAGATCCGACGGAGCGATTGCTTTTTCAGATCAAAGAAGGGGTGAAGGCCGGTCTTCATGGCGGCATGATGTTTGAGGAGCTCGGTTTTAAATACTTTGGGCCGATCGACGGACATGACATTGGCGTGATGAAAAAGTATCTCAAGATGGTGCGTGAGATTGACGGGCCTGTTCTGCTTCACGTGATTACGAACAAGGGGCATGGGTTTAAGCCTGCCGCAGAAGATCCAGTTTATTTTCACACCCCTGCCCCATTTGAAACAGTTGAAGACGGAACTCCTGTTCCCAAATCGAAAGGCAGTGCTAAGGCATACACGAACCATGCCCGTGACGCGATCGCCGATCAAATGCGAAACAATGACCGCGTTACGGTGATCACCGCGGCGATGTGTCAGGGCAATAAATTAGAACCGATTCGTGAAGAGTTCCCGGAGAGGTTTTTCGATGTGGGGATTTGCGAATCGCACGCAGTCGCGTTCGCGGGAGGTCAAGCAAAGACTGGACTCCGTCCGATCGTTGACATCTACAGTACCTTTTTGCAACGTAGTTTCGATCAGGTGTTTCAGGAAGTTTGCCTGCAAAAATTGCCAGTGACTTTTATGCTGGACCGCGGCGGTTTGACGGCAGACGACGGACCAACTCACCACGGCACATTTGATTTTGGTTACATGCGGTTGTTTCCAAATATGATCGTGATGGCACCCGGCGACGCAAACGACATTGGTGCAATGTTGGATTTCTCGCTCTCGCAGGACATTGCTTGTTCGATTCGATATCCCAAAACTGCGGCGGCAGAGATCTCGCGAGATTTACAACCGATCGAGTTAGGTAAATCCGAAACGCTTCGGCCTGGGGCAGATGGAACAATTGTTGTTTGTGGAGTAGCCCTTTCAGACGCCTTGGAAGCCGCTGAGATTCTCCAAGCTGAAGGGCTTGATGTTGGTGTCGTTAATGCACGGTTTGTAAAACCGATCGACACTGAAATGATTCGGCAGACACTTTCAAATTCCAAGTTCGTCATAACGGTTGAAGAGGCGAATCTCATGGGCGGATTCGGGAGTGCGTTTCTCGAAGCTGCTAACGACATGGGCTTAAACGCGAGCAATGTCCATCGTATCGGAATTCCTGACGAATTCGTCGAGCACCAATCCCGACCTGAGGTTCTCGCGTCGCTCAAACTTGATACGCAGGGAATTGCGGAGACCTGTCGCGCCGCAGCGAAGAAAGTTCAGTTGAAGCCGCACGTTGCGAGCTAGGCTGCAATCCACTCCAATACACTGGACGGTGTCGCAGTTGGAACTGCAACTGCGTTGGGAATAAATTGAATTTGGGAAAACGTGGATGGCCGAAGCACCAAAGGAATTATTAAAAGCATTTTTGCTTGGCTCGGGCGATCGGCGGCCGAAGATCCTTGCGGAAGTAGAGCGACTGCGACCAGCGATTGAATCCTGTGTTGAAATCGTTGGCGAGGATTTTTCTTATGAGAGTGATCTTTCGCAGGTCAGTGCGGATATCGCCATTGTCTTTGGTGGAGACGGCTCGATACTTCGGGCGGCCAAACAGATGGGGGAACGGCAGATTCCGGTATTGGGTGTGAATCTTGGGAAGTTGGGTTTTCTGGCGGACATACATCCAGATCAGCTCAAATCAGCGCTGCAGTCAGTTTGTGAAAAGAAGTATGAGTTGATTGACCATCTGATGATTCGTTGTCAGGTTTTTCGTGGCGACGTGATGGTTGCCGATGAAATTGGCCTCAATGAGGTGGCAATTCTTGGTGGCCCTCCGTTTGATATTCAAAAGATTGATCTGTTTGTCGATCAAAAGCATGCCACTTCCTACATGTGCGATGGGTTGATTATCAGCACTCCGGTCGGGTCGACGGCCCACAATCTTTCAGCGGGAGGGCCTATTCTGCGGAAGAATTTACAGGCATTTGTGATTTCTCCGATTAGCCCCCACACGCTTACCGTTCGCCCGGTGGTCGATACAGCGGACCGAATTTACGAGATTGTCGTAAGTCAGCCCAACGATTCCACCTGTGTCGTGCTCGACGGACTTCCGTTGTCGCAGTTGACTTCATTGGATCGCGTCACGATTTTCCGAGCGAAATCAGTCTTTCAGATGATCGAAATCTCTGGAAATGACTATTACAGCACGCTTCGTGAGAAATTGGGCTGGAATGGTCAATTTCAGCCACGGCCTTAATCCCTCGCTATTTACGGGATCGCCCCACAATCAGCGTTGATTTGGAAATCCAAAAAACGTTAGTATCCAGACTGTCGAGAAATTCAGTTTCGGTCGGAGATACACTTGTGGATTGTAAACGAAGCAAAATTGGCGTAGCACTGGCCGTGGTTTTCGGAATCTTCTTATCCTGTGGCACATGCTTTGTCGCTCAGGCAGGCGCACAGGATGATTCGAATTCAAGCAAATCACAATCTGTCACTGATCAGATTGAACGCGCAACTGACAAGGTTAATAAAAACCAAGTCTATCAAATCGAGTACAAGCTCAAGAAAGGTGAAGAGATTCGCTGGAACTTTGAGCATGTGGTGACCACGAAGTTCCAAATGGCCGGCGAGGTCGAAGAATCTTCTTCACGAAGTGAAAATGTTAAATTGTGGAGAGTTGCGAACGTTGATCAGTTAGGAAACATTACATTCGCCTATACGATTGAATCAGTAAAAATGTGGCAGCAGGTTGGCGATACCGATCCTGTTTCTTACGACAGTAAAACGGATAAAGAGATACCGCAAGAGTACGCTGGAACGGCCGATGAAGTCGGGAAGCCGCTTGCCATTTTTTCAATCGCTCCCAATGGCACGATTATCGATCGAAAGTCAAATTTAAAGCAGGACGTGTTCGGGGTTGGCAAGGTAACCATCCCGTTACCCGAAAAAGCAGTCCCGGTTGGTTACGAGTGGAATGTGCCAATCGTGCTCTCCGCCAATGATGAGAATGGGACGAAAAAACTCAAAGCAAGAATTCATTATGAACTTGCCAAGGTCAAAGAAAATAAAGCCTACATTCGGTTCAAAACAGAAGTGTTGACGCCAGTCAAAAGTGAGAAAATCAAATCCACCATCATGCAGAAGATGACGAAGGGAATTGTCGTATTTGATATGGAGCTAGGGCGTCCAGTTCTTCAGCAAGTTCAGTGGGATGAGAAAGCCCAGGGCTTTGAGGGAGCCGACAGTTATCTGAAATATGTTGCTCGGATGTCTGAGAAAATCATCTTTGATTCGAACGGAAAGACTGCGGCGGTTGCGAATAAATTGGCTCCGTCGGGAGGAGGCCAAGCGGTGAATACGCCGGTAGATATAAAAACGCGAGAATCAAGTCCAGTGATGCGAAAATAGCGTCTAGGAGTATTCCGTGCGTTGGTTTGAGTCTAAATGTATCGCAGTTTGAATTTTCGAATTTGAAATTTCGATCTGCTTTTCCGTAAATTGCGATACCGTTATCTACGCTTCGAGACTCTGCAGCATCAGTCTGAGTGGGACACTCGCACCTGCGCCGACAGGTAGTGTATCATGGGCAGAGTTTTTATAAATCACGCTTTTAGAGATGTATAGCCATGAATGCGATGCGACTGTTCTCTGTTATCTCATTTGTTTTCTTGATGATGTCAAGCGTCGTGAGCGCTCAAGAATTAACTGTTGATGGATTATTCCCCACGGATCGAGTGCTGGAAATCCAGATCGATATTGATCCGGATGACTGGAAGTCCATTCGTTATGTAACGCGAGATTTGCGCACTGAGTTAGGCGCGAAGCGTCAGTTTGGGGCTTTGGAATCGCCTTATGAGTACGTCAAAGCTGATATCACGATCGACGGGGTTAAGTTCAAAAACGTCGGGCTTCGAAAGAAAGGGTTCATTGGTTCGCAAAG
>JAAEMV010000942.1 GCA_024225195.1 Planctomycetaceae bacterium | reverse complement strand
GCTTCTCTGCAAATTCACGCAGTACTTGCCAGCAGAGATCCCAATCTCTTTCTCCTTGCAATCTGATCGATGAATGTTCGGCGGGGTATTGCGTTTTTTTGGGTTTCAAGAGGAGGGAACGAAAAGCGGATTTGGACCGGTGAGAAACCAATTCGAATTCGGCCATGCCAAATATGCGGCCGACAAATAGAAATACCGCTACCGATAAAATTGCCAGAGCGGCATATTCGGCTTGTTGGTAAATCAGTGCCATCGTCCCACCTGTGGCAGTCATTAAGCACATGGCGAAAAACAGCAACAGTGATTTTCTTGGTCCGAATCCTTTTCCCATCAATGCATGGTGCAGGTGTCCTCGGTCGGTTTCGTAGATACTACGTCCAGTTAGTTTCCTTCGCAGGATAGCTGCAAGCGTATCGAACATGGGAATTGCCAATAATGCAATCGGAGCAAGGAAGGCGTACGAGGTTGCCTGTTTGGCTCCACTTTTGATCGCCATCGCCGCAATAAATAAACCGATTAGCATGCTTCCGGCGTCCCCGAGAAAAGCGGTCGCAGGTGGGAAGTTGAATTTGAGAAATGCGATTAAAGCGCTCGCCATCGCAGCGCAAATGATCGCGTCTCGAAAGTGGGACGCTTGTATGCTCTTTTGTTCCACTAGATCCGTGGTGTCAAGAGGATTCGTAAAAGCCAATCCCAGTGCCATAACACATAAGGCTACGCTCGTCACAATGCCAATGGTCGTTGCGAACCCATCAGCTCCGTCAAGTAAGTTGACGGAGCTGATACCGATCAAAATCCAGGCGTATGCGACTAGGCTATATACTGCCGGCATTTCCTCATTAAAGTGCAGCCCGAAAACAGAGACGATGTCAAAACGATAGCCAAAGTAGATTAAAACGGTGGCCGCTGCGAATTGGCCTAGTAGTTTTTGACGACCGCGAATTGCAAAACGATCGTCGATGACACCAATGGCTAAGATAAGCAAACTAGCTAGGAACAAGCCGATCAGTTTCTTGTCCCCAACAAATGACAAGAAGGCTGCTTGTTCGCCAATTAAGCTCACCAAAGCAAGCGTCAAAAGCACAGTCACAAAAACGGCAATGCCGCCGATCAATGGGACCGAACTGGAGTGCAATTTCCGTTTTTGATCCGGTGCATCTACCAATCCAAAACGTCGTCCCCATTTTTTGGCAAACGGCACGACCAGTAACCCTGAGCAGAGGGCAATAATCGCTGCCAAAATAAGTGCGGTAATGGGTGAAAGTTCAAACATTGGTAAGTTTATTACTGGGGTTTACAGTGTGCTTTACGGTTGCCTGGTCGACCTGCGTCGCCCCGGTCCGAGTTATCAACGCAGAATAATGGTCGAACTAATCGTTTCGTTTCCGATTAATTATTGGTTTTTAATTGTCGAGCTCGCTCGGACAGTTGGGTGAGCCGGGCTCGGTATTTCCTTATCTTGGCTTGGTTCGTTTCAGCCTTGTCTTTTCTTTTGAGGTCGTCCCAAGCTTTCTTCGCGGCGGCGATTGTTTTCAGAAGCTCCTCCTGCTTGGCTTGGGGGGCCTGAGTATCTTCTATGATTTCCTCGCAGCGCTTGAGTATCAAGTTCACTAATCGATGCCGATAGCCAGATTTATTCGGGTGTAGACTAATTAGCAGTCGTTGAGTTTCAATGGCTCCTTGTAAATTCCCGAGCTTTTGTTGTACTTCGGACTTAATGACGAGCGGTTTTCTGCCCCAATCAGGGCTCTCATCAAGAAGTCCTAGGATTCTTCTATAAAGTTCCGGTCTTCGGGATTCCAGCGATTTTGACGCCATTTGATTTTCCGCGAAGTTGTAAAGTAACGATACGTTGTCCGGCAAGATTTTGTCTGCAATTTTATCTGCGGAAAGGTACGGCAGGGTCACTGAGATGACTCTACGGTAACTTCGCGGGTTAATGAGCAAGCATTTTCGTAGGTTCTGGCATGCGGCATCAACGCGGTCTGCCTGTAGATTTAGAATCCCGCATATAAACGCAATCGTGGCGTTGGCCGGGGCTAACTCCAATGCGCGATTTAGATGCGGCAAGTCTGCGTTTCGCGAAGGCGAAATGGTATGCGTCTGTCCTAACAGAACGTGAACTGCTGGATTTAGCGGCGATCGTGAACGTGAAAGCTCTAAATAATATACGGCGGGCAAAATATTTTCACGAATGAGCGGATCGCGAATCAGTTTTCTGATAGCACGTTCGTCATCCGCCATCCACGCTTGATAAACAAGTCGGTGAAGCCGGTCAATGCCCGTCGAAAAGTTCCAAATATCTAATTTTTTCTTATCATCACCCAAAGATGACACGTCATTTTCTAGGATCGCTTCATGCAATTGTATGCGATAACGGTACAGGTAAAGTTCTGCAAGACGCAGTAAACCGTTTGCCTCGGGTACTGCCTGGATCGCTTTTTTAAGTCCCTCAATGCGGGTGTTCGTTTCTTGAAGATTCAGCGTTTGATAATTTTCGGTCTGAGGGCTGTCACCTAGTTTTCTTGCCATGGTGGCGTAATTTCTCGATGAAATCAGCGTCAGTAAAGCGACAGAAAAAATTACAAGCATCAAAACGAATGCGGCCCATCGAGGTAATCCGAAACGGAATAACGAACGATTCTTTAAACGGTCAGCCAATGCATGAGTTTGGCCTGCAATAAATCCACTGGTGGTTGCCAACAAAATGGTATTCGCAGGGATGAACCATCCGAAGTCAAAAAACGCTGCTACCATTTGACTTGGCAATAAAAACATACCCATTGAACAAACGGCGACAGTCTTAGGTGAGTTGCCGTGGTGCGCTAAAAATCGAAGACACATCGCTAAAATCAAGATGGCGGAAAGCAGCAGAAGCAAACCTATTATCCCAGTCTCCATGAGCGTTTGGAAATATTGGTTTTCAGCAAAGTAGTAAACCCGTCGCTCATCATCAACTCGATACAGGCGATGCACGTTAAGGTAACTACCTAAACCGCTTCCCAGAGGGCTGAATTCAAGAATGGCTGGTGCCGTTTGTGACCAATGCTGAGCGCGTTGATCAATATCGATAATATCCGTATCCGACAGCCTTCCGAGTCGTTGAGAAAGTCGGTCCCCAGTCTCACTGAAGTTTAATGCTCCCAGCACCAGAAATAATGCGGCGGTAATTCCGATCAAAATAAATGAGGATTTACGTGTCACACAATAATAGAAAAGTGCAATCGCGCATCCGACTCCCAATGCCAAGAACCCGCCTCGTGAGACAGTGAAGAGGATCCCAGTTGTGATGATGATTGTGGCCAACATTGCTAACAGTTTCTGGGCGTTAAGTTCGGCGACAAATATGCCGAAGTGCAATCCCGCTCGTTTCCAGATTGGATATTCTCTGGTCACAATCACTCGAGGACCTTTTCCGGCTTGGCG
>JAAEMV010000941.1 GCA_024225195.1 Planctomycetaceae bacterium | reverse complement strand
GGGGAGTTTCGAGGACATTGGATGATCCCGTTGTAGTTGACAGAATCCTCCATTTCATCTGATTCTCTGGCATCTTGGCAACTGTGTCGTGTAGTGTGCAAGGTTAGTTGCAGCAATTAAAAAATTAGTGACGTTCATTATTACTGTCCGGCAAAAAGGATGAACTTAGCACGGGTATAGCTCTCAACTTCTCCACCACCTCAGCGCTTGGTTGCGCTAGGTCGATTGTAACGAAGCGAATTCGATGATTTTGGATGAGTGCTGTCTCGTCCACCTCGACTCCAATAGAGGGATATAGCAGCAGGCCGTCAGAACATAGGGACATTGGATCATCAGTGCGCTCTTGACTACGAAGATAGGCATAAAGCTGATAGATGTGCCCGGTTTTAAAGCGCTCTCCACCGTACTGAGACACTGTCAGTACATCGGTGAATTTTGTATCGATGATGACGCGACGTTCCTCCTGAACATTTTCAAGAATGATGTCTGTAATCATCTTAGGCAAATAGGAACTGATGCCTGGCGAGCCGGATGCCACTGGCCAACTAAATTTCTTACCGGGGAAAACGTGCCATCCATCTTCGCGCTTAAGCTCTGCCGCAAAAAAGTTTCCAACTGCCTTTTCAAAGAGTTTGCGAAATTCTGTCTCATCTCGCTGCGCTTTGAGCATTGTGCGTATACCTTCTTGTTCAGTCGGTAACACAATGTCAAATACGGCTTTAGCCAACGATACCATAAGGCGGTCGTCTCCCTCATGCCGCGCTATCTGATCTGCGGCGATTTCGTTTCGCGAAGGAATAATGCTACTCACACCTGCCCGTCCAAGGGCATGAACTAGAGTTCGGCACCGATGCGCCAGTGCAGTGTCTTCGAGACAACTAGACAATCGTTCTAGCGCTGCAAAAACCAGTCGATTGCGCGGTGTATCCAAAGTTAGATCGTCAAATCTGCACGCAACCTCGCCCCGTCGAAAAAGGTCACGAGAAACACTTTCCAAGATATCTATACGCCCCCGCACTCGGCGGAGCACATCACAACGTCGTTGATAGCCAAAACTCAGATTACGCCTGAGACGCTTTTCAGTTGCGTAGCAAAGAAGACGTGCAACCAAAGACTTAAAATCTGGGGATTCCTCGATCTCGGCTTCGAACCTGCCTTGAAATTGAGCAAGACCGGACGCGTACAAAAAAAGTAGCCAGACATTGCGGAGAGGAATCTTATCGTAGACAAGCGGCGCATTCACCTCTGCAACCTTTTCTGCCTGCAGGGCTTCCATTAGTAACCCTCCAGAAGCTTCCTAGTCGCGCTTGCTGCTTTGTCTGGGTTGTCGAACCAATACTCTTCGAGAAGAGGGCCTATTTCCGTTTCAACGATCTGACGGAACCATTCGACGGGATTGGCGATTTTCTCGCCTGAGGCAGGCGTCACATAGCTGTGTCCAATGCGGAATTGTGCTCCAAGGGATTGATCACTCGCGATCTCTTCATTCAATTCATTCATTAAATCTCGGATCTTCGTAACAGTGTCGTTTTCCAGCCCAGCCTGCTTCGCGCACCAATTCATCCAGGCTTCGTTGAGCATCGTCTCAAGAGTCACGAAGGCAAAGCGTCTGCGTAATGCCAGATCGACCAACGCCAAAGAACGGTCTGCAATATTCATTGTTCCTATGACATAGAGATTATCAGGAATGTAAACGCGCTCACCGACTTCGCTATGGTATGCAAGCTCAATGGCTTCGTCTTCGCGGCGCTTATCTTTTTCGAGGAGCGTGAGCATTTCGCCGAAAATTTGTGCTGGATTACCACGATTAATTTCCTCGATGATGACAACGAAGGGGCGGTCACGCTCAGCGCGAGCGGCTTCAACAGCTTCCAGAAACACACCGTCGGTCAGTTTGAGTTGGCCACTTCCATCTGGTCTCCAACCGCGAACGAAATCTTCATAGGAAAGAGATGGATGAAACTGGATCACTCGCATTCGTTTACGTGTAAGCTTTCGATCACGGGTACCTATGAGGGCGTAGGCCAAACGCTTGGCGAGCCAAGTCTTACCCGTTCCAGGGGGGCCTTGCAGTATCAGGTTCTTTTTAGACGACAGCCGTGTGAGGGCATCTTTCAAATTTGCCTCAGGTAGGAAGCACCCATCCCCAACGATATTTGCGATGTCGTAAGTTTCGAAGATCGTATCTTCGATGTCTGCTTCGGCTTCTTCTTCGTCGATCTGCAAATCCGTGAGCGTATCTGCGGACTTTCGATACTTCTTTGCCCAGTAAGGTTGGCGCAGAAAGAAATCGTAGTCTTGCTTGCTGTCACTAAATGCAAACTGGATAAGTCTGCGAGCAAGACTTTCAGACGCATCGGCCTCCACCAAAGTGATCCGATAGGTATAAAAATACCATTCTTTTGCCCCTTTGAGTTTTGTCCAATCTACCTTAACGGTCTGACCATCCTTCGTCGCTTCAGTGATGGTTCCAATCGCCTTTATGCGCATGCATGAAACGTATTTACCTAAATTTTCAAATGGAAGGCCAATCTTCTTTACAAAAGACGATTTGATTGCGATGCGGTCACCGGTCTTCATAAGGGCGACGTTTTCCGCAAACTTTTCCTCATATCCGTTTTTCCACACGCCTTCTTCCAGGAAACGCTCAGTCTGATCGCCATCATCGCCCCAAGACGCGCCGACAAACCAGAAACGCCGCTCTGGATCGTCAAACAATTCCGGGCTCGTATCCTGAGAAACTTCAGGCGCAGCTTCCTCGTCGTCTATGGCTGTATCGCGATAACGGGAATGAACGTCTCTAAAGAGCGCGACGGCACTTTCATGGTCGAGGTAGGTTTCCTTTCCTTCTGACGTCAACATCCAAAAGCCGCGCTTTTTGCTGTCTACCAGTCCAGCCTTCGCAAGATAGAAGCGCGCCCATCCGACCTTGTTCTCGTATTTCGACTGGCCGTTTTTGTTTGTCTCTTTTAGTTCGTCTTCTGTGACATCCGCGAACTCAACAACTTTTTCTATGACTTGGCGGGCTTCGGCGGACCCACCGAGGTTGCGAAGAGCATCTAGTACTGGTCCAAAAAATTGTACAAACTTTGGCCCAACGGAAGCGAGTTCCGTCTCTTGGTGGGTGGCTTCGGTCAAGCCGAGACTTTCCGTTGCGTTAGGAGCCCATTCAAACATTGCATTTTGCTGCTTCTCAACGAATGTCGCTGGATCAGAAACGTCGAAGCCAAACTCTTTGGCTGCAGCGATGAACCCCTCTCTGGCCGTGCCGTCTAGCTTACCAGTTTTCAGATTGTTCTGATTAACGACGATAGAACTGGGCATCGGCCAGCCACGCTCTGCGGCCAACTGTACGAGATCACCCAAGTGCGTGTTCATCTTATAGCGGACGTTTTGCCACTCCGCTCCGTTGGCTTTCGCAAGGTCACCATAACTGATGAAGCGGCGCTCGCGTGCAGCTACCAGGATAGCGCTGTATGTCGTCTGCAGATCAAGGTTTTCTGACATGTTAAGTACTTTATCGAGTTTGACAGTTACATGATAGCACTCAAGAGGATTTATCAATAATTTATGTAAGTGTGATTGAGTTCTAAAATCAATCAGGGGGATCCTCGGCGAGGTTGCAACATCCAATCCGAGCAGGGTTGATCAGAATTTCACAATGACAAGAACGCCCTTTGATCGATGGGTGCAGGGAGAGCGAAGTCTCCCTCGCGAGTGGTTAAGCGGTGATACGCTTGCATGGCTGGGAAAGGCTCAATGCCTTGAAACAGCCATCTGCCAGAGGGATGCAACGGGAGAGCGCCAGCGTCACCCTTGCCATGATGGTGTTGTCTGACAACACACATCTTGCGGAGCGCGGTATTTAAGCTTTCTTTTCATAACTTTCTCTGTGCGATGGGTCACCGAACCATGCCACAAAAAACAGAATGAAGCACCAATGCTGTCGTACGATCTAACATAGTTTTATTGCGCATGGGTAACTTTGTTGAGATTTGGTTTAGGACTGGCAGCAAAACTTTGAAGCAGAAATCGCGTTCTTAATTCTGTTTGCTGCAAGGTAGGTTTCCCAATATTCCTCAAAATCCTCGGCAATCATTTCTGCAACTTCCTGTTCAACGGGCGTGTTTATTGTTCCCGACAGAAACTGCATCAGAGCTTCGTGAATGGTAATTTTTTCAACGGTTAAATATTGCCATAGAACTAGCCTCATCTCCTGCGAAGCGTTGGGGAGAAAATCGTTTGGAACGTTATTTCTGGGAGTATCTGGCATAAGATACAAGGGTCAATGCTTTCCGCCTTCGCGGTCTTTCATTTCCTGCAATTCATCGGTAATAATCGCAACCTGATCAAGCACCTGCTGCAAATGCTTGCTGATCAAATTGATACTC
>JAAEMV010000940.1 GCA_024225195.1 Planctomycetaceae bacterium | reverse complement strand
GCATTTGGCTACCTTAAGAGAGTCATACTTAATCCTGCCGTTTACCCGCGTTTGGTTGAATTCCTTTACTTTAACATTCAGATCACTGGGCAGAAATCACATTGTGTCAACACCGTCTCCGGCCATCACAATGCTTTCTTTTAATTAAACAGTCGGATTCCCCTTGTCCGTCCCAGTTCTGAGCTGGTTTTTCGTTGCACTAAGGAAGGTGCAATGAAGCACGTCCTCCAAACATCCAGAGGGCGGCCGGGAAAGTCCGCAGCGTGGGCCGCAGTCTCTCTTAGCCGCCGCGAATTCAGTTCAGAAACCCTTAGGCCAAACCCTCAGAGCCAATCCTTTTCCCGAAGTTACGGATCCATTTTGCCGACTTCCCTTACCTACATTATTCTATCAACTAGAGGCTACTAACCTTGGAAACCTGATGCGGTTATCAGTACGACCAGGACTGAGAATAAGTCACGCCACCGAGTTTTCAAGGAACGGCGAGGACGCACCGAAGCAGTCAAAAACTAACTGCCTTTACCAGGCCTCAAACAATATCTCCGGTCGATCCGTTTCCATTGTTTGTGATGCTTGTTAACAAGAAGAGAAAACTCTCCTCGGGGTCCCCGCCATCGTTCTCGGCTTTGCTTGTGTCACCACTCAATATCCAGTTCCTGGCTCAGTAATGTTAAACTGATTCCCTTTCGATAGGCGAGCTGAACCGAGGAACAGCTGCTTTGAAACGGATTTCTCCTATCTCTTAGGACCGGCTCACCCCCGTCCAATTGCTGTTCACGGGGAACCTTTTTCCACTTCAGTCTTCAAAGTTCTCATTTGAATATTTGCTACTACCACCAAGATCTGCACTAGGAGCTGTTTCACCCAGGCTCACGCCAAAAGCTTCATCACAAGCCCCCATGCCCTCCTACTCATTGATGCAGCACAATTGCAACAATGGTTGG
>JAAEMV010000939.1 GCA_024225195.1 Planctomycetaceae bacterium | reverse complement strand
CGTTATGCAGGTTTGGAATTGAATGAAACTGCACACATACCCAAAAAGTGGATCGCCGTATCGAGTATTGCTAGAAGAAAATCCAGAGGGTGTTTATGTCTTTGTTTTTGACAGTCGGGAAAGCCAATACCCAGAAAAAGACTGGCTTCAGGATGACTGGGAAATGGCGAAACGGGCCTGTTTTCAGGATTTTGGTATTCAAGACCATGAATGGATTCCAACCACCAGTTCCAATCCGTGAACCTACTACATAACAAAACGTTGAACCGGAGCGGCGAAGTATGCCGGTTTTTTAGAATCAGAGTTTTCCGTCGCCGCCCGGTTAACGTAGACGTTATGTCGCTCACGTAATCTCAATGTTGAAATACTCTCTGATTCCGGTGCTATTTGTCGTCGCATGCATTTTTGCTGGCGTCTACGGCGCTATTCACAATCAAATTTCCTATACAGTCGCTCCCGAATACTTCACGAAATTTAAGTTTCATCAGTTCGGATTGATTCACTTCCAAGATCGAATTGGCGCTGCTATTGTCGGCTGGAACGCGGCATGGTGGATGGGCGTCATCATTGGGATCGTACTTATTCCGCTTGGTCTACTGATTCCTGGAAATGCGAACTACTTATGGGGAATGATTCGCGTGTTTGGAATCGTGGCAATCACAACATTGATTGTTGGCTTGGTCGCGCTCGCAATTGCATTTGCGACGGTTGACCCAGAAACTGTCGGCGAATTCACTCGGTACGATAATGAAATCACCGACGATGCTGCATTCGCCAGGGCAGGAACGATGCACAACTTCAGCTACTTTGGTGGCCTCATCGGAATCATTACCGGTGCGATCGCAGTTTTCTGGCAGCGCAAACGATACGCAAAGATCGAATCACAGTTGGAAACACAACAAAACGCGACATAACAATAAAATGCACCCGAGTCGCGAAGTCGGGCGTTTTGGCAATGGAGAATCTCTCGTCGCGACCGGGTGATTTTGGACGTTAT
>JAAEMV010000938.1 GCA_024225195.1 Planctomycetaceae bacterium | reverse complement strand
CCCAATCAATTGCCTCCGCCACCTCTTTCGCTGTCGCAGCGGGGTATCCATAGTAACCTGGCGGATAATCACCAACCGGATCGTAATATGGCCGGTCACGCCAAGCCGTAAAGCCTTGAGGCGATCCATCAATCGTCAGCTTGGCGCCTGCGACTCGAAACCGATCCTTGTACTCAGAACTTTGTTCCTTCTTTATCTCTTGGCGTGCCACGAGTACATCTGGGTAAGAAACAATATCAATTTTCAGTTCGCCACTTGCCGCAACTTCCTTCAAAGTTTCAATTGCGTCTGGCATCGTGCGACCATCTTGCGCTGTGGTGTACCCAAACCGCGCCCACAATTCTGCGCCTGCGCGGACGAAAGTAGCCGCCCCCTCCTCACCGACTCTACTCAACAGTTCGAACAATAATGGAAAGGCCGCCGTCTCTTCGAGGACACCATTGGGCTCATCGCTCTCGGGCCATCGCCGAATCACGCCGCCACTTGGATTTGTTGTCTCTTGGGTAATGCCACCAATCTCAAGAGCTTTCGAATTTACAGAAATGATATGGCCTGATTGATGAACCAACACAATGGGTAGCTCTGTCGAAATGGCATCCAACTCTTTTCGATTCGGGTGGCGGCGCTCAGCGAGTTGAGCATTGTCATAACCAAAACCAACAACAAGCTGGATCTTTTCTACCGCTTCTTTGTTTTCCGCAATCCAGTTCCGCATTGTCTTCTGTAGCGAAGAAATATCCTTGACGTCACCATCCGGCGGAGCCAGCAAGTTTGCCGAGAGTGCCTGCAATCCACCGCCCATCACATGGCCGTGAGCATCAACAAACCCGGGAAGCATCGTTTGACCCTCGAGATCGATCAGCTTGGTCGAATCATTCCGAGTTTTGAGAACCTCTGCTTCGGTTCCAACTGCAAGTATTTTACCGGCTCGAACGGCAACTGCCTCTGCCCTCGGCATCCCGTCGTTGACCGTGATGACCTGTCCATTGTGGTAGATCAAATCAGCATTCTGCGCTTCCACCTCAAAGGAAATTCCAAGCACGCCTAAACAAAAAATTAAAGTAAAATGCGTACTTAACCATTTACGATTTATGGGCAAACGCCCGAAACAAACATGAGCCATTAGATATTTCCAAAAGAAAGATATTGATAAGAGCAGTACAAGCTTGAACCAGAATTTTTAATTGAATTTTAGAGCCAACCGCATGGAATTCCCTTTTTACCCGGTGCAACACCAACAATCCTGAAGTCGAAATCCTTTGCCCAACCTCACTCAAAGTCAAAACCACCGAGGAACAGTCGGGCTGTAAGGCTAATTCCCCCCCACCCAGACAATGTTCTCCGGACAGCGTCCATCATCCACGTTCAATGTAAACTTACGATCGCTATCCAACTTAAAATCGATGTTGGCCGCGTTCTCATGATCCGTCTAACAGCGACCAAAAATCGCGTTGCAATCAACGTCCATAACTCCCTCGTTTGATCCCGGATACCGACTGCCATATCGCCCGAACTCCCGCCTAGCATTTCGACCAACTGCTGGAAAAACGCCTAGACGATCCGAGCAGAGCTTTAAAACTCGTACTGACTGATGGGGATTTCTAACCCCACCGCGAAATTATATTTGCCGTGATTTTGTCGGCTGTCAAGCATTCGACCGAATTTTTTGCCAACAAATTTTCCCTGAGACACTTGCGCGGATTCATTTGTGGTAGCCGGGTTTAAATGGCCTCCGTCCGAACTTGCATGGCTCTCAAT
>JAAEMV010000937.1 GCA_024225195.1 Planctomycetaceae bacterium | reverse complement strand
TTCAACGACTCTGGCTTGGTTAGCAACTTGCATTTCAGCAGCGAGCGCCGAGGCTCCGGCAACTCCAACTCCCATTGCCGCCGCACCTACGAAAAAAAATGGGATGATGAAAAAGACCAAAACCAATAGAAACTGAAAGCCTGTCACTAAACTGATAACCAAACCGGCAATCGCAAAAGCAGCTGGCTGCCGGAACATTCCAATCAACGAACAAGTAAAACTAATTGGAAACAGCAGCCCTCCACACATGACCAAAGATACTAACGACGTCACAAAACCGATCATGCCGATCGGATTGGATTGGGGATTCTGCACAACAACTTGCGTGTACTGAGGGTAGCCTTGGTTTTGCGGTGGTTTACCAAATTCACTCATCAGATTTCTTTCTTTTAGAGAAGGTCGTCAAGCCGGAGACTGGGCGCATTATTTCTTTAACAGCTCAAGCACGCCGCTAGACATAGTCACGATCCCGGTCATCAGACTTGGCTCCACGTTCGGGGCAAACTCTGCCGAGTGTAAAGACGGAGGGGCAATCTCATTCGTTTCGTAATACTCAAGTTTCCGTGGTTCTACAACGCCAAGAAAGTACATCAAACTTGGCACTCCCGCACGACCGTATTGGCTAAAATCTTCACCGCCCATCACAGGCTCCGCATCAAGTACATTTTTCGCTCCAATCGCCCCTTCGAATACCTTTTTCATTTTTGCAGTTAGTTCAGCATCGTTAGAGAGCGAAGGCGTTCCTTCTGAGATTTTGATTTCCGGTTCTTTCGCTCCGGCGCTGATCGCCGCCGCCCTTGCCTTTCGCTTGATTCCGTTAAGTAACAACTGCCGTACTTCTTCGGAATAGCTTCGCACTGTCAGTTGAAGTTTACAGCTATCTGAAATGATATTGTGTTTCGTACCAGCGTGAATTGAACCGACGGTCACCACCCCGGCCTCAATCGGTTTCACTTCCCGGGAAACCAACGTCTGCAAATCGACGACAAGCTTCGCTGCCTGAACAATTGGGTCAATCGTGGTGTGAGGATAGGCTCCGTGCCCACCGCGCCCAAAGACTTCAATATCAACACTATCGACGTTTGCCATTGCATAACCGGGCCTCACCGAAACAGAACCGCTAGGGGTTACTGAATTACAGTGCAACGCCAACGCGTAATCAGGTTTGGGAAATTTTTCAAACAGACCATCGTCAAGCATCGCCACCGCCCCCATTCCTCGCTCTTCAGCGGGCTGACCAATGAACATGACGGTCCCTTGCCATTTGTCTTGATTGGCAGCTAAAAACCGGGCGACGCCAACAAGCGTTGTCATATGAATATCATGGCCACAGGCATGCATCACGCCAACAGTGTTTCCATCAGCGTCAACCGTTGTGACTTTGGATGCGTAAGGAACGTCTGTCGCTTCGGCAACAGGCAACGCGTCGAGATCCGTGCGAACCATGACAGTCGGCCCGTCGCCATTCTTCATCAATCCCACAACGCCAAATCCACCAACATTTTCGGTAACAACGGCTCCCACTGACTTCAATTCCGAAGCCAATTTCGCGGCCGTTTCTTTTTCATGAAACGACAACTCTGGTGTCTTGTGGAAATGCACATATAACTTGACGAGATCGTTTAAATTTCCCTTGACCCATTGCGAGGGGTCTTGAGCATTCGCGGTTTGAGAAAACATAACGACAGAGAAGAACAGAAAAAAAAGGAGTTTGTACATCGTTACATCTCGAGCGAAAGGAATGACCGTGGCCTCGTTGCCGGCAGGAACAAGACTATGTTCTAACCCGTTCCTCGCTGTTTTCCCAGTCGCTGAATCCTCTGGTTCCCAGGATGCACCTATTTCCAACAACTGATCATGTCTTGGTTACTTTACCCACCAAGAATTAACCCCGCCTTTGACTTCCCCAGACCATCGGTGCTACCATCGACGATGACAAAATGCCGACCTCTGCTACCTCACGACCAACGAAACACTCCGGACATCAACCTATGTCTCTATCAACCTCCCCTTCTCGTTTTCTAAACCGTGCTTGCTTCCTGCTAATTCTCCCTGCATTGTTTTTTGCAACCAATGTGGATGCAACTATGTACCAGGAAGACTTTCAGATTGGCGACATCGTCGAGTTTGATTTCCTTGGGAAGACTTATCAGGCGGAAATTTTCGATTTCACAGGAACGGGCTGGCCCAAAGTCAAATTTGAGTACCGTGGAAAATTAACAGAGAGATTTTTCCCTCCTTCGCGAATAAAGCTGATTGAGTCTGCGAAAGATAAATCAGCAGGCCAGAGCATGTCACCTCCTGCTGAAATGCGCAAGTGGACAGACTCGACTGGTTCCTTTTCAGTCAATGCAAAATTAGTCAGCGACGAAGACGGCAACATCAAATTAGAAAAAGAGGATGGCCGCGTCATCACTTTGCCGCTCGCTAAATTGAGCGACGAAGACAAAACCTACCTAGAAGAACTCAAAAAACAAAACAGTGCAGCCAATCCATTTGCGGGCGGTGACATGAAAGCGCCTGCGAAAGCTCCCAGCATCTCCGATTCGAAACCGTCTACACCCAAAATTGAACCTATCAGTCCAAATTTTCAGACCAACGAAAAAGTACTATCTGATAACGGCAAATGGGCCGTCCAACCTGACTCAGCAGGCATAGTTGAGCAAAACCAAAGGGTCATTAATTTCAAAAGTGGATTCACAAAACACGAGTTCCACAATCAACTCTCGAGTATTCAATTAATCGATGACGGACAGATGATTGCTGCTACGATCACCAATCCTTTCGAGAAAGAAACTGAACTTTTGATAGCCAACCTGAACACGGCAGAATCAAAAGCTCCCTTGAGAATCAGCTCGAAAGACCTAACTCTCCTTGCCGCTACCGAGAAGCAAGCCGTCACCTACAAGAAAGGAAGCGGTCGCACTGCAGGTGAAATTACATTTTGGGATTTAGGAAACGAAGCTCTCCCAACCGCTTCGTGGAAGGCAGCCAGTTTTTTTGACCGAGATGGATTAGCACCGACCTTTGGATATTTCGTTGATGAAAATCGTTTACTCACCGCGGGTCGACGTGTCACTCTTTGGAACTGCGAATCAGCGACCGCGGAATACTCTTATACGATTTCGGACACGACTCAACCGGCGATCAGCTCAACGGGAAAACAATTGGCAATCGCCTCGGGGAAATCGGTTTACATTATCAACATTGACGATGGCGAGGTGCTTGGAAAATTCGAACCGCCAACCGCCACGAAAATCATGGCTTTTTCCCCAAACGGAAAACAACTTGCCGGAATCAACAGCAGCAGTGGCGAAATTTGGACATGGAACCTGTCCGACAACCAGCTCAGCCAGGAATTCTCCGCGCCTCCAAGAATCACCAAATCAATTGACTGGGTAGGCGAAGAATACCTACTAATTGACGACGTCTATTTGATGGACGTCCGGTTACGGGCCGTTGTTTGGGTCTACGAATCGACTGGCGGAACCGTAGTCAATGCCAACGATGGTCGATTTTGGTTCGCTGGGAAAACAAAAATATCACCCATTCCACTCCCCGGCACGAACCTCACCAAACGCACAGAAAATCTCAAGCCAGATGAACTATTGGTGCTCGGCCCCGACTCAAAGGTATCCCTCGAATTTAATTTACCATTCAAAGGGGATGAACAGGATAAAATTCGTACTCGGATTACGACAACACTTAACAAGAACGGTGTGGCAGTTCAAAACAAGGCAGACCTTCAATTAATTTTTAAAATTGTCAAAGGGAAACAGGAAAAGGCAGAGATGTCCTCGATCACCGACCCCTTCGGTCGTCGTGGAACCGAGTCAATTAAGTACACACCCCAAATTGGCTCAGTGACGCTTGTCAAAAACGGAGATCGCGTTTGGCAGAAAAGCCGCCAATTCGGCCCGATGGGAATGATTCAATTGAAGCGTGGTGAGTCAGCTCAAGCGGCAGCGAAACGTTTGTGCAAACCCGATCCGTCCTTTTTTGAATCCATTGCTCTTCCCAAATATATTGGCCAACTACCAGGCGGAAAACCTTTCGGGCGGTCTAAGATATCAGAGCAAGGCGTTAATTAAAGAAATTATTCCCAAGCCACTCTACTATTTAATCGCAAAAAGCACATAAACCAAGAACGTTAGCGAGGCTCCTTCTCGCTCGCTAAATGGCCTGCTTGATGTTTCAATTTTTCATCAACCCCAACGGTTTGGGGGAATCTCAATTTCTTCGACCTAAGCATACTTTTCGGGTATCATAAAACGCTTAGCGAAAACGACACTTATCTTTCGCGCACCCAATCGCAAGGCGTGCGCGGCAAACCGAGGAACCTCCGTCTATGAGAACGTATTTATCCAACATAATTTTTGGCAGCCTGATTGCCCTGACACTGGGAACGCCAATTGGTTTGTTCGGACAGGCAAAACCAAATGACGATGTACTGCTTACCGACGTTGGGCAGAAACTTCAGACAGAATATGCTGCCGAGCTTGAGAAACTACAGGATCAACTCGCTGCCCAACTGCCACAATCCGGTAAAGCAAAGGCCGCGGAACTGAGTAAGTTTCTCTCTAGCGATTCACTCGACGACAAGTTCGCCAAATTTGTCGTGATGCACGAAGCAACTCCCGAAGGATTGGCGAAGTTCGCTCAACAAGGAAAACAACAAAAAGCCCTCGTTGAAAAATTGCTTGGAGATGCTGATCTGATGACACAAATGCTGGTTGCAGATGGAGCTAATGCCAAACGACAAGGCCGAGGTTATGGCGCTCCCGAGTACGGACCAGCCATGCAAATTTATACTGACATTCAAAAAGGGAGCATGAAGGCAACCAGCGGTGTTCTACATCGACTGGCACTCGCCATCAGCCTTGAGCATGCGGTGCCTATCACCCAAACCAATCCTGTCGACCAACCCAATGCCCCCCCAACAGTCGATCCAGTCAAGCGTTACTTTCACTATGAAAAGGCGTTTGAAAATGGCGAACTCGATCCCGCGTTCGAACGATTAAGCACGTGGGAACTCCGCATGGTCGTTAACGGCGATGAACCTGATGAGACGTTGGCATGGGGTCGTAAGATGCTTCGAAACTATCGCCCCGATCACATCTATAATGACAACTACGGTTGGCGTTACGTAAGCCTGGTGGGCTCCGATGTCAAATATGGTTCCGGAGACGTTAAGTACGATCGGCCTGAGCTTCAAAAGTATCAAAACATTTTGATGAATGGTGGAGTTTGCGGGCGGCGGGCATTTATTGGTCGCTTCATTTTGCGAGCCTTCGGAATCCCGACAACTGCCCGGCCAAGTCGCGGACATGCCGCGCTTGCCCATTGGACACCCGCAGGTTGGGTCGTCAACCTAGGTGGCGGCTGGGGAGCCGGGTGGACGAGCACTCGCTATCGAAGTGATCTCGATTTCCTCGCCAGCACGCAGGCCCGAACTAAGAAACAAGAATACCTCCAAGTGAAACGTGCTCAGTGGGCCGGAGATGTCTCTGGGGAAAAACGAACCTACGGAGAACACGAAGAAAACCCTGAGTTTTGGAACGACCTGGCTCTTAAAACACAACGGACTATTATCGAAAATGGAACGGCAGTGACGCTCGACGCACTCGGAGAGGATTTAGGCGAAGCTAATGAACCGACCGTTGCAGAGAAAGTTATCGCTTCACCGGTCTCACCAGAAGACAGAAAGATCAATTACAGCAGCAATCTCATCTCCATCCCGGCTGCGGCCTACAGTAAACCATCGGGTAACACTCGCGACGTGTTAGCTATGAAAAGCTTCGGTGGCGGATTGCAAGTCTTCTTGCCTCGCTTCTTTCCGAAAGGGACCACGATCATGCGGGGCGGTACCTGGAAAGGAGACGCCAATGCATGCTCGTCTGGATTCCGCATGCTCAGTGGTGGCTACGGCCGCTATGAAAACTGGGGGCTTCGAGCTGCGGTGTCACACAGCGGAGGTAACGCTCCAAGTGAAATAACGCTCGACCTTGGCGATGGCGTGAAGATGGAAATGGTCTACATCAAGCCAGGTAGTTTCGTGATGGGTGGTGAAAGTACCAAAGACGGTCGGTTCGAATGTGTCGAAGTTCCCAAACACGAGGTATCCATCACAAAAGGGTTTTACCTCGGAAAATACGAAGTCACACAAGCACAATACCAGGCTCTGATGGGATCCAACCCTAGTCGATCGACCAAGAACCCTGAATGCCCAGTGGATAATGTCGCTGCACCAGACGCGATAACCTTCTGTAACAAACTTACGGAAGTCACCGGACGAGACGCCCGACTTCCCACCGAAGCGGAATGGGAGTATGCCAGCCGCGCGGGCCGAAATTCAAAATGGTTCTTCGGCGATGATCCTTCAAAAATGGATGCGTTTGCCTGGTCTAAAACCAACGCCGGTGGCAAGTCTCATCCCGTGGGTGAAAAGAAACCTAACCCTTGGGGACTGTACGATGTTTACGGTAATGTGTGTGAGCGAATCTCAGACACCTATGTTCGAAACTACTATTCTATCAGCCCCAAAGAAGATCCGACCGGACCAAGCCAAGGCACTACCTCACGTTTTGAGTATCAGGTCAACGTACCTAAATCAGGTAAGTACGCCCTCAAAGCAAGAGTCGTCACAGCTAATTATGACCAACGACTCAACGTCCGGGTCAACGATAGTGCTGACGAATTGTTTTTGGAAATGCCATTCACGGAAGGTGACTGGAAGGAATCCGGTGAGATCATGCTTACCCTAAAAGAGGGCGAGAACACTTTGCAGTTCTCACGCAACCAACCTCCGCAATACGGGGTAGCCATCAAGGACTTCACACTCACTCCAGTCAAGTAAGTGTTTCGATCAAGCGTCCCTAAGCTGGTTTTTCTAAAATCAGCTTAGGGACGCATTTTCAAATTAAGTCACCCAAACGCAAGGCAGTCTGCCAGCGGAAATTCAGTCGAAGATTAAGAATCCTGTTGGCCGATCACGGTATCGGCGAGCGCCCGACCAAGATCACCTTCGACAACCAAACCGGCAAAATCGACAGGGCCGGGATTGAATTGAAGTCGAAGCACGTCTTCGGCTCTTCGTTCATCGTCTACCTTCCGGAACCGCGGACCGACGCCCG
>JAAEMV010000936.1 GCA_024225195.1 Planctomycetaceae bacterium | reverse complement strand
CGTTTTTTCGGTCAAAACAAGCTTTTGTCGTTCCAGTTTTTCCAGCCTTGCTTCATAAGCAATAACAGCAGTGGGTGTGGTTGCATCGACAAGACGGTCCATTAATGTATCCATTTGCTTTTCGATTCTTGTGATATCGCGTTTAAGTGCGTGTGTGATTGCTTGAGATTGAGCAAGGCGCTGGTTCCAGGCATGTTTGAACATGGCCTTGGCGCAGGCAAACAACCCTTGCTCAGGCTGTAGTGTTTGCACCATTGCCTCAAATTCACCTTCCAGCACGTCGCGGCGGATGGATTTGCGGTAGCTTTCACAGCCCTTGGAAAAGCACATGTAATAGGGATGTTTCTTTCCGGTTTTGCTTTTTGACCAATTGGCCGTCAGAGGCTTGTTGCAATCACCACAGGTAATAAAGCCGCGAAGCGGGAAATCCGCACTGAGGTCTTTTCTGGCAGGCGCACGTGCATCTTCTTTAACCCGTTTTTGTATCTTTTCAAAAGCTTCAAGGGAGATCAGCCCTTCATGATGGCCTTTGCGTAGTGAAACACCCCAATCGGGTATTTCGATATGTCCTGCATAGTGAACCCGCCGAAACAGGCGGACGACCTTTTCATAGCGAATGGTTCCATCAGCAAAATCCTTTGGAAAATCCGGCTGGCTTTCAAGAAAACGCTTCACTTCACTTTGGGTTTCAAAACGGCCCGCTGCGAAGCCTTCCAAGGCTTCCTGAATGATTGAGGCCAATGGTTCATCGCGTACCAGAAGATTTCCGTGACCTTCCACCTTTTCGTATTTATAGCCTGGCGGCGCGTGAAAGACCCAATAACCGTTTCTGGCACGACCTTCCATTCTGTTGCGGGTTTGCTCGGCATTTTGCAATCTTTGATGCTCAGCAAAAACAGCTTGAATATTTCCGCTCATGACATTGCCGGAACTGTTGTCGAATGTCATCATTGGACTCTCAAGTCTGATGCCAAGCTTATCGGCTGTATCACGTAAATCCAGAAACAGCCTCAAATCGCGGGCAATCCGGCTGATATCATCGAACAGCATGACGTAATTTGTCCGGTCTTTTTGCCGTCGTAGAAACGTCAATGCGGAATCCAGTCCCGGACGCACTGCAACGCCGCCGGAAATCGCTTTATCCTGATAGACATTCACGACCTCATAACCCTTGTATCGGGCATATTCCCGACACCGTGATGCTTGAGAATTCAGACCGTCACCTTTGGCGACCTGAGAAGCGCTGGAAACCCGGCAATATATAATTGCTTTCTTGTTTTTGTCCTTTTCATTTGCAGGTTTCATTTTTTGCTCCTTTCCCCCTGAATCATTCCTGATGATGCGCCGGATTGCGCATCGGCCTTGCCATTAAAATCTGACTTGGGATTATTGTCGCATTCTACCATATCCTCCGGGTCAAGCCGAAAGAAATCGACAAAATTCTGGATTTGCTCACACCCGTCAGAAGCGGCCTGCTGGAGCGGATGAACGCCAAAGCCAAGATCAACAAGGCACACCATGCAGTTCCATAGATCGAGCAGGAACTCATCCTTTTGCTCCTGCGTCAGATCGGATTTATCGAGATGATGTTGGAATAACTCTACATCGAAAGTAAGAGCAGGCCACTTTGCAACTGTATTTACGGCCTCTGTCTTGTCTGTTGTTTCATATTCTTGTTTCTCAGTCATGCCGCACAATCCTCCTCCAACTCATCATTACCCGGCTCGTGCGATTCAGGATCACGCTGTGCAAGTTCTGATTTTTCTGACAGACGATTATCCTGCCAAATGATGTATTCCATCATCATGCACCACCGAAGTGCCAGTTCGTCTGATACGCCAGCTTCCAGCCAGACAAATTCAATGGCAGCCGCCAGAGAGAACTCACCCGGCACAAACTCTGTTTTGTCGCGGTCGTGAAAGAAGCCAATTGAATATCGGTCACATTCCACCTGTTGTTCGTTGCAGGAGAAATCTTTGTACCAATCAAGTATCTCTGCTCCGGCCAGATAGCGTTTGTACGCCGAAGCAAGGCGGTCTGCATGACTAACGGGGATGCAAAAGCAATCCAGATCATGCGAAAACACTGTTAGCCCACCACACTCATCAAGCTTGGCTCGCCTGACATTGTATCCAAGGTTCAGAGAAGAAAATGTCATCTTTCCACCTCTCGATCTTGATAGTGTTTATCTGCATTACTGAAATACATCATGCATTTCTCTCCTTTCTCTTTGCAAGAACATGATGTGAACATTCTGCTCAACAATTATCTGCGTTATATTCTTGCGTTTTGCTAATACTCAGTTTTGTTGCCTTATTGGGCAGAGCTGGTGCTTTGAAATGACCATTTTGTGGTCATTTTAAAAACCAGTGCTGTCAGCCGTGCTGACATGTCCAATTGTCAGCTTCTCGAATACTCATGTGTTCTATTTTGGCTGCGTTGCGTCTTGCGTTCCTGCTTTTCGGCTTCGATCTGGGGTTTGTAAAAGCGTGTCTCCTGGTCTTTGCCCCAGTCGTAAAGCTTTTCGCCTTTGACGGCTTCGAACTGTTCACTCATTATGCGCTTGGCACCCAAATCAGTAATATTGAGTTCCATGGCGCAATTTTTTGCCTGATGGGAGAAGGCCCGGTGAAAGGAGATTTTGTCACCCTTTTCAATCATCGGCCCGATTTCGGAAGCATAGGGAAATGCGGCGCGTTTTTGTATATCGGTGAGACCTTCCTCCCGTTGTACAAATATCTCTTTCATTTCATTCATCGACATGCCTGTGCGTTCCTTGAACAGGTCGCGAATGATTTTCTCAGCTTTGACGACTGAGAGATTTTTCCTGGTATGGGCATAGGCAGCAGCATACTCAATTACCTTTTCTGCAAATCTGGCAGTTTTCTGGATTTCCTTTTCCATGATGCAGGTAATCATCATCGCTTCATCAAAATCCGGGTCTGATAACAGGCGGCCAGAATAACTATCGCGGGCTGATGAGACACGTTCAGTTTCTTTGGGGTCATATAGAATATCCATTTTGGTTCTCCTTTGGTTGCATTATCTCTCTTGATTTCGGGATTGTTTTCGAAAATTTCGAATACTCCGCTCGCCACCAAGTCGGCGATCAGAAGTCTGGTTGAAGCTAAGGACCGACTTGCCCTGGATTTTGTTTTCGCGACGCGCCGATTGCATCAAAGCCGCAAGGCCATGCTCTTCGTAATTATTGATGCGGCTTATTCGTTGCTCATGGGCTGAACGCACATTTTTGTCTGCTTGGGCCAGACTGGCCGATTTGTCGAAAAGGTCATCCTGCCCCCAAACAGGTTTGTGTTCTTTCGGCTTCGATCCCGCCTTATCGATCAGCTTCTTTTGCTCAATTGCCACACGGGTATGAAGCCGTTCTGTAAACAGCGCGTTCTCCTTGTCGCGCGCTTGATCGCATCGTTCGACCAGGGCATTGCGTCTTTCCCACTGGCGGCCAGTCAACAGGACTTCTGACTCGTTGCGCAGGGCAACAAGATGGAAGGTTTGTTTGACTTCCTGCGAGGTCGACAGGCTCATGCTGTGCATCCTTTGTACAAAAACTGTTGCAAGGTGAATCCGGGATTTGGTACAATGGGAACATGCAGAGATTTGAAGACAGCAACGATGTTGAAGAATGGCTTGAAACGCTCGACTACGAGCGATTTTGGCAAGAAACCGACCCGAATGGATTGAATGCGGATGAACGCGCCAATTGCGATATCTCGGTTACCCAAGGCGTTGACAAGGCAGTGATCCTCAAATGTATCAAGGCGGCAAAGCGTCTTGAAATCATCCGCGAACAGAATCTTGGAACACGCGATATCCACCCGCCAATTATTTTGCATTAGCCAACTCCTGCCTTTTGAAAAACCGGAACCAGGGGCATTTGCCGTTGGCTGCGTGGATTTTGCGAGAACCGTATGGGCCTTCGTAGGTGCATGTGAGATACCAACGATAGGCAAAGGGGTCGTAGCCCTGACCATTGTCTCGGAATGTATAGCTAAGGGCCATATGGGGCAGGCCCCATGCCAAGAATGCCAGATACAAGGCGGCTGGTACTACAATCCAAATGAAGTGAACCGGGCGGATCATAGGCCACCTTCCGGTTTTCTCGCCCAACACATGGGAATGTTGACCTTTATATCCGGGGCCAATCTTCCGCCCTCTACAGGATTGGCTGAAAGATAATAGGCGCTGTCACCTATCTCATTTTGCCGGATTTTCAGGCAATGGATGAACCCGATCCCGGAGATGAACAATATCTGTTCATTGGCTGGTAGGTTCATGAGATCATCGGGTGAAAACAAACGCTCGCGACCCGTATCAATCGTTGTATTGAAGTCAGCGTTGCCGGAATTGCCACTGACGTTGAATTTTACATTGGTGATTTCGCCAATGGCTTTTGATACGCGCTCGGCTTCTTCGTAGTTTCCGAATTGAAGCCATTGGAGATTGCAGTTGTCTTCAAGTGTCGCAATTAGTTTTTCCGAGTTCTGACGTTGTAGGTCTGATCTTGACTGGGCTATATAAAGAACGCGCAGTTTATGGGCACGAAAAGAAGTAACTTTCTGAATTATATCTTTGGCAGGCGTGTTGGCCGCTTCGTCAAATACAAAATCT
>JAAEMV010000935.1 GCA_024225195.1 Planctomycetaceae bacterium | reverse complement strand
TTTTCCATAATGTTTGATGCTAAACGCTTGAAGTTCTTGTGAAGAGAACTGGTGCCTTGGATTTATTCTGATACTTGGCGCAATAAGCATAAGTTTAATATTTCTAGCAGGCGATCTTAACCTACAATAACGTCGATTCGGGATAAGTGATTGCTAAGTTATTGATTCACAATGGGTTGATGATGGGAGCAGGCTTGAATTGACTGATTCTCGCCTGTTAAACAGAGAATACAAGTACGCCAGTTGTTTTACGCGAATAGTTGGCGACCTTGGCGCACTTGATTTGCAACTCAGGAAATCATCCCTGCGATCTTCACGTTGTAAATACTGCCTAATCCCCAAATACTATGTTCAGAATGTTTGCCAACCGCACAACTGCCATTTTCAAACGTTCTCTTACCAAAGGAGCTTGTAACGTAAGATAAGTCATATTCGCATCTACAGCAAAGTTCAAAGATTTTTTAAAAATCCACAAGAGAATTTTAGAACGCCTTTGCCCATCTCATTCGAATTTTGGTTGTTAATTTGACCAGCCCCCATTTATTGGTCCAGTCTGAATACTAACCCACGCTTGGAGTTCAATTCATCAGCAATGTAAACATCTGGTTGTCGTTCATCGCATAACGTCGCGCAACCTGTGAGACCGAAACGCCTGGTGCCAAGGTCTGTAAACAAATTGAGCGCTTCTCTTCATCGCTCCAAGTCCGCCGCTTTCGACGTGCCATAGCAAAATCCACACATGGACATTAGCGCACGAATAACAATCGAGTTAGGTGGGGTTCCCCATACGCTCACCTAAGAGAGACATACAAATCGCTTTCATATCCAAGGTTTTTGATTGAACGTTTAGACCAAACCGCTGTCGAACCATATTTCGCAACAGTCGTAATTTTCTTCCGCTCCGGATCGACAGCAAAATTGCGTAAATAAAATTGTGAAACATAGTGGTGCTTACGGGGGATTGACATACTGGTAACTCAGAAATTGTGAGCGTCTAATGCACTCAAAAAAGCGCTCTGCCCATCGGGTAGATCGTCAAGCATATGAAAATTTATTGGCTGTGGAGCGTCTACAATTAGCAGGCCTCTCACATCCGGGATTTTCGGAAGATTGAGAGTTTTGACCAGTGCCTCAGAGTGACAACGCAGGTATTGAACTCGCTGTGTATGACGAAGCATTTTATCCGGTTTTTTACGTCCCTTCGAATCCTCTCTCATTTGGCCGCGGTACTCTGACATTCTCGCAGCGGATTCGGCCTCAGTTCGGCAAAGCCGCAAATTCTTTGCCTCAATAACCCAAATTCTGGATTTATCTGCCGTTATCGCAAGAACATCGATGTCGCCAAGCTCTGGCGGTGTTTTTTGGTTGAGTAATGCTGAGAGCTTACATCTGAGGCGTGTTTCTAATCCGAGCTCTGTCAGACGCTCCGCTACTTCA
This sequence comes from Planctomycetaceae bacterium, assembly GCA_024225195.1. GTDB lineage: Bacteria > Planctomycetota > Planctomycetia > Pirellulales > Pirellulaceae > Mariniblastus. The sequence continues at coordinate 11,238 of JAAEMV010000935.1, read as the reverse complement.
GTTTCGAATTTTTCACCGGAGATGTTTCCTTGAACTCCTGCAAAGCGCCGTGCCTCAGAAGACTGCCAGAACGCATTGTTAAGGAGGCCATTCATGAGTCCCGAAATTGAATACATTGTCGAATCTGAAACAAGAACTGGTGAGACAAGCACTAAAGGGTCATCTTCATTATCGTCCAACATTAAAAGTGGGCGATTTATCAATGAGAACGGTCGGTCAAACCGTCCAAAGTCAATGTCGGACCCTGATATATCAGAGATCCATGACGAACGTCTCTTCAGTGTGAGTCGCTGGAGAAGTGGACGTGTATCCGCTTTCGGAAAGTATGGATTTTCGTCCAAAATTTTTACAAGCCCGGAATGCTTTGCGGGGATAATACTGAGTTCGCTGACTTCAGCTAACTGTGTCAGCGCAAACTGCAAATCGAAATACACTTCCGCTGGAACCTGAAATTCCGCCTCCACTGCTTTGCGTAAGCCTGCCTCCCAATCGAGTTTTTCCGCGCTAGGGGGCGCGGGGTTGTTATTTCGTCCTACATATTCGGCGGAAGCATCGTCCAACTTCTTGCGGGTTAACCACTCGGCTCCAGGTTCAAGAATTTTTCTAAAAACTTCACGTTCTGTGAGTAGATCACCAGCTGGGCTGAGTTTAATTTTTGAGGGAATAAGCCCCGCCCGAATTGCGGCAAACAGCTGACTATTCCCGACCAGAAGAAGAACTTTTGCGTATAATTCTTCCATGTCACTGCGGCTAGGTTCCACGGCACCGTCTTCCGGTGCCTCGCATGCTCCAATTTCAAGAATTATCTTAGCCGCACGTTGAACGGCATTGATCTCGTTCTGGCGAGCAAAAGCCGTCTCATTGGCTTTCTCGCCACGGATGGCCCTTAAAGCTCGTATAGTTCGGTGCCATCTCTCTTGTTCCTGTCGGGCAGATTGATAGTCATGAACGGCTCTTGTAACCAACCCGATGCGATTAAAGCGATGAATGTCCTTTGTCAGCGAGGTCAAAATCGCTTCTTTGTATTGGGCAAGAAATAGTTTGCAAGCGTTTTCGCCGTCGAACTCTGTGCCCTTCGCACGGTCCCAAAACTCCCAAACAGACTGACACTTGACGAGAGATGACGCTGATAACGGAATTGCTTTGAAACGGCTAATGAGCTGACGTCCGGAGAGACGTTCGAGCGGTCGATTCGCTTCGAAAGCGTGAAGCCATCGCCAATCCTTTGTGCCAATGATGCTAGAGATGAGACCAACCAGTGTTAGCCTAGATTTATTGTCTGTTTGAGATTCACTAAGTAATTCAAGAACAGAGGCGATTAGCTCAATCTCTGCTTTATTTTCAGGAGTTTGGAGGTAAGGTAACCAACTTTCCTGAATTTCGACAGCTCCTCCAACTCCGCCATTGGAACGGCTTATTTGAATAGACTGTTCCAAGGGCTGTGTGTATTTTCCATGTGGTATGCGTTCGAAGGCATCTGATTTTGGAATTTCAAGCTGAACCCGGTTTGACTTTGCTGGAAAAGCCTCTGGCATTTGCTTAATTATTTCTGGCCCAATGGTACCGAGCCACTGAAGAACTGCATTCCAGATTTGATAGCGCCATTCACGGCTTTCATCGTCCTGTGAGATGGACTCAATCCACCATGTGCGTCCTGAAATTGAAACTGCGCCGGACAATTGGCCATCATTCAAATCATCGACGCTAGCGAAGATGGGTAGTACGACCTCTTTACCCCACTCCGTTCTTTGAACTATCTTGTATTCACCATCATTTGTTTCTAGTGACCGATAGTCTCGGCGGACTATACCTTCCAATCTAGGCTTCAACAATTCATCCGTTGGCATCCCAATGGTAGTGGGCTGCGTTATGTCAGTGAAGTGTTCAGGGATTAGATTGCCGTCGGTCATACGGAAGAAACCAAACATATTCAGGAGACCGTTCGGGTTCGTGAACGAATAGCCATCTTTTTCCAGACGCTCGACTTGCTTGTTCAATCTCACAATGTCAGTAAATTTGCCACCATCGCATGCCCCTAACACCGCAGCATCGGCAAAGCTTAGTGGAATAAATTGCCAGTCAATTGGAGCTTCATTATGTTTTACGGGTGGCGCGAAACTATGTGGCACCCCCCACCCACTCAGCAGCAATACAGTCGCGCTTTGACGACAGTCCTTCTGTTTTTCGAGGAAACGCCAGAAGCGAGAGATATCATCCGCGATGAATTGATTAACTTCCTGAGGAAGTTTCCTAACCGTTGCAAACCCAGCCTTTGGAAAATCTTCAAATGTAGTCGGAACTTGCAGAACGTGTAGGTAGCTGCCCTCATCATATTGAGCAACCGTGACTCGTATCGCATGCTTGACCGGCGCAGACAAATTCAACTGCGGTATCGGCCAAAAGCCCGTAGCTTCCGCATGAACTTCTTGTCTGCGCATAAGCGCAATTTGCAATTGTTTTTCCAAGCCACCTCGGAGGGCGGCGTTAACAAGAATACTTCTGATGGCAATCGAAATATTGTTAGGGCTGATGATAACGATTCCGTCGCGGAGAGAGAGAATTGGGTGAAACTCCAAAGGAGTGTTTCCTATTTCACCATCGCTTACGAAGCGAAAAAGATCGGTATCCAGAATCAAGGGTATTAGAGAATCTGGCGCGATCCCAAGACGCTTTATTTCCACATGAGAAAACTTGACGCGCTGTGATAACTCGGAAAGGGTCGAATTGCTGGGCAGTTGAATGCTTCCAAATGGATTGCCGCCTGAAGCGGTTCCCCGGTCAACTTGCACTCTGGATGCAATTACATCGCTCAGAATCAACAATGCATGCGCGGCTTCTAGAACGTCTCGTCTAATTGACGTATTCGGGAGAGTTTCGAAAGCTTCAATTAGTGTTTGCGTATAGGCAGCAGCTTGCTCCCATTGACCAGGGAAAATGCGATAGTTTCCATGAGTCGTCGCAATTAAATCGCAAAGCAAATCCTCGTTTGGGTCTTCAAGTCTATGAACTCCCGCTTTGGACAAGCCTTCATTCAAGACCGTTTCAAACTGGCGAGAGGAAGGTTTTTGATTTCCATTAGATTTGCTGAGCACCAGCCGCTGGAGCCAATCCAGCCTTATTCCGTTAGCGTGATACTCAGGAATAGTACAAAGACTGGCAAGCACCATCGTCGCGTATTGCATATCCCAATTTACAATTTGATGTAGTTCAACATTCTCTGTGTCAAACACATCATCAGGAATGGTCGGAGGTGCCATCCGAGCCATTATTTCTTCAATACTGAGCTGAGAGATCTCGTTTTCCATGATTTAAACTGAACCGGTAATCAAATATTTTCAACAATTACTTGGCGACAATCCTTCGATTTTTCTATTAGTGTATTTCTGATTTACTAAGTTGCTCGCCAATTAAGTTTTTACAGGAGGTGCATATGACAATTGCAGGCATGCCGGAAGAAAAACGCCTTGCGGTCGATAAGTCTCTCTTGGAGGAAATGAAGGCACTTGCTGTTCACATGCGCGATCTCGTCGCACAGCAACCACCGAACGACCTACTTGGATATATCTATGGTCAACGACTCCTTGGTGGTCTCAAAGACACCGAATCGGAAGTTGGCAATCAAGGCGGTGAAACAGATCCACTTAGCAATTTAGTAGATGATACCCAGTTTGCACTTGAATACGTGCATGCCTCGTTGGCAGCTACGCCGGAACTGGACGAGTTGACGCTCGACGAAGCGGCATGTGCAGAAATTTTTGAATGCGCTTCAAAGCTTAGAATGGCAGCCATGTTTTACGCAATGGCGAGTTCTGCTGGCACCAACAACGGCGCATTTGGTCATGATACTGCAGATATTGAATTCCACGCAAAATCAAGCTGGATACTGCTTCGTGGTAATCGTTATCAGGTAATGGAAGGTGAGTTCTACGGATTTGTTTTAGCACCCCATGACAAATTGCTTCGAGATACCTATGGCATGGGTGCACAAGACATTGCTACCGGTTTTCAAGACATAGCAAACGCCGTCCGAGTCGGCCAGGCAAACGCTATTGAAGTTATGATGAGCCAGTTCGACGATGCACAAGCCTTCGCCGGAGCCCAAGGCAAATCACTCGAGGACGCAATGCCAGCTTGGATGGAAACGCAGGTAGCAGATCAAAATGCCGCGTCTGTGGCTTTTGATGACATGCTACGTGGTGGTATCTGCAATGTCAGCAGACATACTGAATTGCCAGAGGCACTCCTCGAAGACCTCGCGTTCATTAGAGGAGAAGACTCTGAGTTCTTTGCAGAGGGGCCTTACGCCGGAACGCCTTTTCAAACACTACCCGCCCGCAAGAAACCCCTGATTAAAATTGATGACAATTATTATGCCGTTGACCCATGCTTCGTGCGGGATGCAGGGTATCGAGCATTGCTATTTAACCTTCTAAAGCATTGCCCTGACTATAGAAAAGAGTTCGAAGTCAAACAAAAAGCCATGAGTGAGGCTGCGTTCTTCCAAATTTTTGAAAATCAATTCAAAGGCGCTAAGATTAATCAGGAGGTTTGGTATAAAGATCCCACGACCCGCCAATGGGTCGAGAACGATACGCTTATCCGCATCGATGATGTGCTTTTCTTAGTTGAAGCAAAGGCGGGTGCAGCGGCCACCATCACCTCTCCCGCAGCAAATTTCCCCCGCCATGTTCAATCAATTCAGGACCTAGTGGTCAAGGCGTATAATCAATGCAAACGATTTCTTGAATATCTGAACTCGGCGGAAGAGGTGCCAATTTTCGAGCGTAAAGACGGTAGGTATGTGGAATGTGACCGCATCTGCCTGGCCGACTACAGACTTCTTCTTCCGATTGGATTGGTTTGACAGTTGAATCATTCTCGCCCTTTTCCACAATGTGCAAAGAGCTTGCGGAAATAGTGCCGCTTATCGGAAAACATGCCTTTTTGTCGCTATCAATTGATGATCTTTTTGTGCTCACGAGGTTCCTTCCGACAATGGGGGAGCTTGCGCACTACTTGGAAGTTCGACAAGTCGTGGCCGGCATCACGGGTGTTCTCCTTTTTGATGAGATTGATCACCTGGGAGCATACATAAGCAAAAACCGCTTTGACCAAGATATTTCGGAACAGCAGGCCAAAGACAAACCAGACATGATTGTCTGGGACGGAATGAGTAAAGTTGTAGACCATCATTTTGAGGGTGAGGATTGGGAAACACGTCCCGTACCAACCCAGAAATACCCCTCTGAACTGCTTGGATTGCTTGGAGCTTTGAACAATTCGTGTGCGCCTGGGTGGTTAGCAACTGAAACCCACATCCGAAACTATGGTGAAGAAGGGCGAAAAGACTTAGCAAAAATGCTGGAGTCGTGCCGGACCACCCTTCATGAGCACAACAGCCGGTATTTTCAGTTCATCGGGGAGCAATCACTTTTCATTTGGCTTCAAAAGATTGGTGTACCTTGCAACACTCAAATCGTGGAAGCGAAAGCAAGTGCTGCGGCTATCGCAACAAGAACTGCTAATATGATTGGAATCATAACATTTGCTGATCCCAACGCTGGTTATAAAAGCGCAGATTTTTTTTCTGTGAAAGTGCCAACTGCCAGAAACACTGAGAATTCTGCAATTTACGAGGATGCAGAAAAGATGCGTGCGCCGAAAAGACAGGTAGCGCTAACTACACCAAGAAAAGCTGCTACAGTAGTCAAAGCTCCAGGTCGCAATCAGCCATGTTGGTGCGGAAGTGGCATTAAGTTCAAAAAGTGCCATGGGCGATGAACTGCAACTGATGTTGGTCTTCTGGTTGGCCGGCCCGCGCTTATTGGGTGGTGTTTCAAGCCTCACCATTTCTGCGCCTTGACTTGCTGGCATCAATAATTGCACGAACTGCAGCACTGACATCTGGGTCGATGTTCTCCAACAAGCTTTCGTCGTCGCGATTCACGATGAATTTGGTTGACAGTTCAAGCGCCTTACGTCGCAGATCAGACAGCCCGCCTTCCATGGACGCAGCCTCAAATGCTAGGTCCTGAAGCAAAGGAAAAGCGCGCTGTGATTCTAGTAACCCGCTTAAAAGGTATGTCATGGATTCATTGGCAGGCACATGTTCATCGCGTAGCAAAAGACCCTCGAGTACCTTCAAACCTTCTTTAAAAGCGGCCGCTCTCCCATCTCTTTCCTCAATGAGGCCCAACGCAGAACCGCATTTGGTCAAGACAGTTTCGTACAATTTGTGTGTATCAAGGACCGGGCTTTTATCAAGTTGTTTTAAGATTTGCATTGGCTCACCGACATTAAGATGGAGATGGCACAGCTGAGCTGTAGTCCAAATAATCTGATCTTGGAAGTTTGATTCCACTGCTATATCGAAAGCCTTTTGCAAATTAGAAAAGGCATTTCCAAAATCATTGAGACCAAGATAATTGAGACTAATCGAAGAGAGGGTCTTAATGAGTCTTCTTGGTTCGTTCATCTCTTCAAAAATTTGGAGAGCCGCTTGGTCATTTTCGAGAGCTTCGCTATACTCGGTCAGCATTCGATGAGAACTCGCAATCCACCCCAAGTTGAGAGCCATACTGCGTTTTCTTGTCGGTACTGTCTCCAAAGCTTCAAGAGCTTGCTTGTGCGATTGTATTGCTTCCCTGAACCGGCCAACATCGCGTCGCGCAAGACCAATCCCACCCAACGTCCAACCGACAGCTGCCCCATCCTTTTTGGATTTCCAGAACTCTTCTGCGCGCAGATAGGCATCGACGGCTTCTTCAGAGCGACCTATTTGCCTCAGATTCTCTCCAATTTCACCCCAAATTGATGCGACCCGATCTTCGGCCCCTCTACTCTTCCAAATTTTCAGAGCCATTTTGGCGTATTTCAATGCGTTGTCGAATTGCAAAGCACCGCGAAATTCCTGAGCCAACTGACTGAGAACCCAAGCGGTGACAGCTGGCTTGTCCTGACTTTGCCAGATTTCCAAAGCTTTCTGATGAGCTACAATTGCGTCTGAGAATCTGCGCAAGTGCGAGGCGTTGAGCCCTAGTTGACCCAGAATCAAGGCTTTACCAACACGGTCTTCATCAATATCAGCCATAATAAGTGCCTTTCTATATAAATCTATGGCTAAGCGATGATCACCATTCTCACTTGCGGCAAGTGCCTCTATTGCAGTGCGGTTGTCCGTTTTTTGGACCCAGTCTCCAAGCTCACCCTGATTTCGGAATAAAGCGGCTCTGACAAATTCAGTAGCCTCATCTAACCTGCCGTTTTCCATGAGCATAAGTATCTGCTCTCGGTTTTGTGCTGCGGAGAAAAATCCATCTAGCAGCTCGGCCATGCCAGCTAGTGGTGTGTAATTGTCGTGTAGAAGGTAACGTTTACGGTAATACTGCACGAACAGACGATCAGAAACCTGATAAAGATATTCTCTTTTCCCAGACCGTTTTTTTCCAACAACGAGGTGACGCTCACGCAACCATGAGAAATGTTGAGCGATCCTATTTTGAGTAGTACCTACTCGCTCAGCAAGCTCGCTTTGTGAACACGGCTCTGATTGCCTGATCAGAGCGTCAAACAAGGTTCTTGTTCGAGCTGGCATCTGCTCAACGAGATTTTGATAGTACGGTGTGAGTTCATCAACCAACTTGTCCAAAAGGGCAGCAGCCCCCATGGGGTCGTTTTCGAGCAACAAGTCGGCAAGGGCAACTGCCATTCGTGGTGAGCCGCCAGTAAATTGCGCAAGTGCTTTAATTCGCCCTCGGTCGAGATCATTAGGGTCGTGACCTTCAAGAACGGCTCTCCGTTCGAAATATCGAATATGGTCCTGATCTGACCAAGGGGTTAATGTGAACTTTGCGAAAGCGTGAAACAGTCGTCGTTCGTAGTCTTGATCAAATTCGGCATGTAAAGCAGTCGCCAGAATTCCAAGCCGTTTTGATTCGCTGAGCATTGATCTCAATTTTGACTCATCAGCGGGATTGTTAAAGACTGTCTTAATGAGTTCGCCGAAGTTTTCTATTGCAACGATTGCGATCTGATCATTGTCTAGAGTGCAAAGTACCGCTTCCAACTCGGATCTGGCTTCCTCCCAAGCCCCTTTAGGGTCATCAAGGAATTGACCTGTTACAGTGGATGCTGGAGCTCCTTTAAGTGCGCGGGCAATTTCGCGCAAAAATCCAGATGGGGTTGTTACATTGCGTTGCTCTTCAGGCAGAACACAGACCCGTACATTCGTTGACAGTTCTTCGATGGCAATCTCAACTGCGCGGACAAAGAATGATTTGCCGAAGCCCCTCGGCGCGGTGATAAGGACATGCTGGCGTACACCTTTACCGTCTGTCAGTGCCTTTGCGACAGTCTCAATAAGCTTGTCCCGACCGGTAGAGAGCAGTTGAATTTGGGTGTCTGCCATCGCATGGGGATTAAACCGCGTAATGTCCATCAAACGCCTCCGCGAGCCGTGCGCCATGTTTTTAGAAGATTTTGAGCCAACTTGTATCCCTTTTTCTTCAGATCAGAACGAATGAATTCAGCAAGTTCTAAACGGCGCATGATCTGTAGGGGATCCTGGCTTCTAGCTTCACAGATCGCCTCTATTTCATTAACTGTAAGACACCCCTCATGTGTTGCTGACATCTCATTGAGAACATCCACGGCCGCTTTTCTCTTTTCTTTGGAAAACCGACGATCCAGACGTTCGTCAAACTGTTGGAAGAAGGACGCAAAAATCTGTGGGTAGATTTGGTTCTCGAACACTTCATTTATGGTATCTGTGGTGCTGTTATCCTCCACCCGAAGAAAATTCATAGCCGATTGAATGAAGAACGGGAAATGGTCGGGAAGTTGATCCAGTAGGGTTTTTGTGGCTTCATCATTCCAATCCTCAATATTACCCACTTTGGCAAGCGTCTCGGTGAAAGTTTCCGCTTCTGCTCGTTTTAGCGGCCGCAGATCAAGACGAATGAGATCATTCAGAACAAGACCCTCAATTTTGAGATCTTCAAGAAATGCCTCAATGCTGACTGAGCCGGCTATGGCCATAGACAATCCGGCAGTCCGCCATGACCTTAAGGTAGCAAGCACTGTGCGAATGTTATCAACATTTTTACTTTGACGGTACAGATTTTCCAAGAAGAATGGCAGTTCATCAATCATTAAAATGATGCGCTCGCCTTTTGCCTGGCTCTGTTTTGCCAAAGCCTCAAAGCTGGTTTTCAACGGCTCCCAATAGTCAGTAACGTTCTTATTAAATTCAACGTTGGCTTCAACACCGCCACCGCTGCCGCCGATAGAGCGGATGCGGTTTTGGATTGCATTCATGACCTTACCAGGGATTTGTTTGGCAGCCCCCATCGCAGCATAGAGTTGCTGTGATTTGTCTTTTGGTAAAGCGCCAATAACTTTTGAGAGAAACTCGCTCATCGACACAAGGTCTTGAACATCGACAACGATCGCTATCACGTTTTTATTTTCCTCATTGAGCAGTCGAGCTGTCTCAGTGAGCAGTGAGCTTTTGCCAATACGACGCCAACCTTTGACCAACAAGCTTGAACCGTCAGTAAGTGACTGACAGGCAAGCAACACGTCTTTTTCGCGAAACATGAAATCATCGCCATAAACTGGCGAACCCGTGATTATTCTCATAACAAACTCCTTTTACGCACCACCTACGTATCAGGTTTTTTAATATGTGGCAAACATATATGTATCAAACACATACATTACAGGATCGTAAATATCATCTTCTAGCTGATCCAGCATTTGAAAATTGGACTCACTTTTTTGAACATGATGCAATCCTACAGAGAGATAGAGCGACCCGAATCCCGATCGAGATTAATTGCTTTCTTCCAAGGTACCAGTGAAAACTCCTTGCCCTTTTGAAGAATCGCAAATCGTCCTGAAGCCAGAATAACGGTCTTGCTAATCGGCCCTTTCAGTCGCTCGCCACTTGACGTTGGCTGATAGGTCAATCCAAAGTCTTTCTGAAGCTTCATCGCAACCCGACTCAACTCTCTTCGTTGCAATGTCTCAAGCAGTTTTCGTCGGACGATCAATTGCCCATTTTGCTCTGTCATCAACTCTTCCCGAAGCAACCATTGCTGTCGCAATCTCAGGCCTCGTTTTGCTTCTGCACCAAAATCCTTGTCGCGAAACTCCACCGGTTCCTTGGACAACAGTTTTCGGTCCAGCCAAGTTGCCCCATCCGCACTGGCAAGGTCATGAAATGGCACATGGGATTCAATGAACACTCGGGCAATCATCTGCTGCGATTGTCGCTGTTTACTTGGATTTTGTCCCTGCAAAGTTACCACCATTTCCTTACTCGGCGGGTCGTACTTGCTGAGGCGGCCAATCTCAGCATAATGCAGTTTCCCATCCACCCCATCGACAACAGCATAATGGCGATCATTGAATTCATCTGACAATCCCAACGCAACGAGTTTACCGGTAACCTTCTTATTTGACTGGCTGGCATCAAAGACCGAATAATCTGATGCAGCACGATCAATGCCAGCTTCTTTCAGCACAGCCTGCATCGTCTTCATTATGTCACCACGTTGCCCGAGTTGCTGTAGTACCTGCCCAGTTCGTTCTTCAAGTTTCCACACGCCTGCTTTGAGTTCCTTTGCCAATCCCATGCTTTCCAGTTTACGCAATCGACCCATGCGATGGCTTTGCCATTGCTGATTCTGCTTTGGTAATGATGAGATGGTTAGGATTCCATCCTCAACATCTTTGAGTAGCGATCGGTCAATCCGGGTGAGCCGTTCGGATTGAACTTCCCTTTCTATTTTCTGATCAAGTTCGTGTTTGGTTTCAGGGCCAAGTTCCAGAGTAACAAGGTCACGGGCTCGCTCGCGCAATCCATGGGACAGATAGTCACGCGCGATAACCAGATCATTACCTTTTTCATCTTTGCCACGGACCACAAGATGAGTATGCGGATGGCCGGTATTAAAATGATCTACCGCAACCCATTCCAGCTTTCTGCCTAGATCACTTTCTACCTGCTGCATTAAATCACAGATGAATGGTTCAAGGTTTTCAAGCTGCGCGCCGTCCTCTGGTGCCACGATGAAACGGAACTGGTGCCGATCATCCTCAGTGCCTTCCAGAAAGGTTTTGCCATCAACGCGATCACTGTCCTGCCCGTAAAGCTTGCCAGGCTCTCCCTCACGGGTGACACCGTCACGCTGGATGTATCTCAGATGTGCACGCGCCGCGCCGAGATCACCGCTC
>JAAEMV010000934.1 GCA_024225195.1 Planctomycetaceae bacterium | reverse complement strand
TTTTCCATAGAATATTGGCTATTTTGTTCATTGTTTTTTTTCACCGAAAATATATCCCGGAGTCTGATCAATAGGCGGATTGAATATTTCTGGCATGATTTGTGGATTGTACGGCTTTAAAATTTGAGTTCGCCGCCATTTCCCGCAAATCGAATTCGTACACGCAGCCGGATATCGCCCTGCAAGACCTTGTATTTCGATGCTAATTTTCACCATTTTTTTTTACCCTGCGCTATTTTTGCGAATTTTGATCCAATTTCTTCCATTCCAAGATTTGGAAGTTTTTGAGTAGTAGTAGTACCCGTCAATAACGATATTTGTAATCATGTGGTTTTTATCCAAAGATTACGGTGACAGTCTACCAAATACACTTAATTATTCCCCTTTTTGTCATCGAATCCCAATGACACCCGAAAACGCACCGAACAACCCATCCCTGACACCCCAGCAATCATCCCGTTCAACCCTCGCCTCATTGATCAGCCTCCGCTGCCGGTCCATCACCTTTCACCATCAATTTCTTCAACACTTCCGGATCAACCACCGCACTCACCACCGGATGCAGTGCCACGTTCCCGCCCTCTGCTACCTGCCTGAAATTAGCCAGCACCGCCGTTGCCGCCTGTCTGTTGGGGGCGACAACGTCGAGCAGCCATAGGCGATCACCCGATT
>JAAEMV010000933.1 GCA_024225195.1 Planctomycetaceae bacterium | reverse complement strand
GCAGCCAACTCGGCGTTCAGCAACTCATTATCGGGTTCGATGGCTAGCCAAATCGGTTTGGTGGCCGGCATCGGGACGGTAATGCGAACATTTCCAAATGCCGGCCCGCCAGGCAGAGCTAACTTCGTGGTGGGAAAAAAGGTCGTAGGCAGAATTTCTACTTTGATGTTGGATTCGGCGTCCTCGTTTTCCTGTCCTGCAGGCAACCACCAAACCTGCTGATTGGGAATCCCCTGATATTCCCATCGAGGAACAAGTCCATTGGGAAATGAGACCTTTGTAACATTGCTTACGTCGGTGCGGAGACTGAGCTTGCGAACACGGAACGCGCCCGATGGCGATTGACCCCATGGCAACCGGTTGAACGGAACCTCCAACCATGGCATTGCTCCGACTCCCTCACTTGAAGCGTGCTCCTGCATCAGCTTATTGAAATTCGCACTCAACTGTTCAAGCGTGGTGTCCTGCGGCACACTGTCAGCCTTCTCATTCCCTGTTTTTTCATCAAGCTCCAAAACGACCTTCCGCCAGAAGAATCTCGAATCAAATCGCGTGACGAATTCACAGGCTTGCATGGGGGTGCTGCCTGGCGCGGAGCGAGGAAGAAATCCGATCCGCCGAGGATGGTCGGAGTCGAACAATATTTCGACAATTGGTTGGGCTCCCGAGGGGAACCGCTCGTAGTGCGCGAACACTCTCATCTTGGTTCCATCATCACTAATGGCTCGCTTCGACCACAACCGTG
>JAAEMV010000932.1 GCA_024225195.1 Planctomycetaceae bacterium | reverse complement strand
AATGGTTTACCTCCGTAATAACGTGGCATGGCAACACAAACAATTGAAAAGAAAAGCGTCCACCGTAACAGGCCTGATTGTGCCCAATCCGCCACCTTCGTCGGCAACTCATCAAGTCAATTTTCACCAGTTAATTTTATTTAAGGGACCGAAGTCAAATACTCTCTCTCGCGAACTTCGCCATTTGGTCGAAACGGGAATAAGCCCGGCGAAAAAACTGAAAACGATGCTTCCACCTTAACATTTCAAGACAACCCTATCACTCAAGGCATAATCTTTAGGCGTGCAGAAAAAACCTCAACCAACACCCCACCCATTCGGCAACATAATTTCCCCGGCAACCGTACCCAATTAAAACTCCACTTGAATTCATTCGTGTTCCTCGCCAAACGGTAGCCTTCTTGCGAAAAACAGAATGCTTGGGAAACACGCCCTTGCTGCGTAACTGATCCTGTTAGCGGCAACCTCGGTGTCGCCAACTTACGACGTGATCTTTTATCTTTCCCCGCTTGGCCCCGAATCGTTAGGAATATTCTTCCCACCGCTCACGAGGTAGTAACCACCAACGACGAGCATCAAACCTCCGACAACATAACCGACCAATTGTCCGGATGAATAAGATGCCGACGCTTCTGTAGTTTTAGGAACAAGCCCCGACAACAAAATCACGCCGCCCCAAACGACGCCGATCCCGCCAAAAATTCTATTACGCATCATTACCACTTCTGCGGCTGGCTGACGACCGCGTCCACCAACTCATCAAAAAACGAATGCAAACAATGGCTCCGTGGACACCAATTCGCCCACATGCACCTTTTTATACCGAGTCTTAGCCACACACGCAAAATTTAAATTCTTACAACAACCAAAAACGCTTCGCAACGAACCGGCCTGGTAAATCAGGTAAAATTTTCAATTAAGATTTCTCCATTGGGACATCTCCAGAAAAATGCCCACCACCGTTTTAAGGATCACAAATAGAGAACCCGCAAACACCTCAAGGCATGCTCCTGCGATACCATTCCGCGGAGGCCATTAGTTTTTTCAGGATTCAATGCGTCAAACATTACTCAGAAGCAGGCCAAGCGGAACCTTTCGTTATGGCTTTACTACACATGGCTTAAGAAAGGACCATGATCCTTGAGATCGATTCACATCCATCGCCAATAGCCCTTTATTCTTTTTCAACGGAAGGATATTGGATTTTAAATAAGCAAACTGAAAAATACGATTTCACCATCAACGCTTGATACGTTCGCGTGTCCGAATTTTCGGAATCAGCTGGGAACCTAACAGAGAGGATCCTCAGCAAATGTGGTGCGTTTAATCGACAGGATCTATCAAATGCGAGGCAACCAACAGGATCACTCTCTTGTTAACCTGTCCCCAGCCACTTGAATGGCTCCGCTTTTTCAAATTTCCCCGAGACATCGCCCGCGAAAGACGAATCTCGCTCGATCGCAATTTTCCGGGGACCGGATTCTAAATTAAATTCGATGGTTTTT
>JAAEMV010000931.1 GCA_024225195.1 Planctomycetaceae bacterium | reverse complement strand
TCACTGTGTTTTCCAGCGTTGCACGCAGGTTGTTGGCAGTCGACTCCAAAGTGTTACCTTGGAAGGCACCCAATGTACCACGTTGATTGGAAACTTCGTCAATCGCTGCGTCGATGACGGCTAAAGCGTCTTGAGCACCCGAAGCCGAAGTAATATCGATTTGCGAGACGCTGCTAAACTGGTTTCCGGCTACATTACTACCCAACGCGTCGCTGCTGGATTTGTTGATCGACAAAGAAGCAGTTTGACCGGCATTAGCACCAATCTGGAAGGCAAGCGTTCCATCAGCGACGCCAATGGTTGCACCGGAAACGTCAGCGGTTTGGCCGCCGTCCGCAGCGTCAGCTGCGACGGTGAAGATCAGGCCATCAAAGTCACCGGAGGATCCCTGAATCACATTCCCGCTGGCAACCACGTCGTTCAGAGCAGCTCCACCAGGACCGGTCAAGTCAACGATCAGATTTTGACCCTGTTTTGAAACCAGGCTAGTACCACTTGGAGCTGAATTGGTTTCAACGAGGGCAGTACCGATACCTGATGAATCGGCAAAGCTCGCAACGTCTACATCCGATTGAACGGTGAAGTTCTCACCAAAGTTCTTGGTAGATAGAACAATTTCACCAGTAGATGCTTTCAACGTAGCTTCTACACCGGTTTCGTTGTTCACTGCGTTCAAGGTATCGCGAACCTGAGTGTTCGTCATACCCGAAGTCAAATTGACTTGAACCGAACCATTGAAGGTAAGCGTTTCGTCCTGTCCCAAGTTGCTGTTATTGTCAACCACGGTGGTACCACCAATGTTGGTGACTAAGGACGTATCGACCGAGCCTTTTTGAGCATCTTGATCAATATTGGCAATTGCGAAGTTACCCACGGTCGTTGACGAAGACGCGTTCAGGTTCGTCACGAACGAATTGTTTGAGGTCGCATTCAAACCAGCGGTACCATCGAGCAACGTTTTGGTTCCAAACTGAGTGTTGGAAGCAATACGATCGATCGATGCCAACGCGTTCGTAATTTCGGCTTGGTTGGCAGCCAAAGTGTCGCTATCGTTAACCCCGGCATTCGCCGAATC
>JAAEMV010000930.1 GCA_024225195.1 Planctomycetaceae bacterium | reverse complement strand
GAATTGAAAATCTCCGGTATCCGGGTTGAAAACGGTGCGCTACCGGCAGAAACGATAGTCACCCCAACTACCGGTCTTAGCTGAATACAAATGATCGGTCGCACACTGCAAATGAAATCCGGTGGCAACAGAGTGATATTCTCCCTGAAAACGCCCCGCAACCGCTTGGCCACGAGGCGATTGACATTGCAAATTGACAGGTCCTGTCAGGTTGATTTTCTTGTCGCATTGCCCTTGAACTCTGCTTTGATGCGTAACCAGCTTGCTCCAATGCTGATGGTTTCGATTGGGGCTTCGGTGTGACCTTTGAACGGGAACCGCATGTATTTTGGTAACCAGCCGCGGTGCTTTTTGCGGCCATTCTCGCCCTTGATAATATCTCTGATGATACCCTTTTGCACTTTACCAGTGGTAGCGGCATTGACTTGGGCTATCTTTTTGGTGGCGATGTCTGCCAGCACCGCATTGATAGTTTGTTTGTCTTTGAGCAGATCAAGAAACACATCATCGGTCTGCCATTTTCCGGTGGCATCAATGCCCAGATGAATGCCGAGGGCTTCGATCAGACAGGAACCAGCTTCGAGACTTTCGGTCATGGCAAATGTTATAATTCGCATGACCTG
>JAAEMV010000929.1 GCA_024225195.1 Planctomycetaceae bacterium | reverse complement strand
TCCAAAACGGGCAAAACGTCGTTGAAGTGAAGACCACTTTCCGCGCTTCCGATGCGTTTACGCCCGGGAAGGTGCGAATGGCTACGTTGGCGGCTGGTTTTGGCGGCGCGACGCCCATGGCCGGCGCAGTGGATTATCTTCGGTTCTTCACCGAGGTGCTCGCCGACTTTGAGAGCGTCGAGATTCCGTTACTCAATCCGCGTCGTTTGTGCCCGCGGACCTTGGCGCGGTTTGATGCGAAATTCCCGAGTAGTCATGCCAGGCAACTTCACTTCTCAGGAAAGATAGCCCCGAATCATCCCTTGAGTTTGTATTACAGAAAGTATGCCGCAGGGCTGAACTCCCGGCTGGATGATCTAGCCAGAATGAACGGCGATCGCGTTAAGATCTTGGAAGACAAACTGCAGGCGCTGACATCCCGTAGGCAGGAGACGTACACGGAAGCTCGTGAGGCGAAGAAGAACGACAAAGCCTACCAAGAACGGTTCAAAGAATCGGGGCAGGAACTGGAAGCACTCAGACAGAAGCGAAACGCCGTCGAGTTCACGCATCCTGGGTTCAAAGAAGCCCACGCTAAGCGTGATGTAATGCTTGCCACGCTCGGGAAGAGACGGGAAGAAGCCCAAGCCGAGTTAAAAACAACCCCTGCATACGTTGCTCTTTTGGAGAAGATTGAACAGATGCGGAAGAAGGTCGACTTGATGAGGCAACAAAAGAACAAAGACTGGCAGGAAGAGAACAAGAAACTCCACGAACTGCATGGACAAAGATCGAAAATGGTCGCGGCGAAGATGGGACCTGAGGCCGACGAACTGGGGCGTGAGATAAACCGATACGGCCATACGGTTGAAGCACAGAGAAAACTGGCGAAAGAAACACCCGAGTACCTTGAGATAGACAAACAGTATAGGGAACTTGAAGAGAAGATCAGGTACGTACCCGATCCCAAGTTTGAGCAAGAGCGGAAACAAATCGACGAAACGCTGAAAGTAACCAGAGATGAATTAGAGATTCTCAAGAAGGCTGCAGCTGCAGAAATTAACCCTCATGAAGCTTTCATCGTTAGTAATTCCCGGTTTTGGGCCAATAAAACCGCCGGGATGATACCGAGGCATGTACTAATGGGACTGCTCCCCAAGCCCTACGACCACGTACCCCATCTGGAGGCGGCAAGAGACTTACAGAGCCGCCCATGGCCCACCACCGTAGACTGGGATGGTCGCGCCGAGTACGAGAACAACAAAGCCGT
>JAAEMV010000928.1 GCA_024225195.1 Planctomycetaceae bacterium | reverse complement strand
GTCCGTTTAATCGCGATTGTTTTTTTGTTCCACAAATAGAATGGCAGACGGGCGGAAGGATTTGCAAATATTCGGCTTTTCGGACAACGATCCAGGCCGCCCATAAATTCAACTCAGGCGGTCAAGATGGGAAACTCCAATTAATTTGGAGTTTCCAATGTAGCCGAGAGCCAATGTCGGCAAATGTAGCATGATGTGCGCATGATGAATTTCTGATTTGCAATTGGATAAATCTTCCCCCTCCCCGGGAAATTTGAATTGAAATGTCATCTCGTAGGCGCGGTCGCTTGGGACGCCGACGGGATCAGAGAAACAACAAGAAAAGAAATAGCTGCATTTGAGCGACCGGCATGTTCATGCTCCTTTGGTTAATGCGTCCTTCACTCCGTCCCAGAGGCGGTAGTGTTTGAAAGGTACTTCTTCAATAAAATGTTTCACTCGTTCAATAAGACGCTTTGCCATGGCCGGGCAGGTGAGCAGCCAGAGTGCCTGTATGCCGTAGGCGAGCATGGAGAAGAAGGTCAGCCTGCGGATCGAGTTCCAATTTCTCACGCGGAAATCTTCGACACCTGTCTGCTGTTTCCAACATCTAATTCCTTCTTCGATGCCCCAGCGGCGCATGTAGGCCAGTACGATTTTGCGGGCTTGTCCGATGCTGCGAATGTACTTGTTAGTAAGCAGGACCATGTCCTCGGAGCGCAGGCCGGTG
>JAAEMV010000927.1 GCA_024225195.1 Planctomycetaceae bacterium | reverse complement strand
TATTATGTCCAGAGTGAAGAAGAAATGCGTCGGCAGCTACTCGATCGTGGTTTGGTAAACACTTCTTTCGAAGGCGATGACAACGTAATCACCGGGGAAGAAATGCGAAAATTATGTTCCACCCTGGCCAGTGTAGAAGAAGCAGTACTCGCACTCGAACGACGCGGAATTAATCTGAAAACACATGCCAATCGAATGGATTTGGAAACAGGCAAGCTACCCGTATTTCATGTGACAATCGGCTCGCAAGAGCATTGGTTCACCGACCGAAAATCAATGGACAGCTTCATCAAGCAACAGGAATCCGAAACTGGCCAAGAGTTGACAGTGGAAACCGATGGAGGTGCAGTCGAAGAAACCGATGAGAATGACAAAGTCCGTATCAATGAGTTTTACGAAGTGAAAACGATTAATGCAGGACTTAAAGAGTTGGAAGTCTTTGGCTTCAGTATCGATGCTTTAATGCCAAAAGAAAGAACCGGGATAGAAGAGCCTAGATACATTCTTCGAAAAGGAGATAACGAAACTCCCGTCGAAGATCTTCGAGGGCTCGTCAACGCGGTCCGAGCAGCGGGAGAAAAAGGAATGCAAGTCACCCGCTTTAAGGGATTGGGTGAGATGAACGCGGAAGAGCTTCGCGAAACAACTCTCGATCCGAACAACCGAACGCTAATCCAGGTCAAAATGGACAATGCCGCAGAGGCCGACAATATGTTCCGCATCTTGATGGGAGATAAAGTCGAACCCCGGCGAGAATTCATCGAAAAATTCGCACTCGATATCAGCGAATTGGATGTCTAATTAAAACAGTGGTTCGCGGCCGAGTTGGCGGCGGACAACTGCCCATTGACCGGCATGCATAATCCAGTGGGCGTCTTGCATTAAAAATGCGGCGCCGACGGTTGGACAGTAACTTCGAATCGGTTCCGGCCCTTCCTTGCTAAGGTCGTCCACGTCGATGGTCTCAAGTGCCGCCAAAGTACCGGCTCTTTGTTGCTCGTAAAGCGACATCAACGTTTCTTTACTGTCAAACTCATCTGGATTATCCGAACGAGAAGTCTCCTTGGTGTAGCGTTCAGCAAAACCGTCAGGAAGTGCCGGCATCGAACCTGGCAAACACTGACCGATCATATTATTTTCGCTGATAATTAAATGACCAACTTGCCATTTAATGTGATTACAACCCGGTGATGGCCGATGCATCATGTCTTCATCGGTTAGATCGCCAAGGTAAGCAGTCGAAATCATGTTGGCAGTATCGATGGCTGATTTAATCGCAGTTTTGGTATCCAATGGCGAGCTCTTGTTTGCAATTTTTAGATGAAATTTTCCAGTGACGCTTACTGGGTTGAAGTGAAAATTATGACTGTCTTTCTTCTACTTCGTCAACAACCATTCGGGTGAAGATCCAACTCAAAATCTCAAACGAAGATATCCAAATTAGACCAGATCAAGTTTTAATAGCATCTTAACAAGAGATCATAAATAAGCATTCAAACCATAAATATAGAGCGGTATTAGACATATTTGCCAAAAACAGCTGACTGGTGAATCATGCGAATATGACAACGCGACTTCATCGACTAAAGTAAAAGCCTCTTCTATCACATTTTATTCAGAGTCCCATGGCCGAATCAGCGAAAAAAGTACTCCAGGAAGTAACCGCGGCCGGACTATTATCTTCGGACCATGTGACCGACTATTCGAAGGAAATTGATACTGGCGCGGACGCGTTGATTTCAAAACTGATCAAAGATGGTTGCGTAACGGAGTATCAAGCAGAGAAGTTTCGTTCAGGTCAGTCAGCGGAAATCTATTTTGGCGATTACATCGTAATCGACAAACTAGGGCAGGGCGGCATGGGGACGGTTCTGCTCGCGAAACACCGCCGGATGGATCGAAAAGTAGCAATCAAAGTGTTACCCGTTACAGCTTTGGAATCAAAAGATGCGGTGGCAAGATTTTATCAAGAGGTAAAAGTTGCCGCGAGATTGACGCATCCAAGTGTTGTTCATGCATACGACGCTGGAGAACACCGAGGGTTTCATTATCTCGTCATGGAATATGTCGAAGGTCATGATCTATCTCAGGTTTTATCCCAATTGGGAATAATTCCAACGCCCTTAGCACTGGACTATATTTCTCAGGTAGCCAGTGGTTTGGAATATGCTCACCGCAAAGGGGTTATTCATCGCGATATAAAGCCCTCGAATCTGCTATTAGATTATGAAGGTCAAGTAAAAATACTGGATATGGGATTGGCGAGAATTGCTGACTCCGTCGACCAGCAATTATCGGCTCAGTTAACGACCACCGGTCAGATGATGGGAACCGTCGAATATATGTCGCCCGAACAAGCCGAAGATACTCGGTCGGCTGATGAGCGATCGGATATCTATTCGCTCGGTTGCACGATGTACCGTTTGATGACGGGGCAAAGTCCATTTTCGCGGGAGACAATTGTCAAAACGATTCTTGCTCACCGCAGTGCCGCGATACCCATGATCAATACGGGTTGTGATAACGAAGACGCTATCAATCAGTTGTTTCAAAAAATGGTAGCGAAGAAACCCGAACAGCGTTTTCAGACGGTGACTAATTTATTGGAAGCAATTCGCCAAATCGAAGATGAAGAATTGTCTTCCTTCCAAATGGCTAGTGTTTCCTCTGAACCAATTAAAGATGTCGCTGTCGCTACTCATTGGGATCATCGAAGCGATCCAGGCGTATTGCCTGAAGCAATCGTACCTGAAGATGAAATCGAAATTATTAATGATGTGCAAGTGGTTTCCCCGCCTGTTGTTAACACAACGCGACCCGAAGTTTTTTACGTAGGTAATTCAAAAGAATCAAGCGTTCAATT
>JAAEMV010000926.1 GCA_024225195.1 Planctomycetaceae bacterium | reverse complement strand
CGAAGCAACAACAAGTTTCGTCAACATCGGGCCGGCCTTGGCTTTCGCTAGCCGCATTACGATGACGAGCTCGACCAACAGTAGCGGCACAGTCAAAATCCAATCCGCATAGCGGTAGAAATCATTAAACGCAGCTCCACTCTGGGTGTACGTTCCATCGCCCAACGTATACGCGTCTTGCCAACTGTGCCGAATCATAAAATAGTGGTAACAAGCAATCGCAACTACGATTCCTGAGACCATCAGCGCCGGTCTGTACGCCGCACCCACGGACGAACGGGCCATAAAGAAAAATAGAGCCGCGGCTCCCATGGTAGCGACCGTCATCGAGAAGATGTTATCAACCAAGCTGTATTGCATCACGGTCAAGTCGGGCATCGAACCGACTAACATCACAGAATCGAACATGCGAAAAACCTTTCAAAGCGTTGTTCTGAACCAAAATCGTTAATTACGTACGACAGTTTCAACGGGAACAAAACTCTCAAAACTGTCTTTCGTTGTTCAAAACCGATGTTACTGAGTTAAAATAACTTAATAGATTGTAACTTTGTGATAATTTACGGTATGATCCAGCGGCATTAAAACTTTCAAAACTACCAAGGAGTTGGCTGTGCTTCGAACCCTTTCGACATCAGAATTTGCCGAAGCGATAGGAATTAGCGAGTCCTCGGCCCGCCGACTGGCAGACAGCGGTGACCTCAGGATCCGCAAAACCAAAGGTGGACATCGGAAAATTCCAGCAGAAGAAGCAATTCGGTACGCTCGCGAAATTCAGGCTACAGTCATTCGCCCTGACCTGCTTGGTCTTTCCACTAACGTCATTGGAAACCAAACAATCGAACCCAAGTCGCGGTCGCAGCGTTTGCTGATGGCTTTGTCCGAGGGACACTACGCCGAGGTAATCGGGTTGATGCAGGCACTCTACATCAGCGGTGTCTCCATTGCCGAGATGTGTGATGGACCGATTCAATTTGCCATGAGCGAAATTGGGGGTGCATGGCCACAAGACAAGCGGAGCATTTTCATCGAACATCGCGCAACGATTCTCTGCGTGCGGGCTCTCTGTCAGATCCGACTTTCATTGCCAGAAACGCCAGAAAATGCACCTTCTGCAATGGGTGCTGCACCTCAGGATGATCCTTTTCTATTACCTAGCCTGATGGCCTCTTTAGTTCTACACGAATGTGGTTTGGAGGAAATCAACCTTGGCCCGAACACTCCGATTGATGTTTTAGCTGATTCGGCCGAAGACGAAAAACCGGATGTAGTCTGGCTCGCCATTTCCAATCCGATTAGAAGCAGAACTCACCATCGAGAAATCGAGAACCTTGCTAAGGTTGTCAAATCATATGGCGGTTTGTTTTTGATTGGCGGTCGAAGTGCCACGACCTACACGGGGCCTTTCGCAGAAAAATGCCAATCCATGAGCGAGATTGGATTGCGGGTTGCTGGACTATCTCCTCACTCCGCCGATTAAACGCACTCTGCTGATTAAACGCACTCTGCTGATTTACGTTCGCCTCTCTTAATTAACGGTTAAACATTCTCATTTTGGCGATCGTGTGGCTTGGAGACTTATCGTCAGACAGACATTATTAGAAACCTGCAAAACAGCGGATTAGCGGCTCTGGAAGACAGACGGCGTCGTGCGTCCCAATTTCTTCCTGTTGAATCGGTATCAAAGAAAGCGTCAAGTTTTACCGTAGATCAGCATGACCACGAAATTATTCTGCACGGCCTGAAAGCTGGTGATCATGGCGGTCACGAAATCGACCTCGCGATCCAGCAGCAGCGGCAGGGAAATCACCGTGATCATATAAAGCAACAGCGCGAACGCCGCCCCAACGGCCGTGCCCATGACAAGCAT
>JAAEMV010000925.1 GCA_024225195.1 Planctomycetaceae bacterium | reverse complement strand
GCTCGGGTTAACACCCATCACCTGCTCGTACTGAGCCTGCGTGACTTCATGGACGCCCATCTTAAAAGGTTTTGTAAGCGTTACCTCGTGTGCTTTATCACCTGCGCCTCTTATGAACGTACCAGCGGGAATCAACTTGAACTCCATACCAATGGAGTTCCCTGATTCGGGTAATTCAACGGCCGTTGGGTTGTTGGTCGCAACATGTGTTGTCGGCTGTGACCTATCACAACCACACATCACAACAACGACCAAACAAAAAGCTGCAGATTTGAAAAGACTCACGCTCGCCCCAGTGGTTAAAGGTTTTCAGGCCAGCAACAAACATAAACAAAACCCCCACCGCTCGATGCAGAGCGACAGGGCGGGGCTGCAATTAGTAGAGTAAGTTTTGCGGAGAAAACAGTACAACAAAATTCGAGTTTTTCCGCATTTTGACGAACTTCGGATTTTCCAATTATGGGGAATCTTGTGTAGTCAGGCCACGTCGTCTTTTGTGGGGGGCGGCTACAAAATGGGGGGGGCTTGCCACGTCAAACGCCAAAACCTTCCAACCCGTTAAAGAAAACAACATCGACAAGTAGGACAACGATATACAGTCCGAACAGTGCTAGTGGAACGACGACACACCCCATCGAATAAGAAAAACAGCAACCTATTTAGCACTTTCTGAATGCTTATCGCACTCAATCTTATCCGCAAGAGATTATCTGCGCCCTGAAACCCTCACCATTACACCTAACAAGCGTAGAGACTTACCTTACATGC
>JAAEMV010000924.1 GCA_024225195.1 Planctomycetaceae bacterium | reverse complement strand
CAAGCTTGACAGAACTGCTCTCGCCCGAATCGAAGAGGGATTGAAAGCTACCGACTCAAAAATCGCGGAAGCGACTCCACTTCGAATGGTTTCTCTTCGAGGTCTGGAGGAGGCAATCACTCAAGCCAAAGACGAAGGCAAGCCGTTAAGCAGTGAAATTAAGTACATGGCTGGTTTGCAGCGTGTTGAATATGTGATCGCATTGGAAGACAAAAGCGACATCATCATCGCGGGTCCGGGCGAAGGCATCCGATTGAACGAAGACGGCGTCGTTGTTGGTGAAAAATCAGGAAACCCTGTGATTCATCTCGAAGATTTCCTCGTTGCGATGAGATCAGTTGAGAATGCTCGAACAGGGCAGGGTGTTTCGGTTTCGATCGATCCAACCGAAGGTGGTATCCAGCAGTTGCAAAACTTCTACGGCCAATTGAAGCGATCGAACACACCGTTCCGTCCCGAAATGCAACCGTTGGTTGAAAAGGCGATGGGCGACCAGACAATTCGATTGACCGGAGTTCCTGCTGACAGTCGTTTCTCGCAGGTTCTTGTTGCCGCTGATTACAAGATGAAGCAACTGGGAATGGGACTAGAAGCAGCTCCGATCAGTAACTTCCCAAGTTTCATGGAGATGGCTCAAAAAGCTAAGGTCAGAAACATGACTGCCGCTCCAAGGTTCTGGATGGAATGTAACTACGAGCCGGTTGCCAAGAACGCGGACGGAAGCATCTGGCAGATTCGTGGCAAGGGTGTCAGAACGTTGACCGAAGATTCCAAGTTTGATAGCCAGGGCAAGCGAGACGGTGCGAAAAAGCCTAATCGATTTGCTGTAAAATGGGCTGAGATGATGACCGATCGATTTGACGAATTATCATCTGCCGAACCTGTTTTCCGAGAATTGCGAAATGTAATGGACCTGTCAGTCGTGGCAGCGATCATCAGTCGTGAGCAACTTAACCAAAAGGTTGGGCTCAAGACACCTGCAATTCTAGGGCTAACCAATGCGGCTGTCGTGCCGACCTACACCGTTCCAAAGGTTGTTCCTGCTCAATGCAGTTTCGTCAGAATTGCCCAAAGCTGGCTGGTATCGGCTTCGGGTGGTATTCAGCTTGATTCATGGGGCATCGCTTCTAACACAGAAGTTCTGCCGAACATGGACAGTATCGAAACTGCGACTGCGACTCAGGGTGGCTCATGGTGGTGGAACGCAGCGTCCAACTAAGAGCCTTGTTCGGGTAACCTGAAAAATGGTAAAGCCGGACATTTACAAACAGTAAGAAAAAAGCCAGACTTTACAGTCTGGCTTTTTTTGTTGCTTTCCAATTCGAGTTGCGGTCTAGCCGACTTCGACCAATCAACCGACCTAGTTAACCCGTGGATTTCGATTGAGTTCATCAAATTCTCATAGTTTTTACCAAACGGCCAGTCCGGAAGAGTTTCTATCTCTTGCGGATACAGCGGTGGTGTTTGACGTTCGTTCTCCCGGTGAATTTCTGCAGGGGCACATTCCCGGAGCCATTAATCTGCCGCTGTTTAGTGACGACGAAAGAGCTGAAGTTGGAACGATCTATAAAAATTCGGGACAGGAGTCGGCTGTCCTGCGTGGTTTGAAAATTGCGGGCGGTAAGATGGCGGAACTTGTCATCCGGGCAAAGCAGGCTGCACCAAGTCAGGCAGACGTTTTGGTTCATTGTTGGCGAGGAGGAATGCGGAGTCAGTCGATGGGCTGGCTTCTCAGTACTGCCGGACTGAAACCGACCGTGCTTGAAGGCGGTTACAAAGCGTATCGAAGTCACGCGCACGAGTCACTCGATGCCTCCTATCGGCTGAATGTTGTTTCCGGTTTAACGGGTGCTGGTAAGACTCGGATTCTGGGAGTGCTGGCTAACGCGGGTGAGCAGGTGGTCGACTTGGAAGGGTTAGCGAACCATCGTGGTTCCGCCTTTGGCGGCATTGGGCAGCGAAAGCAACCGACCACTGAACAATTCGAAAATGACTTATTTAGGCAACTGCAGAACCTCGATGCGAATCGGCCGATTTGGGTTGAAGACGAGGGGAATCGAATTGGGACCGTAGTGGTGCCGCCTGCGTTTTATCACTTGATGCGACACTCGCCCGCTGTTTTTATGGACTCGAGCCCTGCCCAGCGGGTTAAGAATTTGATCGAGGATTACGGAGATCTTCCGCTGGCTGAACTCGCTGACTCCATCAACAACATTCGTAAGCGGTTGGGCCCGCAAAATGCCGATGAAGCGTTGGCCTCGCTTGATGGAGGTAATGTCGCTCGGGCCATTGAAATCGTTCTGGCATATTACGACAAAACCTACATGAAAGCTGCCAACGCGATGCCTCGCAAAATCATGCCATCGTTAGCAATCGACGAACTTGATGATTCGGGCATCGCATCTTCGGCTATCGCCTTGTCCAGCGATGCGACCTTCGTTTAAGCCAGAACTGGATTTGTGCCAGAACTGGATTTGTTGTCCGGCTAGTTCTCTCCAAGTCGATTGGGCATGTCAGCAATCACGTAAGCGGCAACGGCCAGCGTGATCGCACAATCGGTTAACTCTTTTGGATTCACTTTGTCCACAGTGTCAGCATTGGTGTGGTGGGTGTTAAAGTAGAGTCGTCCATCGACCGTCAATCCCATGCACATAGCACCGAGTGGCTTGATCTGCCCGACGTCCGCCCCCGAGTAGCCGGGTTTCGCCCGAGTCGCGCCAATCGGCTCCAAGAGAGCGAGTATCTCGGTTAGCTGGTCCAGAGCGATCTGCGATTTTTCTTCGTCCTGAGCGTCAATCGTGAGCCCCTGTGGCTTAAATCCTCCTGAATCGGATTCAATACCTGCAACATGGTCATCGTTTTGGTGGCGAGCGGCATAGCTTCTCGCTCCAGCAAGACCGTTCTCTTCATTGGTCCAAAGCACGACGCGAATGGTACGTTTTGGTTTCAGGTCTAATTTTCTTAGGATGTTGAGCGCTTCCATGGCGGCGACGCAGCCAGCTCCATCGTCTTGAGCGCCTTGCCCCACATCCCACGAATCGATGTGGCCGCCGATTAAAACGACTTCTTCAGGTTTTTCTGTGCCAACGATTTCGGCAATGACATTGGCGGAAGGGGATTCGCCCATGTCTTTTGCATTCATGACTAGTTTGACGACGCACTTCTTGCCTCGTTTTTGTAGGCGGCTGATCATCATGGCGGACTCTACCGAAATGGCGGCAGCTGGGATTTTTTTCACTTCAGCGTCGTACCTCATCGCTCCGGTATGCGGGCTGTCGAGAGAATAGGCTGTGACCGATCGAACAAGTGCCGCGACTCCGCCTCGTTTAGCTGCCCATGACGCTCCGTTACTTCGGTATTGCACAGCGTCACCATAGCCAGCGCCGTCAGTCTCGGAATACCTTGCCATTGGGTAATCAAAAAGTACGATTTTCCCCTGAATTGCTTCGTCAGGAAGTGCGTCCAGTTCAGATTTGCTTTTCACTGAAATAACCTCGGCAGTGATGCCTTCGGCTGGAGTTCCAATGGACCAACCAAGGCCGAGCATGTTAATTTTCATCGCGCGAGGTTCAAGCAATTCGCAGCTTTCGTCCCCACGCACCCACTTGCGAATGGTTACGGCCTCTGCTCGAACGTTCTCTTGGCCATCGTCTTTCATAGATTTCTGAGCCCACGCAATTGCCTGATCCAACGATGCGCTTCCACTTAAACGGTGACCAATGTCGTCGCATAGTTCCTGTAGCTTAAGGAAGGAATCATTCTCTTTTTTTGCGGATTTAATAATTTGATTCGCAACGGGCCCGTAGCTTGATATCTTACTTTGATTGTTCACCTGAGCTTGAGTTTCGGCAGAAACGCAAAGTGAAATTGCAAAGGCTAAAAGTAGAGGAGCGATTTTCATGGAGTACTTTCGGCAGTCTTAAGCGACTCTAAATAAAAATAGGAATGCGCAGTCTCACCAATGCAGCGAGTGATCGCGTGCAGTGATTTGGCAGGAAGCACGCATTATCCGCAATCATCGGTTCGGTACAACGGTAGGCCGTGCCAGATTGATCTAATCGGTCAAAACTAACTCTTGGGAGTTTCTGGGCGAACGTAAAAAAACAGGCAGTTCGTTGTTCGAACTGCCTGGTTATGCAGGATTCCTGTAAATTTTAGTGCCAACCCCGACAGGCTTGGCTCGGCAATGTTAGTTGCCGGGGACGGCTTCCGGAACACTGGTTTTTACATCTTCAGATGTTTCCTTGGCTGCTTTCATGGCGGCAACAGCATCTTTGTGAACGATGACAGCTACCGTTTTAAGGCGGACAAAAGCTTCAGACAGGTGAATGAAGCCTTTGTGTTTACCAATTTCACCCCACGAGTTTTTGACCACGTAGTACTTGTTGCCTTCAGTGTCCCGCGAAATTCCAACGAGGTGCATCAGGTGGTCGTCAGTCGTCGCGAGCGAAGTGAACGCGTCTTGTCGCATTTCCTGAGTGACGGTCTGTTCTTCGCCAGGAGTTGTGAATAGGTCACGTCGATTAGCGTTGGTCGGCAAAACTGCGATTCCGCGGGCAGCAGAAAAACCTTTCTCGCTTACGTCACCATCCCAAGCGACGCTAAATCCGTTTTCGATCGCAAAGTCAATCGTTTCCATTAGTTCATCAATTGGAACGTTTTGGAATGAGCCATTGGAATAATTGTCAGGGATTTCCAGGACGAATGATTCACCGAATGGATGGTGGGTGAATGAGGTAAGGCTTTGATAATCCTTGCCGTTAAAGCCGAGGCTCTCAGAGAACTCTTTGGGCGAATAGCTGCGGTCTCGGTAGGTAAAACGGGTCGGCGAATCGCCCAAATAGGTGTCCAAGATTTTGTCAGACGCGATTTTCCATTTTGGAGAAAGCTTCTTTTGCGTGGCGACTGCTTCGAGGAACCCTTTCATGACCACTTCCATCTCAGCATGGTCATGACGTTTTGAATTGTCCTCTCGTCCAGAGTAATTCTCTTCGGGTACTAAACCGAATTGATGAGCTGAATTAATGAAATCATGAGCGAGGGCGCCTTGGGAAAAATTTGCTTTTCCCTGTCTCAAGACATAGTTTTGAGCCTTGTCTTTGTAAATGTTCTTGACGATAAACATTTCGGACAGATCGTGCTGACCCTTTTCCTGACGAATCAACTCGGACTCAATAAAGGAGGCCGTTGCAAAGCTCCAACAGGTACCGGTGGAGTCCTGTGATTTGACGTTGGTGTAAGGAATGCTGTATTCGACAGTGAACTCATATTTGGGCACTGCCTTTTCAGCTTCTTCTTGTTTGTCTTCTACCGCAGGTTTTGATTCTTTGTCAGTTTCCGTTGCTTTGGGTAGAACGCCGTCAGCAGTTTTGGCGACGACATCTTCCTGCCCAAACGTGGTGCCCATTGGAATGAGCGTTAGCGCGACAAGTAACGAAAGTTTTAAGATAATATTTTTAAAAGCGTTTTGCATTGATCCACCTGTAAAGTTAACTCGACCACTGATGTCCGTATGATACCCTAAATTTTACTCATCAGTGAAGCGGTTCTTATGTAGAAACTCGTTTTGCGCTTGAAATCCAAGTCATAAAACTGGCCATCCAGAGACCTCCAAGGGCCCACTGAATCGTGCTGACCCACAGGTAGACCCGGTGAATCTTGTAGAATTCCGCTTCGTCCGAAATCGTTTCACCGGCTAAACTAATTAATTCGTCCATTTTAGGATGAAGGAAGACCAGTGTTGCGAGGCAAATCAATAAACCAATGGCAATTCCAGTCTCCAGAACGAAATTAAATGTTTTGCGGGCTTGGCGATTGAGCCAGAGATCCAAGGCGAGCATGAGAATCGTCAACGCTGAGGCGACGTTGAGCCAGTGGGTGACCACCTGGGTAATAAATCCTTGTGTTCTCGAGGAGCCGAGAATTTCACTTCCTACAGGAACAACCACGGAGGCGTAAAAAGTGAATCCGCCCCACCAGATCGCGAATGCGAATAGGAGTGTAATGCGGACGAAAATACTTGCAAACTGGCTCACCAGCGACTCGCTAGGTTAACGCTCAGCGAAAGTGACTGAGGCGAGGTAACAATTGTTTTAGGACTTAGAGGATGTTACCAAATGTTTTAGCGTGCGTCCTGTCAGCCAGACACTGTGTTTCAGATTTGCCACCGAATTTCTCGGGATAAATCGTGTTCTGGTGATCGGAATGCGAGATGTATTCCATCTTGCTTTGTAGGGTTCGTCACCCCGCAGAAAGTCAAATTGCTGTAAGCCGAGAGCGATGGCTCGTTGGACGGCGATTGAGCAAATCTGGTAACCGGGCTCGAGGCGCATTCTGGATGTGTCCATTCCAGATTGGTAAAGGTAATAGGTGCTTTCGCTGCGAAGACAGAGGCTCGCAGCGAGAGGTCTTTTTTCAAAATTTATGACGAGTAGTTCTGACTGATTTTTATTTTTTAGAGAGAGAAAAGCTCGGTTTAGAAAATGTTCAAAGTCGGTATCCGCAAAGCACCCAGGTTGACCAAGCATATTTCGTCGCTTTTGGTGAAGTTCGACAAATATTTTCCAGAGTTGTTCAGTTGTGTACCGCGAATCAGCAGTTGAAAGAACCTCAGTGTCTTCACTTGCGAGTCGCTTGGCTGCTGCTTTCGTTTTGCGCCGCATGTTTTTGCTAAATTTTGCGTTCAGTTCCTCCCAAGAGGAAGGAAGTTCCGTTTGCCACCCGCCCTCAAGTTCCGTCGTGTGGTGTTTCATTCCGTTGGCACTTAATACATCGCAGAGATATTTTGCCTTGGGGTCTTGGGGTGAGATTCCTTCGAGTTCGATGACGTCGATCCGCCCCAGCGTCTGGGAGGAGCCAATGTTTTCAATCAGCCAGTCAATTGCAACGCGATTGAATTCTTGGTGATTCTCCTCGTTGGTAATCAGACGCAGGTAGTCACTGCAAGCGTCTCCCGATCCGAGAAAGCGGAGTTTGTTTAGCAGCGGTTGAGTCCGATCAATGCACCAGGGTGCAATTCCGACCCATTGGCCGTCGTTATCAATACCAACGAGAACTGCCAGTTCGAGCTCTTTGCCAAGGATTTGAAACCAGTTTGTCATCCATTCGAATTGAAAAAAGGGAAAGCTACCCGCGAGGGCATCCCATTGAGCGCGATCCTGTTCCAGTTCGGATAGGTTTTTGTAGAGCTTCAAACGCATAGTGTGTAACTAAATGGAGGTTGATTGTTTAGCGGAAGAAGCGGATTGAGAGTCGAGGCGATTTTCAAATCTCTTTCTCAGTGAAATCCATTTCTTTCGTAGGATTTTCGTCAGTGGCTGTTCCAACCAGTGCGTGAATGCTGCGGCAATCCCAATGACGGCTGCAATAGTGAGCAGGAACGCGAGCACGGGATAGCATCCAGCGAGCTCCAGTTGCCTCATAATTAAAGTGCCAAGGTTGTTATGAACGAGGTAGAGCGAATAGGAAATAAAGCTGATGTACACAAGCGGTTGAAAGCGGAGTACGGGAACGCGACCGTAGGCGCTGGCGGTCAGCAGTCCAAACATCAGGATCGTGGCCAGAGGATTATGTTCCCGCAGATCAATTGCGTGGTAAACAATCCCGCTCAAAACAATGCCTCCCCAGAGAACCCAGGGGGTACCGCGTTTCGCTCTCAGTTCGTTGAGGAGGATTCCCATCGCGAACAACGGTAGCGTTCGAATAAATAGAAGCTCTTCAATTACGTAAAAAGTTGAGTTCCAATCGGACTGTGGGTACCAAACTTTAAATTGAGTGAAGGTTGTTCCCAAAATCAGGCAAATGGAAACGGCAACCATCATTGTGCGGACTGGTTTATCGAGTAGTCCCAAAATTAACAGGAACATCAGAAATACATAGAACAGCATTTCAACTTGGAGAGTCCATGTTACCGGTTCCATGTTCTCATAGCCTAACAGGTTTGGCATCGTCGTTAGATTAGCAACTGTCCAATCGACTGTGGGTGGCGTATTAAACATCGGGATGTATGCGAAGAGCGCGACGTTCATCAAAATTACGAGCCAGTAGGATGGAAAAATTCTTATCCATCTCGCACTGATGAAATTTGCCGAATCACGCTTGCTTAAAAGGGTCATGGCGTTGACCAAACCACTGAGCATGAAAAACAGCTGAACACCGTACTTGCCATACGGAAATTTGTAACCAATCGGTGAGCTAAACCCGTACTTTTCTTCGTAGACCCACGTAAAATGAAATAAGAGCAAATTCAGGCATGAGAGCGCACGAATAGCATCTAGCTCCAAAATTCGTTTCGACTTTGGCTTGGTTGGAGTTGTTGGGAGAAGCTGAGTCATGTCGGGTGTCCAAGTGTCGCGTTTCTGCGGCATTCGTTCGGTTAGCGGCATTGCTTGCGAAAGGTTATTTCACGTTTTGTTGGTTTCTGAAGTAGCGGTTTGATTTCGCGACGAATGAGCAGGGAATTGAATGGATTTATTCGGGTTGAATCAGTCTGAACGGTTGTATGTTTCTTAGGAATGCCCGGATCTCACGCCTCGGATCGAGGGAGATGGGGAGCGCTTTCCGGGAAATTCAAAAGGAATTTGATAGCAATTTCTGGAGATCAAAAAAAAATCGCCAGCAAAGCGTAAGCACGTTTTCAGCATTCGGTGTGTTTTTTTCGAGTAAATATTTCCTTTTTTGGTTTGGGCAATATTTTTCTTAAAGTTTGACATCAGATGCTGAAAACTTCTCTTGACCCAAATCGATGGTTTCAATAACTTGCCAATCAATCAAGGGTTGGGTGTCAAACACTTAAGCACTTGACCAGAAATAAGAGTTGTTTTGTGAAGGCGGATTGCACTGGGGTTGACTTGTCAATTCTGCGATCAGCAAGTCGAGACGCTGACATGGATGTTGCGTTATAAGCTTGTGCCTGAGCAAAGCTGAAGCCGATCAATGCATGGATGCGGAGATCGAACTTCGTCCAATCGCTCTCGGACTTACTGAGGTGTTCTAAGCCCCCCTGGAACCCAAAGTTGCCGAGGGTGTTTTTTTTTGCGCTGATGGTTTTTGGAAACGGGCACCAGTTTGAAATCGGTACGAGAGGGAGTGCAAGCTCGATGAAGATCAAGCGGTATCAAGTTGACGCGTTTACCAATACCCTTTTCGCCGGGAATCCCGCCGCAGTCTGTGTCGTCGATCAACCGATTTCAGACGCATTGATGCAGGCGATTGCCGCTGAAAATAATTTGGCTGAAACAGCGTTTGTTTGGGGAAGTGGGGGTGAGTATGAGATTTGTTGGTTTACGCCAGTCTGTGAGGTTGATTTGTGCGGGCATGCTACGCTGGCGAGTGCTCACGCGTTATTGGCCGAAGAAGGGGTGTCTGAGGAGGAAATTCGTTTTAACTCGCGACATCGCGGTTCACTTGTCGTCACGCGAAGGGAAACGCTTTACGAGCTAAATTTTCCTCGCGCTAGTTATGCTCGACAAAGCGTAGACGCAGATCTACATCCGTGTGTCAGTGAATCACCGGTTGAGTTTTGGACGGCGGGTGCTGATCTATTGGTGGTTTATGCCGATGCGGACGCGGTCGCTCGATTGAGTGTGGACAGTGACCGTTTAGGCGATTTGAAATATCGTGCACTTATGGTGACCTCGGTCGGGCAAGACTGCGATTTCGTTTCCCGATTTTTTGCACCCGCCCTCGGGATTGATGAAGATGCGGTAACCGGCTCCGCCCATACCGTTTTAGCTCCATTTTGGTCTGAGCGACTGAAGAAGAATAAAATGGATGCGAAGCAACTATCGCAACGCGGTGGTGAATTGACTTGTGAGGTGGTAGGAGACCGGGTGTTGATTAGTGGGGAAGCAGTTACTTATTCAATCGGCACTATTTTGATTGACTAGCAGTTGCTTAATTGGTGGAGGCTAAAAGGTAAGCAGCATTGGACAGAGAGTGGAATTGCCGTTT
>JAAEMV010000923.1 GCA_024225195.1 Planctomycetaceae bacterium | reverse complement strand
CTTCGGGTTACGGCATTCAGCGATAACACGGGGCTGATTCCTAATCCATCGGTCATTTACAATTCGCCGGATGAAACGGGAGAGTTGCGATTCACACCCGTTCCCGACCAATTCGGGGTCGCTAATTTAACGGTAACCGTTGAGGACGGGGGCGACGATAACGATTTGAATACGTCCGGTGATAACCTGACGTTCAGCCGCACGTTCCGAGTGACGGTGGTTGACGATTGTGGGGCCAATATCACTTTGACCAATGGTGAGTTGTTGATTGATGGTACCGGCGACGGCGACCACAGTACGGTATTGATGTCCGATAGTGACACCGTACGGGCAACTTTTGGTGAGAATTCCGATTGTCTGTTTGCCATGGCGGAAGTCTCATCGATTCGATTCTTGGGTCGCGAAGGGGATGATGTATTTGTAAATACGACCTCCATTCCATCGGAGATTTACGGCGATGAGGGTGACGATGACCTAACCGGTGGTAGCGGGCCCGATATTATCTGGTCCGGGTTAGACAATGACCGAATGACCGGCGGTGGCGGTCAGGATTCTGTCTTTGGTGAAGGTGGCGATGACATCTTTGAATTGGTTTCCGGTGTTTCCTACGGATCGTTGTTGGTTGACTTCGGGATTGGCAACAACACCTTTGTGAACAATTACGGCGCCTTGGATTTCCCCACGACGTTACTGTCTCTGGATGGTTTTGAACACCAATACGATCCGACCAGCGGCGCCTTGGTCTCTAATCAAGTCGGGATTCTGGGGACGTCAGCGTTGGTTGATACCAATGGTCCCAATGGCGCGGTTCGAGTGATCACCGATGGTGTTGCGGTATTGGGCCCTGTCGAAGATCTAACGATAAATATGTTAGAAGCATCGGGTGATGACCTGACTGTGGATCTGGACCAACCATTGAGTGGGACATTAAACGTAGATTTGGGTTCGGGTTTCCGAACGTTGAATTTAACAGGCATTAGCAACGCGATCGGTGGCGACTTGATCGTCAGTGCCGGAGCTTTGGACCAAACACTCAATCTAGCTGTTAATAGCGACTTAAATATTACTGGCCAGGCGATTCTTGATCTAGGTTTTGGTGTTGATGAGCTTGACATCAATGGTCGGGCGGCGAGTATCGGTGGAGCCGCGACTTTGAGCGGTGTGAATCGCTTCATCAACGATGGCCAATTCAGCGTTGGTGACAACTTTACTTTCGATGTTTCGGATGAGATTCAGGCTACTTCATTAATAGACGATGCGATGTTTGATATCGCTGGGAACTTCACTTATTTCGGTGGTTCATCTTCGGATCAAGTTGAATTGAATCCGAACAGTCAGATTGGCGGCAACTTGGACGTTCGTGTGGGCGAAGGGGATAACTCCGCGAATCTGTTGGGTGTGTTGGGTGGTGCCAGTGTGAAATACATTGGCGGTGGCGGAACCGATGATGTGACGTTGGGAACGACGGGTACGCCGGCGGCGATCAACGTGAAGTTAAAGTCGGGCGATGACAGTTTCCACTTGAACGCCGATGCGTCGATTGCCACGAATTCGCTGCGAGTCGACTTCGGTGAAGGGGATGATTCGTTAAGCAGTGACTATGGTCAGTTCGATTTTAACGCTCGGTTATTCAATCTGGATGGTTACAACGCGATTTACGATGCGGCCAGTGGTAACTTGGACATTACTCAGGTCAGCGATCTGGGTGATGTGGTGATCGACAACAATGGCCCGAATAATTCGATTCGTTACAGCAGTGGCCAGTTCAATACGTTGACCCCGGCGACCGATTTGCGTCTTATTCTAATAGACGATACGAGCACGAGCGTAACGGCTGATTTTGATAATCCACGCGTGGGCAATACGGTGATTCAGTTACGCAGTGGTGATCGGACGGTGGACTTCACCGGCGATAGCAACACGTACACGGGTCTCTTGCGAGTAGAGGCTTCCGAGGGTGTTCAAACGGTTAACGCGGCTGTAACCACAGACTTGAATGTCGATGGGACGTTTATCTTCAATGGTCGCAATGGTTCGGACGAATTAAAGGCGACGCATGGGGTGGATATCAGTAACGCAATGTTGTTGCGCCGCGTGAATACGTTTGTGAACAATGCTGGCGTACACGTCGGTGGCGATTTCAACTTGATCACCTTTCAGGAAGACGAAGATACCCGTTTGATTAGTAACACCAGTTTTGTGGTGGGTGGCAACCTGAGTTATTTAGGTGGCGGTGGTAACGATGTGATAAATTTCAAGTCGACCGGCGCCACGATCACGGGCTACACGTACGTCAATTTAGGCGAATCCTCTGATGTAACGCAGAAACAAAGCGTTTCTTTAACCGG
>JAAEMV010000922.1 GCA_024225195.1 Planctomycetaceae bacterium | reverse complement strand
TTCTGCCTTATTGGCTTGATTTTGGAAAAACGAATCTGCTGTGATAGGCAAAAATTAGGAGTTCGGATCTGACTTCTGCTAATATGAGTTAGTTACAGTCGCAAATAGCGCAATTGAGCTTCATTTGAACGTCGAACTACCTATTCTGAATTCAGGATCACCCGCAGGAAAACAACGTCCAAATTGGCGTTCACTTTTTGTACACACCTGTCGAGTTGCTCTGTTTATTGGAATTGTCTTTCTCATACGAAAGCAACACAGAGAGTTAGTTGAAAGTAAAACAGACGCATCGGCCCTGAGTGCAATCACAGTTGCAGAACTTCAAGAATTGCTTCCCAATGCTTCGGGGTTAAGTCCTTGGAATCGTGCTAGCCCCCAACGGATCATCACGTCGTCGGTAAACGAGCGAATTGGGACGCTGCTTCAAACCGCACCGATTGGGGATTCTGCAATTGGGTATCTAGGCCCAACCAATTTGATGGTCGTTCTCTCAGAAGATGAGAGAATTCTAGATATCAAAATACTAGAAAGCGAAGATACCTTCGAGCACGTCAATGCAGTAGCAAATTCAGATAATTTTTTTCCATCTTATCGAGGTCTTAATTGGGGATTTCCAGACCTTTGGCCAGATGTCGATGCCGTTTCAGGTGCAACCTTAACCAGTTTTGCCGTTAGACAGGCTCTTCAAGCGAGGGCAGGATCCCAGATCAATTTATCCAAGTTTCCCAATAAGATTGAAAGTCGTGAGTTAGCACAATTTTTTCCAGAACATCAACCATTAAGTATTCACAATTCTTCAGAGAACCCCAAACTGGTTTTCGGTTCAGTCCACGATAACACGAACGCAACCGTTGGGTATTTTCTGCGCTCTTCTCCCATTGCGAATTCACTTTCCGGTTATCAGGGACCTACTGACACGCTGGTCGCTTTCGATGAACGCTTTCGTTTCCTTGGGTCATTGATTCGTTCCAGCTATGACAATGAGCCCTATGTAGAATACGTGAAAGAGGATACCTACTTGGATGATCTTATTCGTGGAAAAAATTTCCAGGAGATATCCGAGTACGATTCAAACGAGTACGAAGGTGTTTCTGGCGCTACCATGACAAGCCTCAACGTGTTGTCCGGTATCCAGACTACGGTACAGCATCTTCAGGAATATGAAACTCGAATTGGGAGAGGGCCTAACTGGACCTGGATCTTTACAGAATGCCTTACGGTTTTGCTGGGACTAACTGGCATTTACCTTTCGTTTGCCGGTGTTAACGGCCGCCGCAGATGGCGCCTCGCGTTCCAAGTAATTTTGATTGTTTATCTTGGATTCATTGCCGGTGAAATATTGTCTCAAGCAGTTGTTTTTGGCTGGGCTCAGAATGGCCTGCCGTTAAAAAATGCGCCTGGGATGGTATTTCTCTGTGTCTCCGCACTCGCGGTTCCAATCATCTCGAAACATAATTCTTACTGCGATCACATCTGCCCGTTCGGCGCTGTTCAACAGTTGGCTATGAAATCGGGGATAAAAAACGTTCGAATGAGGGGGCGTTTGCGGCGAGCATTAAAACTCGTGCCTGCTGTCTTGCTCGTGGTAGCGTTGATCGCCGCCTCAGGGCATTTGAGCCTTAATCTCGCATCAATTGAGCCATTTGATGCATTTTCATTTCGCGTCGCAGGCTGGCTTACCATCGCCATTGCAGTGACTGGCTTTATCGTCTCTTTTTTCCAGCCGATGGCCTATTGCCGGTACGGTTGTCCAACGGGAGCCATGTTAAATTTTCTAAGATTTAG
Organism: Planctomycetaceae bacterium; assembly: GCA_024225195.1. GTDB lineage: Bacteria > Planctomycetota > Planctomycetia > Pirellulales > Pirellulaceae > Mariniblastus. The sequence goes on along the minus strand of JAAEMV010000922.1, from coordinate 2,377 downwards.
TCGTGGAAGTCACAAAGTTCAACTTCGAGATGGTGTCGCAATTTTGATGTTCGTACTCGCGTTATTGATCACCATCTAAAACGGAATTTATCCCTGAGAGACTCCGTTAATAAATATTTCAATGCCGTAAAAGCAACGGCAGCCGTTTTCGCTAAACGTGTTGAAAAGCGTCGTTGAAGCAGGGCTCCAAAGCCCGTCTGCAATTCCTATCAAAACTAAATTGGCAAACTGAATTCGCGTTAAACCGAAGCATTCAAATATTGATTGCACGCTTCGGCAGCTTGCCTGCCCTCGCGAATCGCCCAAACCACTAAGCTCTGACCACGCCGACAATCTCCCGCGGCAAAAACGCCGGGTTGGCTCGTCTCGTAATCTGACGTGTTGGCTAAAATATTGGATCGAGGTCCGGTCTCTAAACCAAACGCTTCGGAAATCCCGGGCTCAGGGCCAGTGAATCCGAGCGCTAGAAAGACCAAATCGGCTTCAATTAATTTCTCACTACCGGGGATTGGTGAAAATGGTGCAACGCCAGCACGTTCAATACTCCAGTCGACCTCAACCGTTCTGAGCGCCGTAAGATTCCAATCAGCGTCGGGAAGAAACTCGACTGTTTCGATGTTGAATGCACGCGGGTCTTGACCATAGATTGCTTTCGCTTCGGCATGTCCATAATCAGTCCGGAAAATCAAAGGCCATTGAGGCCACGGGTTGGAGTCGGCTCGAATCTCTGGTGGGCGATCGACAATTTCTAGATTGACGACACTTTTACACCCTTGGCGAATTGCAGTACCGATGCAGTCCGTTCCAGTATCTCCACCACCGATTACAACGACATTTTTATCCTTAGCTGAGATCACCGCCTCAGTACCATCAAGTAGTGAAGCGGTTGAGCCTCGAAGGTAATCCATTGCAAAGTGGATTCCGTTAGTCGAGCGTCCAGGAATCTTCAGATCGCGTGGTGAGGTTGATCCAACGCAAATTACTACGGCATCGAATTGCGTTCGGATTTCCTTCGCGGAGATAGTAACGCCAACTTCGACTCCGGTTTGGAATTGAATTCCCTCCTGACGCAGCAAATCCAATCGTCGGTCGACAACGTCTTTGCCAAGTTTCATGTTCGGAATTCCGTACATCAACAACCCGCCAATTCGATCATCCCGCTCAAAAACAGTTACCTGATGGCCTAGTTGATTTAGATTATCGGCCGCTGCTAGGCCTGCCGGTCCTGAGCCAATTACGGCTATCGTTTTTCCAGTCCGCTCGGCGGGAATTCGGGGGGATACCCAGCCTTCAGCAAAACCGCGGTCAATTATGTTTCGCTCAATGCTTTTGATCGTTACAGCCGGTTCATTGATCCCAAGCACGCAGGAACCTTCACAAGGAGCAGGGCAAACTCTTCCGGTAAACTCAGGGAAATTATTCGTTGAATGAAGGCGATCAAGCGCTTCTTTCCATTTGCCGTGATAGACGAGATCGTTCCATTCAGGAATCAAATTATTGACCGGACAGCCAGTGGCGAGTCGGTCGATTGTCTGACCGGTGTGGCAAGAAGGGACACCGCAATCCATGCAGCGAGCGCCTTGGGTTTGCAAATCCTTTTCATCAATTTGCACTAGAAATTCGTTCCAATCACCGATGCGAGCAGTAGGATCGCGCCGGTCTTCATCCATGCGATCAAATTCAATGAATCCCGTTGGTTTGCCCATATTTTTTTTGAACTCCCTCTCCGTGATGTAATCGTTAATAGACTCAGTTTTATTGCTTCAATGCTTCAGCTGATTTTTGTTCGAGAATCTTGCGGTATAAACTAGGAATAATCTTTTTGAATTGGCTAACTTCAGAGTCCCAGTTTTCAAGAATAGCCGTAGCTACAGGCGATTCAGTAAAGCGGGCATGTTTTTCAATCAAGCCATGCAATTCGTCCTTGTCAGCCTGACTGTGAACCGAGTCTATTTCAACCAGTTCTAGATTCAGGTTGTTTAAAAGATTGTCATTCGGGTCGTAGAGGTAGGCAATTCCGCCGGACATACCTGCGGCGAAATTCCGCCCGGTTGCACCAAGGATGACAACTCTGCCACCTGTCATGTATTCACACCCGTGGTCGCCAACGCCCTCGACTACAGTGACCGCACCCGAATTTCGAACGGCAAATCGTTCAGCCGCGACTCCTCGGAAATAGGCCTCGCCAGCGGTCGCGCCATACAGTGCGACGCTACCCATGGTTATAGTGTCCTCGGCGGCAAACGGTGCAGCTTTCGGCGGGCGGACAACGACGCGGCCGCCGGACATTCCTTTTCCAACGTAGTCGTTTGCATCGCCTTCGACTTGAAGAGACACTCCCCCCGCCAGAAACGCGCCTAAACTCTGCCCCGCGGAA
>JAAEMV010000921.1 GCA_024225195.1 Planctomycetaceae bacterium | reverse complement strand
CATGCGAAATGAGCCTTATGACAAAATCGTTGAAGGGATCATGCTGGCTGATCTTTCGGGTCGAGGTGAAGGTATGCCAACCTTCTGGACCCGACAAAGTTTGAAAGAGCCCAAAGACACTGCGATGTCGGTCGCCCATGCGTTTCTTGGTATTCAGTTGCAATGTGCCGAATGTCACAAACACCCGTTCGACCAGTGGACGCAGGCAGATTTTAATGACTTTGGTCGCTTCTTCGCGTCTGTCACCACGACCAAGCAACAATCAAGAACCCGCGAGAAAACAACGCTCGGTTTATTGCGCAGTCAAACCATATCACTGGAACCAGGCGACGACCCTCGCGAACCAGTCATGAATTGGATGCGTGACAAGGAAAATCCCTGGTTCGCTCGTGCCTTTGTCAATCGGGTCTGGGCCGGTTACTTCCACATCGGCATCGTCAATCCACCGGACCAATTTACTCCAGCCAACCCACCAAGTAATCCGGCATTGCTTGAATGGCTAACCACGGGATTCATCAAT
>JAAEMV010000920.1 GCA_024225195.1 Planctomycetaceae bacterium | reverse complement strand
TCACCGAATTAACTCAGTCATCCGACCTGTGCTATCAGCGAATTTTTGAACTGGAACGTCCACCGCATTGAGCATTGAAACGAACAGGTTCGCTAACGGGACTTTTTTCTCACCAATAAATTCATGAAGGTGTCCATGCTTGACTCCTAAACGACTGCCGCCAGCGAGTTGGATCGGATAGTTTTTGGTGCTGTGAGATGCGTGTGGATGAGCCGAACCCCAAAGCACTAGTGTGCGATCTAGCATATTGCCATCGCCCTCTGGCGTATCGCGAAGACGCTGAAGAAAATAGGCATGTTGCTTGGCTCGCCACTGATCCCATTTCCCCGAGTAATCAGCTGGACGCTTGTGCGCAATATCGTGAGTGGCACCTTTGTATCCAAGAACATAGGTAGCATAATTCCACATTTCGCTGTTCGACGATTGCTCGCTTTCCAACATCAACGTTGCGAATCGTGTTGAATCAGTTCGGAACGCTAGATAGATCAGGTCATACATACATCGAATGTATTCCTCAGGCTCTTTATGCGAGACCTCAAGATTGAGTCCTTT
>JAAEMV010000919.1 GCA_024225195.1 Planctomycetaceae bacterium | reverse complement strand
TGCTAATTTCAGATTGGCGATCTGCACTAACGGTGTCTTCAACGATAACGACCGCGCGGAAAGGTCGCGACGAACAAATATCAGGCAAAGCTGATGACGAGGTTAGGTGAAGATAAGTCATTCGCGAGGCTGCATAACGTCTAGGATCACCGAGCCGGAACAAGCGATCATCCATTTTTAAACCACGCGCAAGTCCGGCTTCGCGTGCATCGTTTTGTTATTTCGATGTCAGTTCCTCCAGAGCTGACCGTAGTGACGATGCCCAAACCTTAAGGCCCGCAGGTGAAAGGTGAATACCATCGCCCCGATGAAGGGCGGAGTCTAGCTGCCCATCAGCATCTTGGTCAAACAAGGTCTGATTGTCGACATAAGTCACGTTGTTGCGTTGAGCGGCAAGTTCCACGAGTGAGTTGTTCAGCAACAAAATTTGTCGATTGCGGCCCGCAAGGTGTTCGCCTGCCTCATCCACAGGTAAAATCGAAGAAATGAAAACTGGCGTGCTAGGGATTTGGTCAAGAATTAACGAATAGTTTGCGATAGTTTCCCCAACCGACCTGCGATTCATATCATTAACGCCGATTGCAATTACGACGGCAGAAGCTTCGGTGATAGGTTTTTTGTACGCTCCAAGCCTTGCCAAAACGCCAACAGTGGTGTCGCCACCAATTCCGTAGTTTATGGCATTCTCAGTCACGTCCTCGACGAAAAGTTGATGGGTGATGCTGTCGCCAATAAATAGAACGGCTCCCTTTGGTACTGTTTCGCTTGTGTCTTTGTGGTACGCAAGTTTCTCGTAGAATCGAAAAGATAACTCTGAAGTCGTTTTTCTTGCGAATCTGTTCGCCACTCGTTCGGTAAAATCTGACTTAAACAAAAGTGCAAACAAGAGAATGAATGCCGCAAAATGTAGCGCAATGAGATAGGCTCGAAAGATGAATTGCATTGTTGGACTCAAATCGAAATAACGTTCGCGATCACCGAGCCGGAACAAGCGATCATCCATTTTTAAACCACGCGCAAGTCCGGCTTCGCGTGCATCACATTGTTATCCGGCGATTCGAAGTTTTGATCGGTCACCCACCGTAATTGGATTTAAACCAAGGAAGAGCGTCACATTGTTCCAGTTTGTCGGGAAAAAGAAATCGCAATTCGTCAAATAGGCCCGCATTTCTGTTTTCATTTGCCGCAGAGAAATCAAAGTCGCAAGTTGCCGTATTGTAGTCTGATTCATCATCTTGGTCGATGTTGTACCGTAACAACCAAGCAAAAGTTGGCGGAAATATAGCGATACGCACCTCGAAATCATCGTCGCGGGATTCAAATAATGATCTGTCACCTGCGGTTGCATCGGTCAGTGATTTCCACGAGCCTGGTGTTGAGTCGACGATGTAGCCATCGTGCTCATGCCAATCATGAAAAATGCAAATCTCCGGATATTGTGGCGACAGTTTCGCAATGATGTTTCTGAGCAGGTGGCGTAGTTGTGGCACAGTTAAAACGTCTGAATTGCGGATACACACACCATCAAATGGTGGAAGCGAACTATCGAGTCGGTTTTGTAGTTCTGGAGTCATTCAAGCCGCATAGCGTTAACGATCACCGAGCCGCCGATGTGATCGATGCTTCAAAACACGCGCCATTGGCGGCTTCGCGTGCATCGTATTGTTAATCCGCACGGCCCTTAATCAAGCTTGTCACTCGTTGCCAGCACGACCAACCCTGACCGAT
>JAAEMV010000918.1 GCA_024225195.1 Planctomycetaceae bacterium | reverse complement strand
GGGTTCGGTATCTACGTGGGCGAGGTTGATCAAGCGAGTCTACGAAGTCGATCCGCTGGAATGTCCCGACTGTGGCGGCGCGATGAAGATCATTAGTTTCATTGAGCGTCGACAAACGGATGTCATTCAGAGAATCCTCCGCCACTGCGGGCTATGGCAAGGCTTCCTCCGCACCCATGCCTCGCCGCGAGCACCGCCGACGGCCCAACAACCGCTGCCGACCGCGCCGCGCGAATTCGTGTTGGTTCCTGATGGTGAGCTTCTCGAAGCCCAGTCGGGCGAGACGCAGGCGGAGGACTTTCGCGAGTTCCAGTTGGTCCTCGACCCCGAGTTTCTGTAACCGGTTTGGCGAGCTTTTTAGCAGCCATCAACCCGGACGCGTAATCGGTGCGCGCCAAAGTTCGCCTGAAAGTCCTCAGAATTCCGAATCCGTGCAAGATTATCCGAACCCGTGCAAGATCGGAGGCCATTTGAACCCCGCTACAACAAATGGATTCGCACGAGCGTCTCGGGCCCAATCAGTCGGCGAAAATTGAGGCTGAATATTTGACAACCGCTCAAAGTACGGACAAAATGCAGGTCCGCAGTGGATCAAAATCCCTATCAGTAACTCAACTCCAGAGGGCCCTTGGGGGCTGCCATTTGGTTGGAAATACGTAATCGAGGGTAAATTTTCTTTGGAATTGGAAGGTGATCGTGTGCAGTGGGCAGGTGTGAAAGGACCAGGGATAGACTTGAGAATGGAGAACATATCTGGTGAACCGGTTCTTTGGGGCACGGTTGAAAACGTCAAACACGACTTGGATGAGGGTTACCATACCGTTCAAAAAGAAACTTACAGAGGTCGAATGCCTAGAAACATGCCCTCTACTTTCTCAGCCGTTGTTACACCAGATGTAGCCTTCGAAATATGGGCTGGAGGTAGCGCGGGTATCTATTCCGAAGATTGGGCTTTGAATCATTTGAACCTCAATTTTAATTACGAAGGCTCAGGCAAGGGAACGATCGAAATTACGAATGTGAAGGGTGTTCCCCCTGCTAAGCAGGAGAGTGGAGAAGATAACGGTGGCTACGGCGGTAGTGGCGATTACGGTTATTGAGAGCTGTTATTCTTTCTTTAGGATTTGCTGATGACTGTTATTATTATCAAAACAGCTAGCCTCAGAGTTTTACTCTGAGGCGTTTCCGAAGATTGCATGGTGATTAGCCACAGGTTTATTCCGACTATGAAAGGTTGTTTGGAAGTAGCAAAACGGATGATAAGATGGGGTTGGGGTGTCTTCAGCCTTAACCAAGTCGTTGATCATTTGGAACTATAGCAAAGATGAAAAGATTCTTATCAGCATTACTGCTGTTGTTGTTATTGACGCTGACGGCGCGTGCTGAGAAGCCGAATGTCATCATTATCTACTCCGATGATCACGGATATACCGACCTCGGTATCCATGGAATCGACGCCAATGTTGACACACCCAACATGGACGCGCTCGCCCGAGGCGGTGTGTTAATGCGTGCTGGATACAGTTCAGCTCCCCAATGTCGCCCATCTCGGTGTGGATTAATGACGGGTCGAATCCAAAACGAGTTTGGGTTTGCTGACAATAAGGCGGATGCTGGATCCGGTGTTGGAACCCTGCCAAGGATCTATCCACCTGGCACCGATTTGGCGGGTAAGCCTCTGCTGACAATCGCAGATCGGATGAAGAGGTTGGGTTACGTTACCGGATTCTCCGGCAAATGGCATTGCGGGCTCAATCACGATCCAAATGAAAAGTACGATCCGCGCAGTCGAGGCTTCGATGAGTAGTGGGTTGCACCAATGACCAATGGCTATACGAATCTCGATCTCGAAG
>JAAEMV010000917.1 GCA_024225195.1 Planctomycetaceae bacterium | reverse complement strand
TTTCGCGATTACCTGGCATCTATCCGAGAACACCCGTAAACAGGCATTTCCCTTCTTGGATTCGACTTTCCGTTCGCGATGTGTTAGGAAGGGTCTCGTGAAGAAATCGCCAAGGTAACTCGTTGCTCTAATGGCGAGGGCCTTAAGGGAATTATCAAGGAAGATCGCTTAGGCCTAGACGTCATCTACGTACAGGCAAAACGCTGGAAAGCCAACATCGGTCGAAAGGAGATCCAAGCCTTTGTGGGTGCTTTAGCAGGCAAACAATGGGGTCTTTATCACGACGGGCGCGTTTGGAAAAAATGCCATCGAGTATGCAGATGCTGTCTCTCGGAGAATCACTCTGGTCGATGGTAGCTTGCTCGGCAGGTTGATGATTGAATTCAGCATCGGTGTTTCGAAAGCAGCTGAATACGTAACCAAGCGAATTGACACCGATTACTTTGAATCAGATTGAATCGCGACAGCTGGTCAACGAAAAGGAACTGAGACATGCTCCCTGGTCCAACCATAATTCGCCAATGCTCGTCATGCAGCAAGTAGATTTCAGAGCGCACCATTGGATCCGGGAACACTTATGGAGCTCGTTTTTGGACCGAT
>JAAEMV010000916.1 GCA_024225195.1 Planctomycetaceae bacterium | reverse complement strand
TTGTCTATTCCGTGGAAACGTGCCGGAATCGACGCGCTATCCGTTGGGTTCGTGTGTGCTTGGCCGCTTGTGTAGCGGGGAGGCTTCGGGCGATTGCGTTGCCCTGGCTGGTTGCGTGGCTTGGGGTGGTTGCGTTTGGTGGTTTCGGGTTGATCGATGATTTTTGGATAGCGGGGTGGGTCAAGTTGCTCGTTTTGGTGCTTGCCCCTTACAATAGGCGCGTTCGTATATTTTGGTGTTACACCTGATCTTTCCCGTTGCTTGTCTTGTCTTAGATGTTGGAAATAGGGTGTTTCCGTAGCGGTCGGTTTTTTTGTGCGGTGGCAAGGGGTTTAGTTAAGTGATTTGCGTCCGATTAATATTGCTGGTTTTGGTGTCGCTGGTGTTCGCCGACCCTGGTTTTTCGCAGACAATTGGCGGTCGGAACGTCTACCGGCCGGTTCAGTTGCCCGTAGTTTCTTTTTTTAATGTGAGAACCGCGGTAAGTGTCCCCGACGGCGGAACAATGTCGTTAGGTGGTGTTTCGCGGTACTCGGAATCCAGTGTTAGTCGTGGCATTCCCGGTTTAAGAGGGCCTGTTTTTCAAAGTCGGGCGACGGGATATTCTGCCCAGAGCAGTCGTGCGTCGGTCCGAGCGACGATTTTATCGACCCGAGAAATGGACGAGCTCTTGGCGATTGAGGGTGCTCGTCGTGCGTTAATCAACCAGCGCAGTGATCCCAACGGTAGTTTTGAAGTTCAAAGGAAGGCAGACTTCATCACGCGAAATATTGGGCGCGTACGCAAATAATGATTCAAATTGAAGATCTCAAATTTCAGTACCCTCGCGCCGAGTTTACGCTGCGCTTGCCGCAGTTGGTTATCGAGGCCGGGCAGCGAGTCGCGATTGTTGGTCCAAGCGGTTGCGGCAAGACGACATTGCTTAATTTGATATCCGGTATCACCCTGCCGCGTGTCGGCACTGTGACGGTGTGTGGTGAAGAGGTTTCGGCAATGTCCGATGCGTCGCGAAGGAATTTTCGAATTGCAAAAATTGGGATGGTGTTTCAGCAATTTGAATTGGTCGAATACCTTGATGTTTTGAGCAATATACTTCTGCCGTTTTCTATTAATTCGACTTTGCCAAAATCTTCTGAAGTCCGTTGCCGAGCGATCGAGTTTGCTGAAGCGATGGGGCTCAAAGAGAAGTTGGCCCGCAAGCCTGCTCAGCTTTCTCAAGGAGAGCAGCAGCGCGTTGCGATTTGTCGGGCGTTAATTACCGAGCCCGGGGTCGTGTTGGCGGACGAACCAACGGGGAATCTTGATCCCGAAAATAAGCGGCGTATTCTTGATTTGATTTTTCAGCTTGCCGAAAAGCAGAATCAGACGTTGATAGTTGTGACGCACGACATGGGTATTCTCTCGGGGTTTGATCGGGTTATCGATTTTGAAAAAATGCGATTCTCAAATGCGGACAAAGAGAGTTCAGGCGCTGCTCAAGGCGCAGTCGGAGAGCAGGCATGAAAGGTCCATTGTGGTTGGCCTGGCGATATGTGATTTTTCATAAAGCCAAGTCGTTGATTTTGGTTGCCTGTATTGTACTCACAACAATTTTGCCGGTTGCGGTGAAGCTGTTAGTGTGGCAGTTCGATCAGAAAATTGTTGCGAGGGCGGCAAGCACGCCAAGTATTGTTGGGGCGAAGGGGAGTTCGCTCGATTTGGTATTGAGTGCACTCTATTTTAAGCAGGGGGTTGTTGAGCCCGTCGCTTATGCCGAGGTCGAGCGTGCCCGTGGGGATGGGTTGGCTACTGCGATTCCCCTGCACTGCATGTTTACCGCCATGGATTACCCGGTCGTGGGAACTTCGCTCGAATATTTTGATTATCGAGAACTCGAACAGGGGGCTGGCACCCTGTTTGTGTCACTGGGCGATTGCGTGGTCGGGCACAAGGTTGCGGAAACGCTATCGGTGAATGTTGGTGACCAGATAATTTCAGATCGAGCTAATGTTTTGGATTTAGCCGGGCAGTCGCCGTTGAAGTTGAATGTGGTGGGAGTTCTGGAGGCGTCTAGGACGCCTGACGATTGGGCGGTGTTCGTTGATTTAAAAACTGCCTGGGTAATCCAAGGGCTTGGGCATGGGCACCAGGATTTAAATAAAGAGTCGCCCGACAGTCCGGTCTTAATGGCGAGTGAGTCGGGTAGGATAATTGCCAACCGCGGTGTTGTGTCTTATATCGAAATCACGGATGAAAACGCTGATTCATTTCATTTTCACGGGGACACTGACGACTTTCCTGTGACCGCTATCTTGGTCTCTGCGAGTGGGTTTAAGGAAGAGACGATTTTGCAAGGGCGTTACGATTCGAGCGACAGTGAAGTGCAGTTCGTCCGTCCTGAAATCGTAGTGCGCGACCTGATGACGATTGTGTTTCAGGTGAACCGGTTTTTCAACGCGAATGCAATTTTGATTGGCGGGTCGACGGCGATGCTGTTGGTGCTGGTTGTTTTGCTGTCGTTGCGGTTAAGGAAGCGTGAAATGGAAACGATGTTTCGTTTGGGGTGTTCGAGGGGAACGATCGTCTGGCTGCAGGTTGGAGAGATGGGGATCATTTTTGGATTGGCGATGGTTTTCGTGCTGCTTGGCTCCACTTGGGTTTGGATGATATCGGGTGACATTGTAGAAGGGTTGTTGGTGAACAGTCGGTAGTGGATTCGGGGCGGGATTCGGGGCGTTTTTTGCCTGACCTCCGTCCTTTTTGCCTTTGGCGGTTTCTCTGGCGGTTTAAATCGGTAATGGCTGGTCGTGGTGATGTTAATTGTCGTTTGTGCGGATAAGTAGCGATGTCGGGTTTTGGGCCGGAGCTATTTGCAGATTTGGCAGCGGATTGGGTTTGTTGTTTTTGACAAAAAACAGGAGGCTCCTACAATACCGGACGACCTTTGGGGAGACCTTGAAGTTGAGGTTTCGGCGGGTGAATTCAGCGAATTGTTTTCGAATCTTAAATGGCAGACTTTGATCCCTATCTCAAGTGGCTTGGAATTCGGGAGAGTTCTCGGCCAATCAATCATTATCGCTTGCTCGGACTGGATTTGTTCGAGGATGATGCGGATGTGATTGCGATGGCGGCGGATCGTCAGATGTTGCACATTCGAACCTATCAGGGTGGCCCCAATGGAGATCTGTCCCAGCAATTGTTGAACGAGTTAGCTCGCGCCCGCAGGTGCTTGTTGATGGCGGAAAAGAAGCAGGAGTACGATTCGGAACTGCGGCTCGCACAGTCGTCTGCGGTGCCAATGGCCCCGGTTGCCGTGCCTCCAGCGATACCTCCTGCGCTGAGCCAGCCGACGCAAGGTGCCGCCCATGAATCACCTGAGCCGGCGGTCGCTGTAGCGGTTGTCCCGGGTTCTTCTGATTTGAGGTCGGCAGTTCCGCTTTCGGGCGAGGATGAAATTGACATCCAGTCTGCGACTCATTCCTTGGCTGACGCAAAAAAGAGAGAATTCAAAAAGTTGCTCTTGTTGGGGTTCGCTTGGTTGTCTGGCGGCGTGGGTGCCGTTGGTGTGGCGGCAGCGATCATCAGTTCTGGGATTCTGGGGACGCAACCGCAAAAGGAGCCTGCGGAGGAAGGTGGTGGCCTTGAGGTCACTGCCGTCGACGCCGAGCCAATGGCGTTGCCAACGCCACCCGTCGTAGAGGCTGAGATTCCAAAGGTTGGCAGTAAAAAAGCAGGCAGCCCAAAAGTAGGCAGCCCAAAAGCAGGCAGTCCGAAGGTGGATTCTCCAGAAGATAATGCTCGGGCGAGTGAGGTGGTCTCAGGTGGTGACAGCGATGTCGTTAAGCCTGCGGTTGGGTCGGTTAAGTTGCCGCCTGCGACGGAGCCAAGGTACACGCTGAAAAATTTGGTGGGGTATCCCAAGCAGGTTCCCAGTTTGATGGGAGTGTTTGGGGAGGCGAAGCGTTGTATTGTTGAGAAGAAAATTTCTTTATTAGGCCCCGCTCCTCTCAGTTCGGATCAGGTGATAGAAGTCATCCCCGACGGGGGGGCGATTGTGATTGGATTGTCTTTAGCCACTGATCAGAAGGGACACGTTCTTTCGATTTGCCCTGTGTACCACACCGGGTTTCGGGCGTTTGCTGGTGATGCTTTTGGGCGTGACGGTAGTGACGCTTCTGTGGCTGCCGAGGGTGAATCGGTGCTGTTTCTTGCTAAGCCTGGTTACGCTTTGGCTGGACTTGAGTTTTCAAAAGCGGCACCGTCTCAAGGGTGCCGTGCGAACTTCATGAAGATCTCTGGTAATACCTTGGACCCGGAGGATGAGTATTCCAGTGAGTGGCTTGGTGGTAAATCAGCATTAAAGCAAGTGGTTGGGAATCCTCAGGGCTTACCCGTTGTCGGACTGTCAGCGAGCTTTGAGCCGTCGGGGGCACTTTCGAGATTAAGTCTGTTTGCGATGGATGCCAGTGCGGAGTCAGTTCCGAAAAAGCCGGATTCATCGCTTGCGAGTGATGGTCTTCCTGGTTTTTTTGAGGAGAAGCCAGAGATGTCAGCGTCGGACCGGGCAGATCCAAAACCGGAAGGCGATGAAGCGGTCGAACCCATTGTGAAGTTGTTGCGACCCGATAGTCGAACGAGAGCGAAATCAAAAAAGAAGATTGCGGGGTTGTTGCAGTCGATTGAAAACGGGGCAAGGACTGCATCTGACCGAAGGTCGGCCGCGAAAGAGTTGATTGAGGATGCCATTACCGAGGAAGATTTTGTGGTTCGGTATATTTTGTGGATGAAGGCTGTAGAGTTGGGGGAAGATTCAGGCGACGCCATTGCGGTCGTCGATGCTATGCGTCTACTCGATCAATATTATGAGATCGATTTCTGGAAGGAGGTGCTCGATTCGCTCGATTCGGCTGCCCGAAATGTTTCCAGTCGGACGGTTCGGGATTTCAAGAGGACGACTGATGCTTTGATTCGCGAAGCGGAAGAGCAAGGGCGTTACGAGATTGCGGTAAAGTATCTTTCGTTTGCGATTCGCCAGTCGAAAAAAGTGAAGGATTCTGAATCCTTGGACGAATATCAGGCAATCGAAAAACGGGTGAAAAAGTTTAGGGACCTGTCGACCGGTAATCAGAAGGCAATCGCGGTTCTTGTTTCCAATCCGGAGGATCCGCTGGCGAACCTCAATCGTGGTGATTTCCTGTTCGTTATTGAAGATGATTTTGAAAATGCAATTCCGCATTGGCAGAATTCGGAGGATGTGAAATTGCTCTCGATGTTGGATCTGCACGCGGAGTTGGGAAGTAAAAATCGCGAAGAAATACTGCCTCTCGCAGATGCGCTGGCAAAATTAGGGGAGGCCGCAAGGAGTCCTCGCGACCTAAAGTTTCTCGCTCGGGCGTTGGCAATTTATAAAAAATCAGTTCGTAGTTTGTCAGGGCTTGAAAAACAGAGTGTCAATCAGAAAATCGATGCGATAAAGCAAAAGCTTGAAAACAGATAGTCCCCGCAAACTTGATCGGCTCTCGTGTCTCATGTTGGAAAAAAATAAAGATAAGTATGGCACCCGCCGAAATCTAATTTCACTGGTTTGGCTGCTGCTGGTTAGCTTGGCCTTCGTTGGATGCTCTCGGGATGCTGAAAAAGCAGCGGAGACAACGGGCGAAAAGTTGGATAAAGATTTTCGTGTGGTCGCGGTTAGCTACCCTTTGCAGTATTTGACTAGTCGTATTGCGGGTGGCTTGGTTGCCGTCGATTGTCCGGTGCCACCGGACGTCGTAGATCCTTCCCAGTGGAAGCCGTCACGAAAATCAATCTTGGCGATGCAGTCGGCCGATTTGGTGATCGCTAATGGTGTGGGAGCGAATTATGCAAAATGGTTGCCGAAAGTTAGTCTTCCTGAATCGAGGCTTTGCCGGGCTGCCACCAAAGGGCTGTCCCTCTCGGACTACATCGCTGTTGAAGACGTGTCGATGGTGCATTCTCACGGGCCTGAAGGAGAACACTCACATCCGACGATGGTTTCTCGTACGTGGTTGGATCCGGCGATTGCAAAAAAACAGGCGGTTTACATTGCCGCGCAGCTTGAAAAAAAATACCCCCAGTTTGCTGCTGAGTTTGCAGTCAATCTGGCTGCACTGACCAAGGACTTGGATCGGCTAACGGACTTGCTACAACCAAGTTCCGGGCAGGCGTTGGTGCCTTTGGTGACAGCAACTCCACTGCAGAAGTTTTTCGCTCGTGCTGCAGGGGTGGGTGATTTGCATCTGACGTGGTTTGCCATTCCAGATGCCGAGCAGGCTGGTTTGGACTTAAAGGCGGTGTTGAAAGGTGCAGAGGCCACAGAGGGAGTTGTCTTGTTTGATCGAGAATTGCCTTCGGCGGAGGTGCTTGCTGTGCTGAAAGCCCAGGGGTTTCGTCCGCTCTCGCTTGATTTGCTCGATCAGCCACCTGCAAAAGGCGATTTTTTATCATCGCTTGAGGCCAATGTTGTTGCCTTAAAAAAAGCGCTGAGTAGGTAGAAGTCAGCGTCAGAGTGTTAATGGCCCACCCATTCCGTTTGTCGCGGCAAAAGCTGCGAGTGATCATTTGTCGACGAGGGCGGTTAGTCCGCAAGCCGACGCGTTTGGCTGTCGCGTGAATTTTCAATTTAGCATACGGTGTCCATTGTGAAGTTGAGATTTAATCTAAAGGCGTTGATTCTCGTTATTTCGCTAGTTTCACTGGCATTGGCCTTCGTGTCTCAAGTGGGAGTGCGGGTCGCCAATTTTGAATTAATTGAAAACAATCTCGCGCTCAACACCGACGGTTTGGTGCAAGGGAAGATGTCGTTTAGGTGCACCACAAACGAGTACCCAGATTCGAATTGGATGTTTGAGTGCAATGTTGTGAACTTGCAAAAACCGGGCATCCTCGAATTGAAGCCGGGAGCATTGAGGAGGCTTAGGTATCGCGGTGTTGCGTTGGGGCCGTGGGGAAAAGAGGATCCTTACTCTAAATTCGTAACTCGCGGGTTAAAAATTCAGAAATCCAGTATCGTTGGCTTCGTGACTTATGAGACGGGTGCTGAGGTCATGATTAACGGTCAGCAATAGGGTTTGCTTCACAGCATATTACCGCCTGAAGTACCACTTTCGAGTAGATCCGTTTTTGAGTCTAAGGCGTCTGATCAACCTCAGGCATTCCAAGCGTGCTGCATTTTATTATAGCTGGAAGTGCAGTGCTGGCTCGCAGGATTAGTTTGCGGCGTTCAGGCGAATTTTGACTCCGTTGGCAAAGATGGCGTAGTCGACGCCAGTAAAGTGAATTTCAAACGAACCCGTTTGGGCGTCGTCAATTCGGATTTTATTCGACGAAATCGAGGCGCAGTCGATGTCGTAGCATGCCAGGTCGATGCGGTCGAATCCGTCTTCTCCATTAACCTCAATGACGTCGCCAGTACGGGCGAGAAAGACTTCGTCTTTGTCGAAAATGTCTTCGCTGTTTGAGTTTGCAGTTTTTGAATGAATTTTCGAATCAGTTTGTTCAATGGGTTGCGGAGGTGGAGATTGGATCGCTTGAGATTCGGCATCTGCACGGTAGGCTCCTCTGATGAGTTCGATTTTTCCACTGGCGGAATCGCGGAAATTTCTAATGTCGTACAGGGGCTCTCTAGATTCGGGTTTCAAGTCAGCGACGATTGGATGTGGTTCTGTGGGAGTATCGGCGTGGGGCGTGATGACTGACAGGGGGTCGGAAAACCACGTGGCTGTTGGGAATGCTTTTTGAGTTGGCATGTTGTTTTGTTCTTCCGGGGGGCGTTGGGGGGCATCGCCCGTCTTCGTCGTTTTATGGAGAGCTTCAGTTTTACGGAGAGCTTCAGTTTGCGTGTTATTTAGGGGGAGCTCATGAAGCGGCGAAATTGGCTCGTGAGGACTGGTTGTGGCTGGTGGTTGACTCAGGCCCGCTGTTGAAAATTGATCAGGGATGGCGTTGTGAGGATTTTTGGAATCAGGTTTCGCCAACTCGGACGGGTCGATATATGGATCGACGTTGGGTGCATTTTCTACCGGTTCACCGGTGGCAGGTTTGCGTTCGGCACTTTGTGGTGACGATAAAGAGAGTGAAACGTAGTCGAGGGCGTCAAAGTTATGAGACGGTTGGCTACCGGGAATCGGGGGGTTGGAAGGTGGCGGAACGTTTTGGGATAAACGAGAGATGTTTTTTTCGAGTTCTTGTGCGGTAAACGCAATTTCTTCGGGGGTGCGAAGCTTGGGCTCCGAGGCCTTTTTCGTCTGGGCCTGCTCGGAGGTCACATCAAATGGAACCGCCGGTTTGTTTTGGGGATGTTGATTCATGTTCAAATTCCGGCACAAATACAATGGAAGTCGATACTGGTTCATCGGGATGAACTTGTTTGCAAGATGAATTCGCACTCAAGCTTGAGGGTTTTAAGGATTATCGGGAACTTAGATTTCAGAGCGGTTCTTGATTTTTCGCGGTAAAATTTGAGCGGTGTGTCCGGTTGACCGCCCAAATCAACTTTTCATATAATCCGCGGCTTATCTCCCAACATTTTGAATGTAATAAGATGAAAATACACGAGTATCAAGGTAAGCAGTTATTCCAACAGTTCGGCGTGAACGTTCTCGAAAACAGAGTCTCGCGGACTCCAGAAGAAGCCGCTGCGGCCTTCACTGAGCTTGGGGGAGCGGTTGCCGTTGTGAAATCGCAGATCCATGCCGGCGGTCGAGGAAAGGGAACCTTTATCGAGAAGCCCGAACAGCACGGCGTCCAGTTGGTTAAATCAGCCGACGAGGCTCGCGAAGTTGCTGCTGCCATGTTGGGCAATCATTTGGTAACGATCCAGACCGGGCCTGATGGGAAAAAGGTAAATCAAGTTATCGTTGAGGCGGGCTGCGACATTGCCCGTGAGCTATACCTCGGAATCGTACTCGACCGTGCGAATAAGCAGCCGGTCTTGATGTGCTCGCAGGAGGGTGGCGTCGAGATTGAAAAGGTGGCCCACGAGACTCCTGAAAAAATCTTTAAAGAGCGTTTTGATCCGGCTCAGGGAATTGAAAGTTACCAAGTCCGAAAGCTTTGCAAGAAGCTTGGGATTGAGGGCAAATCGGTTCGCGCTGCTGACAAATTCATGAAAGCGCTTTGCCGGCTCTACGTTGATACTGATTGTAGTTTGATGGAAATCAATCCATTGGTGGTCACAGGGGACGGCGGCTTGGTTGCTTTGGATGCTAAAATTAATTTCGATTCCAACGCTGCTTTTCGGCACAAGGAATGGGAAGAGATGCGGGATCTTTCGGAAGAGGAAGAATCTGAAGTACGTGCCTCCGCGGCAGGGCTTAGCTATGTCAAGTTGGAGGGTAACATTGGTTGCCTGGTCAACGGAGCTGGTTTGGCGATGAGTACGATGGACATTATCAAGACTCATGGTGGCCAGCCTGCGAACTTTCTCGACGTCGGTGGTGGTGCTAATGCAGATAAGGTGACGGAAGCTTTTCGAATCATTTTGTCTGACCCCAATGTTAAAGCGGTTTTAGTAAACATTTTTGGCGGCATCATGAAGTGCACTACTATCGCTGAGGCAATCGTGGTGGCTGCTAAGTCGGTCGGTTTCACTGTTCCCTTAGTTGTCCGGCTAGAAGGAACCGAAGTGGAAGAAGGACGCCGGATTTTAGAGGAATCTGACGTTGAGTTGGTGACTGCCACCGATCTGGGTGACGCTGCTGAAAAAGTCGTTGCGACGCTGGGCTAATTCTCATCGAAGTTGAGTTGCCGGGTGTTTTAAAAACCCCCTGCAATGCAAGTTGCTAAAAATAAGCTGTTTCTAAAAAATCAATCATACGCGGAAGATCAATGAGCATCCTCATCAACAAAGATACTAAGGTCATTTGTCAGGGCATCACCGGCAACGTCGGTGAATTCCACACACGCGGGTGCCTTGATTACGGTACGCAAATGGTGGGTGGCGTGACTCCCGGTAAGGGCGGACAAACGGTTGCTGGATTGCCAGTCTTTGACACCGTCGAGGAAGCCCGACTGCAAACGGGAGCAAATGCTACGATGATTTTTGTGCCGCCGCCTTTCGCAGCGGATGCAATTCTCGAAGCGATTGATGCGGGGATCGAAGTCGTTATTGCCGTAACGGAAGGTGTTCCGGTCATTGATATGGTGCGGGTTTATGACGCCGCTAAGCAATCTAATTCTGTTTTGGTTGGGCCAAACTGCCCGGGTGTCATCACCGCCGATGAATGTAAAATTGGAATCATGCCCGGTTACATTCACCAAAAGGGGTGTGTTGGAATCATGAGCCGTTCAGGTACTTTGACCTACGAAGCGGTTTGGCAAACGTCAAATTTAGGGCTTGGCCAAACGACATGTGTTGGACTTGGTGGAGACCCGATCGTGGGAACGTCGTTCATCGACTGCCTGCAAATGTTTCAGGACGATGATGAAACGGAAGCAATTTTGATGATGGGTGAGATTGGTGGAACGGCCGAAGAAGAGGCCGCCGCGTATGTCAAGGAACACATCACCAAGCCCGTGGCAGCGTTCATCGCCGGGCGAACTGCACCTCCCGGAAAACGCATGGGACACGCGGGTGCGATCATTAGTGGCGGCAAAGGAACTGCGGCGGAAAAAATCTCCGCTTTAGAGGCTGCTGGGATCGAAGTCGCAAGCAGTCCAGCTGATATGGGCGCTGCGATGAAGCGAGCAATTGAAAACGCGAACTAGGCTAATTGCTGCCGAGATGGTTTCTTTCGATTTGCCATTTTAGTTGTGGCGATTTGATTTCCTGCCAAGGTTCATCTGCCTGCTGTGCTCTGCGTGCAGTTTGGTTTACCGCGACGCGGTCGTAATTAAATCAGCCTGAGGGCATTAGCGATTCGGTAATGAGTTCCTCGACGTCGCTCGGTCGTAAGCCAAGTTCTGCTAATACGCCCTGCGTGGGGGTTTCGCTCTGAGCCCAGGGCAGTGGCTTGCTTCTGTATTTGAATCTCACTTTTTTCCCAACATTGATGTTGGTGCAATCGAGCCAGACATGCTCTTTCAGGAACAGATTGGTTTGCGAATTCTGCGTTAGGCTGGCAGGCTCTGAAAAACGGAATTGGATTTTTGAGACTTCGAGGATTGAACGCTCTTCGGACAATTCAAGCCCATTCCAGTCTTCACACTCGATGATTTCAATCTCGCCTTGAGATATGCCGTATTGAGTTGTGAGCCAAAGCCCGAGTGAAATCAGGGCGAGGCCGACAAATAAATGCCAGAGCTTTAATTGAAGTCTTTGGGGATTTGGCATTTTGTATTCCGCTTTACACAGTTGTAAATTTGGTAGTGGGTATTTGGCATCGGTCTAAACCCAGTTCGAAACTTCTAAACGAATCGGGGGTTCAAGTTTTGGAATCGACTATCCGGTCGAGCTGAACACGCTGGCTAAACGGTGCTTTGAGGCGGGTTTCGGCGTTTCGCATGTCCCGCAACATCGAGCGCTGAGGCTCGTCTCTTTTTGTTTTATTTGTCCTTGTTTCGGTAAGGGTTTCTGAAGCGAACTTGCTGAGACTTGTTCGGTCGTTGCCCCGATTGGAAGGTTAGAAAATGATTCAAACGAATTGAGTCGTTCCGAAATCGTTGAGTAATTTGCAGTACCATTGAGAGACGGTTGAGGTGTAGCCTGGGAGCGACTGGGTGCCCCAAATTATTGAGAGAGTTCTCTTGGTTTTGGAGGATGTTTTCGTGCGCTGTGAATCTTTGACGGCGTTCGCGCATGCCCCTTGATCATCGAAGAGGCACAACAACCCATCCAGTTTTATTGTTTGTCCTGTTTGATTAAACACATAGTTCGTATCTTCCGGAGCAATGCGAATTGTTAGCGGCTCGGATACTAAATCCAGATCGATGACGCTGATCGGTAAGCCACTGTGGAGGGATACGACATTGCAGATATCCACTGGAAGATTGATGCCAGATAGTCTGCTTTTTTCTACTGCCTGCCGAAGATATTCCGATGCTGGCTTACCTCGGCCGGTTGGTTTGTAGCCGCCGAATCGGAGCATGTCGCGCACGTGAGATTTGACGTCGGCTTCGCAGGCGATAGGAACTTCGAGAGGGAACGCAAGTTTTTTGACAATCGCTACTGGAGATGGGGTTTCACCGATTGGCTGATCGAATTCAGTAATGACAACTGCGGTCTCAAGCAGCGGGTGCTCGTCGATTGCTAACATGGTTCGTTGAACGTCTTTTAAAATGGTGGTTCAAAAAAAAGCGTAAATAAATGGGCCGATGGCAGTTCCCGTGAGGGCAATGAAGAGGCTGAATAAAAGCAGGATAAAGAAAATTGGAGTCAGCCACCATTTCTTGTTGTGAATCAAGAAGTCGCCAAATTCGGTGAATACGTCAGGTTGCCTGGATTTTGATTTTTCCAGAAACGTCGCCGGTTTATTATTTTTTTGCTGGTCGGGATTCACAAAATCAATACTGTCTAAAATAGCTGGTTTTATTGGGAGGGGGATTTCGGGGACGCCAGTAAGATATCGTTTTCTCACCTGTTTGTGAAACAGGAATCGATTTGTTTTTAATTTTCAATCGGTAGACTAAGAGGCTGATCGGACAAATGCAAAGGTAGTAAACCAGTATTAAAGCTGCTTTTGAAACGACCCACCTCATTGGAAAAGTGATTGTCTGCCATGCGTTCGAGATGCGGTTTAGCCAAGTGGTTTTTTGTTTTCCGGGTTCAGTCTCGTGATTGAATTCAGGTTGGTCCTGTTTTCTTAGATAGAAGTTTCCAATCGCCAAAGCATCGAGATTGGTTTTCATGAAGCATTGATACGCATCATCCGGTGAGCAGACGATCGGCTCTCCACGAACATTGAAGCTAGTATTCACGAGCATGGGGCAGTCGGTCTCGTTCCGAAACCGCTTGAGTAGTTGGTGAAGGATTGGGTTGTCGGATGACGCAATTGTTTGGATTCGAGATGAGCGATCCACATGCGTGATTCCGGGGAATTTGGTTTTCGGTACCGTAGAATGCAGGTGGGCGGCGAAGGACATTAGCGGCGATGACTGTCTGGTTGAAAACCATTTTTCAGATTCTTCTTGAAGAATGACTGGGGCAAATGGTCGAAATGGTTCTCGGAATTTGACCTTTCGATTTAATTCATCTTGTACGTTTTCGGGGCGGGGATCTGCGAGGATACTTCGGTTGCCTAACGCCCTGGGGCCGAACTCCATGCGATTTTGGAACCAACCGATGATTTTTTCGCTCGCCAGATCACTGGCGGCAGTATCCGTCAATTCGTCAGAAGAGAGTTCCCGGAAAATGGCGTTGTGTCGCTGTAAGGTACTGCGAATTTGGGAGTCGGAGTAATCTGGGCCGAGGAACGGAGAACTGGTGACATTTTTGCTTTTAGGGTTTTCAAGAATTTGATGCCAGGTAAACAGGGCAGCACCGATTGCGCCTCCGGCATCTCCGGGGGCGGCATTGACCCAAATTTTTTCAAACGGGCTTGCTTGAAGAAGTTTTCCATTGGCAACGCAATTTAAGGCAACGCCTCCCGCAATGCAGAGTTGGTCGCATTGCGTTAGCTGATAAAGGTGATTGGCGATTTTTAGCAGGGCGGATTCGGTAACCAGTTGAATCGATGCCGCCAGGTTTTTTTCTCGCTGGGTAATGGGAGATTCGGGCGTTCTTGGCGGGCCGCCAAAAAGTTGATTGAATTTTGGCGAAGTCATCTTTCTGCCAGTGCAATAATCAAAGAATTCCTGATTAAGCTGGAATGACCCATCGGGTTGCAAATCGATTAGGTTCTCAAGGATCGTTTCCGCATAGTCCGGCGTACCGAATGGTGCCAGTCCCATTAGTTTGCCTTCTCCGCTGTTGATTCGAAATCCGCAAAAATAGGTAAACGCCGAATAGAGCAACCCAAGTGAGTCGGGAAAGTGGAGTTCGTGTTGGAGCTGAATTTTTGAGTCAGCACCCATTCCGATCGCTGTCGTTGTCCACTCTCCTGCCCCGTCGACGGTGAGGATTGCGGCTTCTTTGAACGGAGATTGAAAGAACGCGCTGGCGGCGTGCGATTGATGGTGTTCAACAAAGAGAATTCGCTTTTTGTATCGTCCTTCGAGCCCCTTGGAGATGATTCGCGAGATGTACAGTTTACTTCGTAGCCAGATAGGAATCGAAGTCATGAACGAGTCCAGGCCGCGGGGAGCATGGGCAAGATGTGTCTCAAGGATGCGTTCAAATTTTAAAAACGGTTTTTCATAGAAGACGACGTGATCGAGTTCTTCAATCTCGCGGCCCGCCTGAGCCAGGCAGAAGGCGATCGCCTGGCGAGGGAAATTGGATTCGTGTTTTTTTCGTGTAAAACGTTCTTCCTGGGCAGCCGCGACTACAACTCCATCGATCACCAAGGCGGCAGCGGAGTCGTGATAAAAAGCGGAGATGCCGAGAATTACGGACATTGGATCTTTACTGCTCGCATGACAATATAAAACTGGATTATACTTCTGGCTGCGTTGGGAGGAACTCCGGTGGTGGAGGAATCTTGCAAGCTATTGGAAAATTGGGTGAGGAGATGGAGTGTCGGATATCGACGTGGGTTTAACAAAATCGTGGAAACGTTCGCTCTTGTTTCGCGTGGGTGCGATTGTCATCGGCCTGTTGCCGTTTTTGTTGTTTGAATTAACGCTCTGGGGGGTCGGTTGGCAGCATGCGGATGCGATCACCGATCCCTACATTGGCTTCACCGAAATTCGCCCTCTTTTTGAGTTGAGTGCGGAGGGGAGCGAATACGAGATTGCGTCTAATCGAATGCCTTTGTTTTGTGAGGCAAGGTTTCCAGCAACGAAAGCAGACAACGAGTTTCGTATTTTTTGTATTGGGGGCTCGACAGTTCAGGGGCGTCCTTTTGCTCCCGATACATCCTTTCCAAAATGGCTTCAGTTGCGGCTTGAGACACTTGATTCCACAAAAAAGTGGACGGTCGTGAATTGTGGCGGCGTGTCCTACGCGAGTTATCGGTTGGTTCCGATTGTTAAAGAGGTTCTCGAATACGAACCTGATTTAATCGTGCTTTACACTGGCCAGAATGAGTTTCTGGAAGATCGTACTTACAGCCAGATAAAAACAGCCCCTAGTTGGATCGGACGCACGCATGATCGGCTCTCTAAAGTTCGGACTTACAGCTTTTTAAGAGCGAGCATGATGGAGGCAAAGTCTCAGCCCGTCGACCCGGAAAATGTCTTGCCCGCGGATGTCGAAGCGAGATTGGATTTCCGAGGTGGTCTGGAACAGTACGAACGGGATGATTTTTGGCGAAAGAATGTGATTGAGCATTTCGAACAAAATCTCAATGGGATGGTTCGAGCGATCCAAGCGGTAGACGTTCCTTTGATTCTTTGTAATCCCGTCACAAATTTAAGGGATGCTTCGCCATTTAAAAGCCAGCATTCTTCGAGTATGACCGAAGCCCAACGCTCCAGATTCCAGTCTGAATGGGAGGCGTTAACTAAAGAATCAGGATCGCGAGTGGGGTGGCCCCAGATGAAATCGCAGTTGGAAAGACTGGTAGAAATTAATCCCCGGCATGCGGACACGCATTATCGATTGGGGCAAGTCTATCAGCAGTTGGAGCAGTTCGAATCCGCAAAGCGTCATTTAATTTTAGCTAAGGAGGAAGACGTTTGTCCTCTGCGAATAGTGGAGCCGATGTACACTGCCATTGACC
The DNA here is from genome assembly GCA_024225195.1 of Planctomycetaceae bacterium. Classification (GTDB taxonomy): domain Bacteria; phylum Planctomycetota; class Planctomycetia; order Pirellulales; family Pirellulaceae; genus Mariniblastus. The sequence goes on along the minus strand of JAAEMV010000916.1, from coordinate 4,535 downwards.
GTGTAGCAAAGGGCAATGCTGTGTCAGTGGTAGACGTTAAGGCGTTTTTTGAAACGGTAGCCCCTGATGGAATTCCTGGCCGAGAATCGCTGCTCGACCATGTTCACCCAACCATTTTTGGGCACCAGCAAATCTCGGAATTACTGTTGTTGGAGATGATTGATCAGGGACTGGTTGGGCCGAAAACTGAACAATTTGATTGCGGAGATGTGTTTAGGGACCACTTGGGTGCGTTGCCCTTCATTTATTTTGAATTGGGCAAAGATCGACTAGCTGGCCTGAAACGCTGGGCCGAAGGGAAGGTGACTCGTGAGCGGACACCCCAATAAAACCTGCTGAGCGGTTGTCGGTTAATATAGCTGTTCGAGCTCGCCCTCCGGGTTAACGCGAAACGGCAGCCAATGGATCGCGTAGTTGACAATTGAGATGTCGCTTTTGCGAGGCGGTAGTTGATGTTCTGTGTATTCGAGATTTTCAGTGGCCAGCTTGCTACTTAGGCGATTCACGTCTTCTTCGAATTCTTGATTCAAGGTTTTGATTTCGGATTCAAGTTCCTTGAGTTTGTCCTCAGCTCGTCTTATGTCTGATTTTTCTTTCGAGGACCGGCTGTAAGAGCGGACGGATGAAGATGCGTTGCGAGTTGATCGTCGCCCCATCAAGACACCGACGAGGGTGGTTCCGAGGGTGGTCATCAAAGAGGTGCGGCTTTGTTCATATTGCTCGGTTTGGATTTCGACTTTTTCTTCTGCTCGCTTGATTTTCCCCTCGAGCGTGGCGAACCGTTTTTCATGTTTTTGTCTAAGTTTGTCTACTTCCCCATCACGGTGCTCAGACGCCATTTGTTCAATGCGCACCTTGAATTCGCCGAGCGTTTCTTCTGCATGGGAGTATTGTTTTAATTCCTCGCATTTCCACAGCTTGAGTTCGTGTTTTTGGTACAAGAAGTCAACGAGAGATTTTTTCCATTGCGTGTAGTTTTTTGAGGCTTGTAAGTCTGGAGCAGGGGTTGAGAGTGTGAGTTCGTCCACTGATTCGGGATTGGTGTTGAGTGGCGCCGAGACCAGTTGTGATTTCTCCCAGACTTCGTTGGGCATTTCCCCCGCCTGAATGAATGTTAACAACGACCGGTCGAGCCATTGATCAATCTTATAAGAAGCTCTGACGTAATGAAGTCGTCCGGTCGCAAGCAAGCCCGGTTCATAGACAACGTGATCAGAAGGTTTAACGGTGCTTGAGGGTTGAACAATGAGCTGCGGAATCGAACTTGGGATCATCGCTTGGATCTGTGCTGCCGCAGGGGGGGGAGATTGCTGGGCAGTGGGCTTGGGAGGTTTTGGGGAGGGCGGAGTTGCAGGGCTGGCTGTTTTGACTTGCGAATCCTCGGGCGAAACGGGGTTGTGTTGTTGTGTTAGTTTTTGCAACTGCTTGCGAGTTAGTGGACCTCGAAGGTAGGACATTGCCCATCGAGTTTCGAAAATAACTGGATGATCTTCGTGAACATTGTTCATGAGAAAAACGCGACTTCCGAGTCCGGCGAGAGTTTTTTCCATTTGTCCACGATCAAAGCTTGATCCAGCGTGGGTGGAAGCTCCTTCGAGCCCTTCAAGGACTCTCATTTTATCTCGTTCCGTTTGGAGGCGTCCCAAAAACCACGTGCCTGCGTTTGACAATCCTTTGTAGTCCAGATCGACTGGATTTTGGGTGGCGAGGACGCAACCCAGTCCGTAGGCGCGGGCCTGTTTTAAGAGGGTCAGCATTGGCTGCTTGGAAGGTGGGTTTTTGGAAGGGGGAAAGTATCCAAAAACTTCATCCATGTACAGGATCGCCCGTAAGCTGGAAGTGCCTGCTTGAGATCGCATCCAGGTGATCATCTCATTGAGGACGAGCGTCACAAAGAACATTCGCTCGTTTTCTGACAAATGTGCGATCGAGATGATTGAGATGCACGGTTTGCCGGAATCGGTATGCAGCATGCTTTTGATATCGATCGGCTCTCCTTGCATCCAACTGGAAAACGAAGGGGATGCAAGAAGGTTGTTGAGTGTCATCGCCAGTGCTTGACGATCTTTTTTGGAGAAAAAATCCTCGAGTTCCAGAATTCCAAAACGTTCGAATGGCGGGTCTAGGATTTGTTGAATCAAACTCGCTAGATCTAAGTCCTGTTGCTGTTTCCAATGGTGGTCGAGAATTTTAGAGATTAAGATGTGTTCAGATGAATTGATTGGATCAGCGTCAATGCCGATTAGTCCCAGCAGGCCCGATACTGCGGAGCTGATCCTTTCGTTGAGTGAGTCTGTCTGATTGACGATTTCAGGAGCAGGCGCAGCGAATGATTTCAAAATGTTGAGCGGTCGCCCGGAATTGCTGCCGGGGGTGTAGATTCGCATCTCAACTTTTTCCCGCATTCTTTTGATGCGGTCACCATCCTGGCCCCATCCGGCCAGTCCTTTTTTCCATTTGTCTGCTTCGGCCGTTGCGAATTCCTCGTTGGACAGCCCTTTTCGATCCGCTTGGCCCTCATCGATCCAGGGAAGGAATTCTTCGGCGCTGAGCTCGGGAAAGGTTAAGAGCAAGTTTGAGATGTCACCCTTGGGGTCGATAACGATTGCCGGGATGTTGTCCATTGCGGCTTCTTCGAGCAGATCAATGCACAATCCTGTTTTACCGCTTCCGGTCATGCCGACGACAACGGCGTGCGTGCAGAGATCGCGAGAGTCGTAAAGCAGGTGTTGTTCGGTTCGCTCGCGGCGATCCATGTCGTATTGTTTGCCAAGATAAAATTGGCCAAGTTTTTCAAAGATTTCGTCCTGCATGGGCTTTGCTTCCTGCGGCGTTGTTTTCTGACTTCGGGAATAAGTATGGCGTTGAAACCGGAGATTTCCAACCCGTACTGCGGGTGTGCTGATTAGAAGTCAGAGGCGCTGGGCAGATCAGTCCCGCAGACAAATCAACGGCCAATTCGTATGATCTAGCTGAGTCGCAAGGTATTGGAGTGATGGTTCTACAAGGTCTTAGAGATGAAAACGCTGATAAAAAATGCTGTGGTTGTTTTACCGGAGGGATCGGTTGAAACCTCTGTGTTAATTGACGGAACGAAGATTGCGGCGATTGATGCAGCGATTCACACGGCGGTTGACCAGACTGTCGACGCGAGTGGAAAGCATTTAATCCCGGGAGTGATTGATGACCAGGTTCACTTTCGTGAACCGGGATTGACCCACAAAGAAGATCTCGTTCATGCTTCACGGGCCTGTGCGAAGGGGGGAGTGACAAGTTTTTTGGAAATGCCCAATACAATCCCCAATACGGTGACGGTGGATGTATTGCACGACAAATTAAAATTGGCTCAAACTCGTTCGCTTGTTAATTACGGGTTCTACATCGGGGCAACTACTGACAATGTCAGTGAACTTCGGCACGCCCGGCGAACCCCCGGGATTAAAATCTTTATTGGATCGAGCACGGGCAACCTCTTGGTTGATGAGCAGGCCGCGCTAGAGACTATTTTTGCAGAGACCAGTCTGCCAATTTGCGCCCACTGCGAGGACGAAACGACCGTCCGAGAGAATGCTGCTCGTTATGCAAGTTCAAAAGATATTGCAGACCACTCCCGTGTTCGCGACCATCGAGCGGCTTTCATTGCAACTCAACGAGCTATTGATCTTGCCATTCGCCATCAACATCCTTTCCATGTGCTGCATGTTTCGACAGCGGCTGAGATCGATTTGATTGCTGCTGGAGGTGATTTGATTACTGCTGAAGTTTGTCCTCATCATTTGTTTTTTAATGTGGAGGATTACGCGTCGCTTGGGTCTTTGGTCAAGATGAACCCGTCCATCAAAACCGAATCCGACAATCAGAAATTATGGCAGGCGTTGCTTGACGGTGTGATCACAGTCATCGCTACGGATCACGCTCCACACACACTCGAGGAAAAGCAGCAACCTTATCCCGAGTGCCCATCGGGGCTCCCCGCCGTTGAAAACTCATTGGCGTTGATGCTCAACCAGGTGGGCCAGGGGGAATGTACCTTGGAGCAAGTGGTGAAGTGGATGTCCGCTGAACCGGCGAGAGTATGGCAAATAAAAAACAAAGGAAAGATTGAGGTTGGCTATGATGCCGATTTGGCATTGGTTGATCTCAACCTGACACAAACTGTCCTCAATGAAAACCAAGAAACTAAATGTGGTTGGACTCCGTGGCATGGTACTGAGCTGAAGGGATGGCCAATCGCGACATGGGTGATGGGACGCCAGGTCTTTCGGATAGAAGATGGCCAATCTCAATTTGATTCTTCAGTGCTCGGGCAGGAAATCGAATATAAACACTAAGACTTGCCAATAAATTATTTTTCCGGAGATGGATTGGGTGATTTAGCAAGTACTTCAGTTTTCTTTTTCCGTGGCTTAGGGCGAGCACCAGTCGTCGGTCGGAGCGTCGTGGATTTCAGTTGTTTCTGGTTGCAGAGTTTCAATTTTCGCGAGTGCGGATTGGATAGGCTCTGGTTCCGTTAAAAGGCCGATGTGCAATGCCAT
>JAAEMV010000915.1 GCA_024225195.1 Planctomycetaceae bacterium | reverse complement strand
TGACGTCGGTGGAACCTTTACTGATTGCCAGGCTGTCGATCCGCAAGGCAACTCTTATGAGATCAAGGAACTCAGTTCTGGAACAGTAAAAAGTCAATTGCGGGATGTTTCGAAGATCTCGAATCGTTGGTTTGTCGATTCCGATGCTGGAGATGATTTTTGGGTTGGTGCAACTTTTCGCATCGTTGCTTGGGATGGGATAACTCAATTTGAGTCAACGGTTCAGCGATACGATTCGGAAACCGGGGAAATTTGGCTGCAGGAGTTACCGTCTCAATCGGCTGTGGCTCAGATATTAGATAGTTGCGAGTCAACAAATTCGATTCGTTACGAGCTCGATCTTGAAATCCCTGCCCCAATTCTGGCGATCCGACGACTCCTTCGACTGCCGCTAAGTTCACCGATTCCTCCGTGTCGGGTTCATTTAGGAACGACTCGAGGTACGAATGCACTTTTGACACGTACCGGCGCCGCTACAGCCTTGGTAACGACAAAGGGTCTCGGTGATTTGCTGGAAATAGGCGATCAAGCGAGGCCATCTCTATTCGAATTGAATATTCAAAAATCAAAATCACTGACTAAGGTGTGTGTTGAAATTGATGAGAGAATACTCGCCGACGGGACGGTTGA
>JAAEMV010000914.1 GCA_024225195.1 Planctomycetaceae bacterium | reverse complement strand
TTTCGGTTAGTCAAAAGGTTAAGGGTGAGATCGGGTAGCCGACGGCAGCTCTGTCACAAGATGCCTCGTATTTCATGGGATTTAATCAAAAAAAATATAACTGGATAGGCGACACCGGTTAGATGGGGAAAGAAATTTTTAGCCGGCGGGGTGGAGTTGCATCGAATAAACGACATATTTCAGTACGTCTTTTCTATAAGACGGTTGCGAAATAAAGTGTGCCGGTAGTGTTCTCAATTAGTGCCCGCTGAAAATTAGCAAATTTGGATGGTGAGGTTTGCCTTAACTTTCTACTATGCAAGCAAAGTTGCTAGACAAAGTCAGTTGTTGGCAGCGAGTTTGTAAAGTGCTTGCATCTTTTAATGGCTGTTAAGCCAAAGGGAATAAGTCGGTAAGAGCAGCATCGCTCGTTCAATACCTGGGTACTACTTGATGATACGCGGTTTACTTTATTTCTCACTCGGTTTGCCTTTGGTTTTTACTTCTATTTGTTTAGGGGTTCAACTCGAAACTGGCTCTCAAGTGATGGGGCAGCAAGGCATCGGTGAAGTTTTTGTCCAACCCGCACGTGGGAACAGCAATTTAAGTTTAGCCCCTGCGTCTTCTGGCGAGTTTGTTGAGCCATCCAGAAGTTATCCACGCAGGCCTCCCGTTGGATTGAAAGCCGAGTGGATCGCAGATTCAGAGACGGGTATGGCGAGCACAGATTTTAATGTTTCGTTGCCGTTGTTGTTCGTGAGAACTCCACCTCCAATTGTTAAGATAGGTGTGAATTACACGTCTCTTCAGACCCCGGAGTCGTATGGGATTCCGGAAGACTTGTTCGAGTATTCGGTCGGGATTGCCTCGGTGCGTAAACTTAACGAGAGGTGGAATGTTCGGACAATTCTTGGTGTGGAGTTAGCAACCGACAACGAAAACCGTTCGAGCGATGCTTGGAGGTTTCGGGGTGGCGTGTTCGCGACCTATTCCAAAAACGATAACGTAAGTTGGACATTGGGCGCCATCGCAATGGGGCGGCAAGACTTGCCGGTCATTCCGGTCATTGGCGCTGTTTGGCAACCCAATCCGTCAGTCAGAGTCGATCTTGTCTATCCCCAACCACGAGTCAACCGCTTGTTGTTCGACGATGGTGATCGTCAGCAGTGGATCTATCTTGGTGGAGGCACGAGTGGCTCGACGTGGGGCTACCAGCAGTTTGACTCGACAGATGATCAATTGACGTATAGTGATCTAAGGGTTGTTCTTGGCTTGGAGTCACGACCGGCGGGCTCATCGGGAAAGCCGTTCGTGAGAGGTAAGACGATGCAGCTTGAATTGGGTTACGTTTTTTCGCGTCAGTTAGAGTTTGAGCAAGAGACACGAGAAGAATCCTTAGGAGACGCGTTGATGATGTCCTTTTCAACGAAATTTTGAAACGGTTTGACGGTAACGGATTTCGGGGTAGAGGTTCTTCAATGGGAGCCAATTTTAAACTGGCCGGTTGTCACTCATCTCCGAACTGCTCTGTCAGAAATGAATCGACGGCTTCGACTGTAGGGTGAAACCATTGTTGGTAGACCCAAAAGGGATGTGGTGCTCGAGGGAGGATAACCAGACGGTTGGGAATCTGGTGAGTATTTAGAACCTCTCGCAATTGTTCTGAGCGAGTGCCCGGCGTATCTTTTTCTCCATCAATGAAGAGCATGGGGGGAGTTTGTTTACCCGCATGGAATACTGGCGAGGCTATTTCGTACAAGTCACGGTTTGAGTCCGGGGTTTCCCCTTGGAGAAAGTCAATCATCGCGTGGCCGGCGCGAGACTTGGCGGCCGCATTGACCCGTTCAACGGACTTGGGGTTTAGGAGGTCCATCGGGCCACACATGACGATCGCTGCTTGAACAGCCGATGACATTTCTTGATGTTCCCCCGTTCCTTCAAATTTTCCACTACCTGTCGTTGTTGCAATAAACCCTGCCAAGTGGCCGCCCGCGGATCCGCCGAGGCTGGCGATTTTATTGGGGTCAATTTTAAATCGTTTTGCATGTTTCCTCGTCCAGCGGATAGCCGCCTTGGCATCATGTACTGCTGCCGGGAAAGGAGCTTCGCCAGAGAGGCGATACTCGGGCACGATACAGACGTATCCCTTTTGAGCTAACGCCTGTGCGAGTGGAGCAAACAGAGCGGGCCGACCGTTTTGCCATCCCCCACCAAAATACATGACGATTGCTGGGGATTGGCCAGTTGAGTCTTTGGGGCGATAAACATCTAGAGAGAGTCTTCGACGGCGTTTTTGATCAACGTAATTAAAGATGATCGAACCCTCGGAAATGATGCCATCTGTCATCTCCGGCCGTACTTTGATACGAGACTCCCGG
>JAAEMV010000913.1 GCA_024225195.1 Planctomycetaceae bacterium | reverse complement strand
TGAAGCGTAGGTCATTGGTGAAAATTAAGACTGTGAATTTGCGAATAAAACTTAAAACGCTTGCCGCCTTATTATTCAAAACGTAGGCTTCTAAAAATACACTTTATTGGGTTGCACTGAATGTGCACCAACTTGAAATGTCGTCTATTAAAAATCATTCAAAAATCGTAGCGCTTGAGTGTTTTCGCCAGGCGACACTTCCCTATCGCTGGTGGAAGCATTGGACAACTAAGCGGGCCAACGCGATGCCTTTGCAGTGTTTGTACTATCACCGCGTCGCTGATGTTAATCCGGTGGCCTGGTCGCTTTCCAATTCACAGTTCAAATCGCATATTGACTGGCTGGAAAAGCGTTTCGAGTTTATTTCGTTGGAAGAAGTTCAGACTCGTATGCGGACGGGTAACACTACTCCTGCGGTTCACCTCACTTTTGACGATGGTTATGCGGAGAACTGTGATCAGGCGTTGCCGCTGTTGATCAGTAAGGGGATCCCTGCAACCTATTTTGTCACCCTTGAAAATGTCGCCTCGGGAAGCCCGTTTACCCATGATCAGGATGCCGGCACGCCTTTTCCCGTGAACACGGTCGAAGAACTTCGTGAGCTATCGTCGAATGGAATTGAAATTGGTGCCCACACACGTCACCATCCGAGTATGGGTAGCCTGCGGGATTTGCCTGAGATCTATGATGAGATTGTCTCTACGAAACGGGAGTTAGAACTGCTGGTTCAGCAGCCCGTTCGTTATTTTGCATTTCCATTTGGGATGAAGCCGGATCTCAGTCATCAAGCTGCCGCGATGGCGAGAGCCGATGGCATTGAGTGCGTGGTGAGTGCTTACGGTGGTTACAATTTCCCTGGAGAGGATCCTTTTCATGTTCAGCGCATCCACGGGGATCCAGAGTTGATTCGGATTCGAAACGCATTGACGTTTGATCCTCGCCATCTTCAAAAATCAAAATTTGAACTGACGACGGATGGTTTAGTGGTTCAGGACGCAATTGATTTTTATCAAGCTCAATCGCAAGCACTTCCCAGTCTATTTCCAGAGTCGTCTGAAACTTCGGTTTCGAGCTCTCTAAATACAATCAATTAAATTCAAATTTGTAGTCATCAATGTTTGGTAGAAATTTTAAAAAACTAGTTCCACTCGCGGATCGCGGTCCTTTGAGGGTGATGTTTATCCATACCGAGGTGGTGGTTGGTGGAGCGGAGACGCTCTTGCTTGAGATCATTCGGAAAATGGATCGGACACGTTTCCAGCCTGAGCTTTGCTGCTTAAAGCAGCTTGCAGAACTCGGTGAAGTGATTTCTCAGGAAATTCCAACGTTTGTGGGGCTGTTAAAAAACAAGTATGACCTTGGGGTGATTGGCCGGCTGGCGAAGTTACTCCGAGAGCGGCGGATCGATGCCATCGTGACTGTCGGAACCGGAGGTGACCGAATGTTTTGGGGGCGTTTAGCCGCCTACCGTGCGGGTGTCCCCGTGGTTCTGTCAGCGTTGCACGCTACGGGCTACCCGATGAAGGTCGAACGATTAAACCAGATGTTGTCGCCTATTTCAGACGGATTTATTGGTTGTGCTAAGACCCATTCGCAGTTTTTGATTGAAGGCGAGCGGTGCCCTGAAAATAAAGTCTTTACCGTTTGGAATGGCGTTGATGTGGAACGGTTCCGGCCGCAAGATAAGGCGGCGATGAGAGAGCGGATCGGAATCTCAATCGATCAACCAGCAGTGGGAATCGTGGCGGCATTGCGGCCAGAAAAACAGCATGTCATGTTGATTGAGGCCTGGTCAAAAGTGATCCAAAGATTACCGGATGCCGTTTTGGTCGTCGTTGGCGATGGAGTTGAGCGTTCGGCGATCGAGAGTAAAACACGTGAGCTGGGACTTGAGGATAATGTGCGAATGCTGGGGATGCGATCAGACGTTCCAGAGGTATTGGCTGGGCTCGACTTAAAAGTTCTCTCTTCGAAAATGGAAGCCAATCCAGCTTCAACGCTCGAGGCGAATGCTTGCGGTCTTCCTGTTGTTGCACCAAAAGTTGGGTCACTGATCGATACAGTAGAACACGGGGTTACCGGTTTGTTGTGCAAGCCGAATGACATCGAAGCGTTGTCTCAAGCGATTCTTGAAATATTGACGAAGGATGATCGTGGTGCCGAGATGGGGATCGCGGCCCGGGCGAAAGTTTGTCGAGAGTTCTCTCTAGAGGTGATGGTTCAGGGGTACGAAAATCTGATCGAGGGCGTTTATTCAGCGGCTCAGTGTGGCGATTCGTTACTTCCCGCAACGTTTGATCAGATCATGGAAAATCGACTCTCAGGAATCGCAGCGGTACCGCCAGTCGGTTCTTTGAACTAGTCGAAAGATTGATAGTCTAAAAATTATCGGATCCTCGGCACCGAGCTGATCTCACCACTTTAGGCGGCCAGTTACACTTGGTCAGCAGACGCTCGTAAAATCCTGTATTGCAGGATTCTTGATAAGGCTAGACAAGCGGTTGGCGTGCGTCAGACTGTGTCGTCGTTTTGCCGAGGCCCAAAAGATGGCCGAGAAGAGCCCAGCCGCTCAGCCAGATGAATTGGGAGTTAGTAATCAGGTAGCGTTTAGCGAGCCGTTTGGGTTCTTGCGACAGCCTGAAAAACCACTCTAAACCGACGGTTTGCATCCACTGAGGCGCTCGCTTTGTTCTTCCTGCGATTACATCGAAGCTTCCACCGACCCCAATTGCCAGTTGGACATTAAGGTCTTCCCAGTGGTCTTGCAGGAATTGTTCTTGGCGTGGAACGCCCATGGCAACGATAAGTAATTTAGCGCCGCTTTCACGGATTGCCTGAGCGCGAGCGGTTGCTTCTTCGGGCGTAAAATACCCGTCCTGAACCCCGACGAATTGAGCGTTGGGAGTTTGTTCCGTTAAGTTTTTCGCAACGTCTTCCACGATGTCCTGCTTTGCGCCCATGAGGTAGATACCTGCTTTTTCCTCGCTGGCGACATTCACCAGTTCATTAACCAGTTCGACTCCGGCGACTCGTTCTGGCAGCGGTTTTCTTAATAATTTTGAGAGCCAGATTAAGGGTTGTCCGTCGGCAACAATTAAACCTGAATCATCGATATATTTTTTCAGACGCGCATCTGATCGCATCATCATCAGGATCGCGACGTTAACTGTTGAAATGTGTCCGCGTTTACCAGAGCGGAGAGTCTCTTGCGCCCACTGGGCTGCTCCCGCTTCGCTGACTGCGTCAAATCGGCAGTTTAAAATGTTGTGGGAAGTGGTCATGCCTGGGCCTTTTGGTTTTGTTCGCGCAAGAGCATTGCGTCGATGAAAAATTTAGTAGCCCAATTTGGATAGGCGAGAGGAGTGTATTTTCCCCAAACCGGATGTGAGCCTTTGATGGCTCCAAAGGTGTCAGGGTTGGAGGTGCGAATGTCCTGAACAGACATGACAAAATTCATTGCTCGTGAAGCGGCGGATTCAAATTCCAGATTCTTATTCTGCTGATATAATTTGTACCAGATAATTGCTAGTTGGCAGTTTCCGGTGAGGCAGCACGAACGGCTTCGTGGGTTTCCATCGGTATCAATTCGTCCGGGGATATGCCCTTTAGAATCGACGTATTTTAGAAGTTGCTGCGCTGATTCGGTGGCGGCATCGGTAAACCGTTGTTCCGATAGCAAGCGTCCCCCTTCAAGGAGCCCGCGAATGGCGTAGGCAATTGTATGGGTAAAAGGTGGAAGACCGGGGCGGAAAGCGCAGTTTTCGAACCAGCCCTCAGATTGTTGGGTAATTGCCCAGTCGAGATTCCGACGTGCTGCGGATTGGATTTCAGGTGCATCGTGGGCAGCGCACAGTTCAAGCATCGCCCAGGCACTTCGAGTGTTGTAGGTGTGGATGTTTTTTAGGTGCGTGTTGCGTCGCCAGGCTCCGTCTTGATCCATCGAATCGGCAAGCCATTGCCCGCTTCGCATCGCGCTCTCAAGTAACTTTGGTTCGCCTGTTTCGAGATAGGCACGGACTAAACCAAACAGGACTTGTCCTGTATCAAAGACAATCCCCTGCCCCACCTCGAAATGATCATTTGAAAAAGAACCATCGTCGTTTTGGACTGTCATCAACCAGTCGGCAATTTCCTTAGCCCGGTCGGCTAAGGCGGGTTCGTTCCGGTATTCGGCCAAATCATAAAACGTTTCGATGATATAACCGGATGTTTCGACATACGATGGCTTCCAGCCTCCGCCCCTTAGGCAGTATCCATAGGCAACCCCACCATCAAGGCTGTTGTCGTGAGCTCGGGTGAGCCACTCGATTGCCGCATCGAGGTGTTGTTGGTTTGTGCCGCTC
>JAAEMV010000912.1 GCA_024225195.1 Planctomycetaceae bacterium | reverse complement strand
CTCACTTGTGTGAAATTCGACTGTTGTTGTGGAGGTCTGTTCAGCTGGTTCTGTTGGTTTTGAGAAGCCAATGGTCTATTTGGCTGATTCTGTTGATTCGATTGATTTTGTCTGTACTGGGGCTGGGAAGGTGGGATTCTATCTCGTTGAAGACTTTGTTGAACTGATTTACGACAATTCTTCACGGTATGACCCACGAAAGGTCCCCAGTTGTTATCTCTGCAACTGGTGCACACGATTACTCGACAGTTCCTAGCAATATGCCCAGTTTGTTGGCAATTGTGACACTGTCGCTCTTCTTGCTGAACTGGAATCGTTTGAGGGTTCTGCGAATTCTGTTGTTGATTAGCCACAGAGGCACTACTGGTGTTGACAGACGTAATGGACGCAGTACGCACTTCCTTAGAAGTTTGTAACTTATCGATTTTCTGTTGCATTTGTTCCCAGACTTTCTCGGGTTTCAGCTCTTTAGGTACGAACAAATTTCGAATTTCGGGATCGAGATTCATGTAGATTTTGTACGCTTCCATCGCTTCTCTAGTGTAATTGTTTCCCAAATCGCGACAGGCTCGTTCATGGGCTGCTCTGTAGGTTACACCCGCTGCTAAGGTGGAACCGGTCATTTTCAAGTCAAAATACGCTTTCATTCGAGTAAGATTTGTTCGTTGATCGCGAAACTGGGTCTTGAAAGCGTTCACAAGGTCAGTGAGAGAGTTCTGGACGTTCTGATCGAGAGCTAAGTAGAAACGCAGAGCTTCCTCTGTCAGGCAAGAACCGAGATACTTCAATCGAATTTCCTCAGGATAGGTACGAACTTCAATGTTGAATTCATCATACCACCTTTCGAAGACTTCGTTCACTTTGCCTTGGAACTTTCGAATCTTCGGTGGGATATAAGACAAGTTGTTGAGCGTTTGTTCCAAACAGCTACCATTTCCATTCACGTGGGTACTGGTCAAAGGTCCGCCATTAGATGAAGACTCCATCAGACGGGCCAGTTGCTCGTTGCTCGCGTTCAGTTGATCACGAAGGAGATTCACCATTAGTTCTTGTTGTTCCTTTTGCTGTCTTTCCCTTCGATCACTTTCTTCTCTTTGCTGTTTCTCCCTTCGGTCACTTTCTTCTCTCATCTGTTCCTTTTGCTCTTTCATCTGTTCCTTTTGCTGCTGTTGCTGCTGCAGCAGCATCCACTCTTGTTGTTTCTCTCGTCTGTCACTTTCTTCTTTTCGTTGTTGCTCCCTCCGATCACTTTCGTCTTTTTGCTGACGCAACATCATTTCCATCTGTTGTAATAGAAATGGAGTATTGTCGGCAGCGCCAATTGGGAAATTCGAGAATTGTGGACCGCGGTGGTTGCCGAACGGTTGG
>JAAEMV010000911.1 GCA_024225195.1 Planctomycetaceae bacterium | reverse complement strand
TTGAAAATCATGATGCAGGATTTTTTATCCTGATCTTTTTTGACCGCTCCATGCTGTTGAGCCCACAGGTAGTCGGCAAGAGTCATTCCAAATCCGCTCAAAGCGCCAACTCTAAGAAAGTCGCGGCGCGTTGTGCCGTTGCAGTTGTGGCTTTTCCCTTTTCCAATGAATTCAAGCATGAGTCATCCAGTAAGAAGCGTGGCTTAGCATGTCCGGGAACATAGAGATTAGTTATACCACAACTAAGTGAGAACTGGCGAACCTTCCAAATTAGCATTCTAGAGCTGGGAAGGATATTCCGCGGAAGAAACCAAGTAAAATTTGGAAAGTCAATTCGCTCGGCGCGACTAATATATGCAACCGGAAAAGGCAAATATGGATACCACAAGGAGAATTGTTGGTAACATAAAACAGCCACAACCGGAGCAACCGCAGGTGGAGCAACCTTCCAAAGCTGAGAAAAAATCTGCCAAGAAAATAAGTGGCGTTGAAAAGAATCTCCCCGTAGATTTTGGTTCGCGGCGTTGGTTGGCTGGCTCGGTCATGTTCGTTGCTTTATCAGGTAAGGCCCGTGTTGGAGAATCGTGCGCTTTTTAAAAAACTGCGGGATGAAGATCCCTGCGGTAGTATAATTCTTACGCATCGCCTCGATAAAGAGGCTTGGTGAAAATGATTGTAAAAATAGACCTAAAGGTTCGGTAGATTTCGACAAACCAAGATTAGTGTTTTTTTAATTGAGGCTCTGAATTGAGGCTCTGAATTGAGGATCTGAATTGAGAGCTGGTTCTAGCGGGGGTTTTCAGCTGTTTGGACTAGCTTGGATTGCCAGAGTTAGCTGAATTTTTCGGTTGCCCTGATAGTGACCTTTGATAGGTTTTAACAGGAATTGGTTGAGTGAATTGCCAGGTGGAAAAACAAATCTAGCGTTCTCGTTTAAGTCCCCAGATTTCGACGATCTCTAATTTATCTAGGTCCGCAACTGAGGAAATTGGGGCGGCAAGCGTTTCAAATTCCCAGGAGCCGCCGGGCGTTATGCCTCCGGTAACGGCAGTCGTGGTGGCGATTAAAGCTCCGGAGTTGCTGTACACATTAATTTCAATTGAAACACCATCGAAAGCATCATTTCCGTTGTTTTTGACAGTCCCTGTTATGTTGCTCTTTCCATTAGCTTCGTTGCTTAAGCCAAGCGTGTTTCTGTTAATCGTCAGATCTCCAAAACTAATAACATTCGCGGCTTGGTCCCCTGCTCTTTCACTTAAACAACCAACGTTCGAAATTACGCAAATAAAAGCGATAAATGCTAGTTTTTTCATGGAGCTAAGTTCTAACGGGGCGTGGGGCAACATCGATAAGATTAACGCCAAGCCTAGGCTATCGACAACCACTCTCAGTAAAAAACAATTCTTGTGGTGATACTGAGCTGGACTCTTTGCTACTTATTTGTTTTCTGCTAATTTTTAAAGCATGAAAGAACAATCGAATCCTTTTCAGGCGCCAGCAAACACCGGTGCGAAAGTGATTGAAGTTGAAGAGCAACGTGATTTGCTTTTGTTTTGCGCTCGCCTCATTTTCGTGTACACACCAATAATTGTAGTTTTGTTGATTGTTGTCTACGGAATTGCAATGTTCTGTATTGAGTTTTATTTGTTGTTTGTACGGTTCGGTAATTAATTAGCGGGTGTTCCTTGCTTTACCACCGCCAATAGGGCTAATCTTTCTGATCACGTTTAAGCGGGGTGGGGAAATGAAAGAACAAACGGACGCACGTGAGCCAGTTAAAACAAGAGAGAAGATGCCCGCTGAGAATGGCACAGAAATTCCCGATTCAGGATGGATCGGGTTTTGCGGAGTGATTGCCTTGGCTTTATTTTTATTTCTACTTTTTGGTTTTGTTACTTGCGCGGTAGGTGGCAAACCACCGTAATAAACCATCCTCGTCGAAGGCAGTTTCGCAAATAGAAATGACCCACATTTCCACTTGGATGCCTTTCCTACGTCTGTTCGCGTGCAATTATGGAAGAAAAAGAAAACCCTTATGAGCCTTCCCAAGCAACAGAGGGAAAATCTGTCGAGTCTAGTGATGTTGGCTGTGCTGAAGGATGTACAAATTGGTGTTTGCTCGTCTTCGCGGCCCTGATTTGCTTTTTCATTTTAGCTTTCCTCACTTGTATGGGAGTTTCTGGTTAGCCTTGATTCCTAGACAAAAATAATCGCTTCCCTATCGGAAGCGTCCCAGCAAATTAATGCGCCCCCAGTCTCGCTAGTTTGCTTACGATTCTGATGTCTGGTAGCGATGATGGATGAATCAGAAAACCCTTACGCGCCTCCTCAAACATCAGAGGACCCTTCTGAGCCTCCTCAAGGATCAGAGAGAAAACCAAGGCTGGACGAGGGAGAGGTTCCGGTGGTCGTAAATGGTATTAAAACCCTGGTAATAATCGCTGGAATTAGTGGACTTGTCGTCTGTGTGAAATTGCTTGTCGATTTTTTATCTAAAAACTAGCCCGCCTTATATCGAACACCCATCAGGATAAACTGAGAGCGATTAGTCGTGTTGTTTGAAATGCAGTTTCGTGCAGCAGCTTTTTTATGGTGGCCATTCTTCTTGGCTTCGACAGAAGTTTAAGAAAGGTTCATGGCTTTCTGTTCGGGTGTAGTTGGCGGGGTTCTGCAGCAGATGGGAACGGTAGTAGTCGAAGTAATTACTGCAATTTTTAAAGCCTTTACCGATCCCATTTAATTATTGGCCTACCCCATATCAAAAAGAATCGCGTCCAGGATCACGTAACTGGAGGTACTTGGAGGTACTTGGAGGTATGCGGGGAAATTAAGAACCCGCTCAAGTGGCTGAAGTAATTTAAACTAAGCAGACGCTAATCAAACAGACTTAAAATGAAATCGTCGTCGAGTCGTGAAGCAACGTGGTTTACGTGCGAGAAATCTAATCCAATACTGTGATCGGTCGGTACGGCAATTGTAAAGGCTCCCGAAGCAGCTGCAGCGGTGCTACCCGTTTTACTGTCCTCGAGAACTAGCAAATTAAGCGGCGCGACCTCCAGTTTTTCTGAAGCGGTCAGATAGATCTCGGGATGGGGTTTCCCTTGAGTTACGTCCTCGGCAGTTAAAATGAATTCAAAACGATGGGTGAGTTCAAATTGAGCAAGATTTCGATCTGCAAATTTGCGGTGACTGCTGGTGGCAACTATTTTGGGGATTCTTTTGGATTCCAATTTTTCCAGTAGGGTTTCCAACCCCGGCATGGTTCGAAGTTGTTTCGGCAATAGGTCGTCAAAAATTTCATCAGTTTCCGTTTGAAGTTGCAAGACGGAGTCAGTGATTGCACACCTTTCACGCATTATTTCGTAGGCTGTTGGGGCGGGGAGACCCATCATCTCCATTTTCAATTCTCGGGTGAAGTTTAGGCCACGTCGAGAAAGTAAAATTTCACCTACTTGATCGTAGAGGTCTTCCGTATTGAAGATGAGGCCATCCATGTCAAAAGCGACGGCGGAAATCGATGGTTTGTTGTTCATGTAGGTTTGAGCTTGCCAGAATTATTCAAAGGAAAGTTGGCCGGACATTGCAAGGTAGGATACGGCCCAAAGGATTGAGACGAACCCGGAAGCTGGAATAATGCCAACTCCACAGACCAGGAGACCAGCGATCAAAATACCAATTGAAGTTAATCCCAGCAGGAATGTTGTCAAAACGTTTGGGGTACAGATGTCTTTTGCCATAGTAAGACTTTGAAATACATCGGCTTGGTCATCTACGATTAAGAAATAGCTGGGCCACAGATAGAGCAACAAAAGAACTGCCGGAAAAACCAAAAGAAGAACGCCGAGAGTCAACGCGATGTAGGCTAAAAAACTGAACAAGATAACGGGCAGGAATTTGTCGCCTCCGGAGTAAACGGTCGCGAATGTAGCCCGTTGCCCTCGGCAAATTTGAATCGCCAGTCTCGCTTGACCAATGCTGAGGTATATTTGTACGAGGTTCAGTAAGATCTGCGGAATTGCATCGAGTTGAATCTCAGCTAATCGGTACATTGCGTCAGCGATGGCAGGCAACATGCAAATTAAGGCAGTCGTTGAAAGGATCCACGCATTATGAAGGAATAGCTTCACGGCAGCATGGAAAATCAACTCGAAATCCGTTGCGGTTGGAATGACTGAATAGCCGTTGTGTCTTGCAATTTTCGTTGTTTTCGAACTTGGATTTGCGTCTTGGGTAGCCACTGTTTTCGCAATTGGGTGGCGATCGAGCGCGACCTCTTCATTGGTAGTCTGGGGGCGGTGATTGGGCGAAGGTTGAAGATTCGGGTAATACCGGCTCGCTGGTAGGCCCCGCTTTTCACCGCTGGCCCTGACAATACAGTCGCCTGAGATTCGACCTTCCCGAACCCATTGGTCCAGTTCCAGTTTCGTAATCGGTCCGAAGGCTGAACCGGAAACAGAATCGATGAAGAATTGTTGCGAAGCAGGAGGTTCAGCAGGCTCAACCGGCTTTGTCTTCGGTATCAGATTAAGTGATTTGCAGTGGGGACAGCGAGCCCGTTTGCCGCTCCCGGTTTCGGGAACGCTGAGCAGACTTTGGCAATTCGTACATTTAAATTCGATAGGCATGTCAACACTTTGTGCCATCGGCTCAGCAACGTCAACCGTAATTGCAACGGAACGTCACATTGTTCGCACAAATTCACGGGCGGAACTCCGGACTGTCTAATCGTGCGGACTCAGTTTTGATTAACAGCAGTTCGCTGACCAGTAATGGAAGACAACGGGAGCCGAACCTCCACAAGGGTGGAGGTTATGCTCATCGCCTGATGGTTACTTAATTCCGGGGATGTCGCGGCCCTCGGTCCAGGGGATACCGCCCGCGTTTAATTTCTTTTCAAAGGTCTTGAAATCGGAATTAATTAATTTCTTAATTGTTTTTGAAACTGCCTTAAATTCGGTTTTTGCGATCTCAACTTGATCCTTTTGTGTTTGAGTGATTCCGTAAGTATTGCGAGAAGAACCGTAGAGCACCGACCCAACGCGGCTGCCAATGGACGGAACGTCCTCTACAAATTTGTCACTCTTGATATTGTCTCCATTGAGTTGGCGAGCTGCCGTTCGCAATTTAAGTTCGAGTTCACGAGCTTGTTTTAGGAGAGCAGGTTCAGCGTTGGGGCTTCTTTCAATGACCTGTTGGATGTTCGCGATCCTTTCAATTCTCGTGGCCAGTGATTGAGATGTCGCATTGATGGCATCATTGAACTTGGCAAGAGAAAGTTGATAGGCGATGGTGTCGTCTAAGTTCTTTGGCTTTAGGCTCGGTTCCTCAATTGAGACAATCTCAAAACTTTGTGCATTGCCAAGTTTGGTGGTGGTTCCATCTACCAATTGAAATCCTTGGACGGAGTAGTTGCCTGGAGCAACCATGGGACTTCCATTGTATTGGGTGTATCTCAAATTCCATGATAAGCGGTGCAGGCCTTTGTTCGTGCTGCCGTTAACGCGAGCCACAACCTGATTGGATTGGTTGTAAAATTCGAAGTAAACCTTGGGAGCTTGCTCTAGTGATTCTTCGCGTAATTGCTCCCACGAAGGAATTGGAACGTCCTCACCCTTGCCGGAGAGTTTGGCTTCGGCTTCCTTTCGGATAGCTGCCTTTGTTTTTAAATCTGACTGGAGGTAGTACGTGAGCGTTGCTCCAAACGCGGGATTGGGGGTCTCGAAGTAACTGTCGCCCTGAGAACCTTTTCTTCCACCTAGCAAATTTTGCGGAATGTACCAAAGCGCCTTCCGTATAGGGAAAATATGTAGATCGCTGCTGTCCAGCAATTCATCCGTTAGATCCCGTAGAGGAGAATAATCATCTAGAACGTAGAACCCACGGCCAAAGGTGGCGGCGACGAGATCGTTTTCACGACGCTGGATCGCAAGGTCTCTGAAGGGAATGTTAGGAGCGCCTGCTGTGATTTTGACCCAGGTCTCGCATCCGTTGAGCGAGCAAAATAGGCCGTATTCGGTTCCTAGAAAAAACAGGTTTTTGTTTTCGTGGTCCTGCTCAATTCGCCAGATAAGGTGGCGTTCCGGGAGGTCGCCGCTGATCAGCGTCCAGGTTTTGCCACGATCGGTGGTTTTTACCAGGTACGGTTGGTAGTCGCCGGTTTTGTGGTTGTCGAGGCAGGCGTAGGCGACGTTGGGGTCGTGCCGGTCAGCTTTGATGTCGTTAACAAAGAAGTATTCAGGAACGTCAAAGATTTTTTCGGTAGCGGTCCAGTTGGCTCCGCCATCTTCCGAGACATGAATCAAGCCATCGTCGGTTCCCACGTAGAGAAGGCCTTCGACTAATGG
>JAAEMV010000910.1 GCA_024225195.1 Planctomycetaceae bacterium | reverse complement strand
CGGTTCGTTGAGGTGCAAGGGCGGGTGTTTGTGGCTCTTTGCGCCTTCATGAAGGCCAAGACCGGCCATGCAAGCGGGCTTTATTATGTCGACAGCACGACCATAAAGGTCTGTCGTAATCCACGCATTAATCAACACCAAATCTTTGATAATATTGCTGAAAGAGGCAAATCATCGATGGGTTGGTTCTTTGGTTTCAAACTGCATATTGTGATCAACGCTCAAGGTGAATTGATGGCCTTCTGCCTTACACCGGGCAACACAGATGACCGCAAACCGGTGCCCAAAATGTTCAGGAAACTGCAAGGGCTGGCGGCTGGTGACAAGGGCTATATCTCCAAAAAGATGGCGGCGGAGCTGGCTGAAATGGGCATCAATTTCATCACCAAAACCAGACGTAACATGAAGAAAATCAAGAGATCATCATTCGAAAAATTCTTTCTGGCAAAACGGGCGATCGTTGAAGCGGTGATAGGTCAGTTGAAAGAAATTTGCCAAATCGAACATTCAAGACACCGAAAACCAGACAATTTCCTCGTCAACCTCCTCGCAGCACTGGCCGCAATATTCTCCTTCAACCAGTTTGATCCATTTTGGTCCAGCCAGATAAACTGCAAAATACATTGTCTTGGCTTTGACTTTGTCCACTCCCAGATCAAGCAGCGCGTCATAGAACATCCGGTGAGTCTGACGCCAGGTTCTCACCCGGTTTTCCTTGTAACAATAATGATCATGGACGATTGCGGCCTTGAGATATGATGGGTCAAATGGTTTGCCGATTATAGGTTGTGCCCACTTTGGAATAGAGGCTCCATCCGTTGTGCCGGACTGGCCGTTGCCATCACTCTATTGATCGGCCTGCCAAACCAGATTGTTGCGGGAGGAATGGTATTTAAGTTTTTCTCCAAGTTTGCATATCCCTGCAGGAGAACTCCGGCAGCCCTCCGGTTCAAAGACAAGGTTACCGACAAAAGTTCCCGCACTGGCGTTTGCGGAAAGACAAATGACAGAAATGAGCAAGGTGGTTGCAAATATTTTGCGTGAGAGTGGTTTCAAGCGTTTCATGGTTTTCTCCAATTGAGGTTTGTCAATAATGTGGGTTACGGGCAAAGTTTCCCTTTTGGTGGGGGAACAAACAGAACATCTCCGCCTTTTGCGGTATTGAGAGTAATGACATCATTTTCAAAAACTCGCGACGCTGGGGGGGTGCGGCTTGAAACAATCGGGAACCATATGGAAATTTCGCAGATCGTGTATGATTTTCGACCCCATTCGAAAAAGCCATTCCCGTGAACAACCTTCAGTTTGAGCTTTTCGAGCAGTTTCATGGCCTGGTTATATCGCAGTCCCTTCAGCTTTGGTATTTTTATCCAAAGGCCTTCGGACACATGCAAAGTCAAAGGTAGTCCGGAATTAAAGAACTCGGCATTTGACGGCTTCTGAGCAAATACCGTACCCTTGGGGGCGGCATTTCGTTTGGTGATGATTTTTGCACCCAGGCGCAAATCGGCTGCCCATTTTTGGGCCATTGCGCCCTTCCAGCCAATGAAACTTGGAAGGAAAAACCCTTTTGAAAGAAATCCTCTGACGGTGCTGCCTTTTTTAACCAGCATTCCGCCATCTGGTTCCTGATCACCAATGGTGCCAATGGCTTCATAGGACTGGGTTTGTGGATTTGGCGAATAAGACCACAGCAAACCGCATGCCTTGATCAACGAACTGGCCTGGTTTTCTTTCAGCCCCAAAATATTGGGCACTACGCGTTCTCCACCTTTTGTAATACATTTGGGTTTGGCCAGAACTGCTGAAGATGTAGCAACTATTGTAAGGCAAGTACCGGCAAATAACAGAAAAGCTGAATTTTTGAACGGGCGAAAGGCAAACATCGTGTATCTCCTGAAAATTAATGGAACGAAACTGGATGAAACAAAGGCAGGCAACCGGCAGAAAACAAAGCCGGTCGCCTGCCAGCACATGGGGAATTACATGTTGTTCTTTACAGTAGCGTCCATCCACCCCCGATAGGCCAGGACACTGGTATAAACGCCATAAAGATTGGGTTCCGCACAACCAATTCCCCAACTCACGACACCTGCCAGAACAGGGTTTTTTGAAGGACCGGTGATGCTGTCTGCGGGCACATAGGTCAAAGGTCCGCCACTGTCACCCTGACATGAATCATAACCGCCCGAACTGTAACCGGCGCAGATCATGCCGGGCAAGATTGCACCGGATGCAGCAGCTGCTGAATATGCATTTGAACAAGTTGCTCGGTCAACATAGGGCATGCGCACGCGCTGAAGGACTGACGACGCGGCGCCATTTTCTGTAATTCCCCATCCAGCAACATTCAGCGCCGTGTAAGAAGAATAGAGCCAGGAAAGATCACTTGTTTTGGCAAGCGCGATTGATGTTCGTTTGTTCTCCGGCTCACCTTCGGGTTTGGGTGTAATCAGCACGTCACTTTTCAGCTTCAACAATGCGATGTCATTCGATAATGCCCCGTCTTTATTGTATTTTTCATGAATGAATGCCTTTTCAACAATTTGAGCATCCATAGCAGCAATTGCCGTGTTGCCGGAGCGGACTGTCAGCCTGCCTTGCTCTATCAAATCAAGCTCATTTTTTCTGATACAATGTGCGGCAGTAAGAACCCAGACCGGGTTGGTTGTTGTTGTTGACCAGATGATGTTGTCGCCGCTGGCTGATTTGTTTGGAGAAACAAACGTTCCACCGCAAAAATGCAGGTTATTTGCGGTGATTGAAACGGTCCACTGCCAGTTTCTGTCATGCATTGAGACAGTTTCGCCGTTGATGACACGCGGGCTGCGCGCCTGTTTTTCCTTGTTCTCGCCGCTGCGGGCTGCCTTGACTGAATTATGCCTGACTTTATTGACTTGTTTTGTTCTTGCTGCACGGCTCTTCGCCGTTTCATCTGGATCATGGGCAAAAGCACTGCCCGAAGAAAGAGTCACCAGTGCAATTCCGCATGAAAGTATTGAGTTGAATATTTTTTTCATTGTTTTCTCCTAGTTGGGTTTTATTTTGATGATTGAAGATCCATTGCCAACATGACCGTGCTGTCGGCAAACCGGACATCGTGAACATGCTTTTCGAGCCATTCACGAATTTCTGTGGTGGTAACCAGTGAATAAATTCCACCAAAACCGCACTCGCCTTTAAGGCCACGTGACACGACTGCCAGCAAGGCAATGCGTCCATCGTTCAGCCGTGCATAAACGCCACCGCCGCTATCGGCAAAACAGGAATCTTTCTTCTTATTTACATCAATTGCCACCAGCTCTTTACCGCGGAGGCAGCCAAATTCACTTGTGGGATTTTCATATGCCTCTCCATCAGATTCAATGCACCGTTTAGAAGAGATAGCGACAGAAACGCTCATCTTTTTCCCGCCGGTAGTTGATTTTTCGGTACTTCCAAAACTTGCCATCTCGGCAAAACTGACTTTGGTGAGGAGATCATCTGAACCAACCAGCGCAACGGGAGAGAATTGCGGGTGTATAATCGGATGTTTTAACTTCACCAAAGCCAGATCCGGTTTGATAAACGCGTCTATATCAGTGTCCGCACTGTTGTAGCGTTTACAAAAATCGGGATCCTTATGGATGAGTTTCCCGGCAAAACTTACCTGTAATGAAGGCAAGTTGTTGCGACTACGGGAGTCTGGAATTCCTGCTCCTATTGTCACTATTGTCGGGTCATGTTGGCAAAAGCAGTGGCTGGCTGATAGCACCCATTGGGAGCTGATGAGAGTTCCTGAACAAATGTTTTGACGGTCTGTGTGCAACGCCACAGCGGGCATATAACAGTTGTTTCTACTGCTGTTTACACTGCACGTTTCCTGCGCGGGATTTTGAAGTTCAGCATCTGGTATTAAGCCAACAGCATCGCCGCCGATAACTGGCAAATTGGCACGATTGGGCGGTGATATGTCGTCACCAAATCTCAATTCACTTGAGTGCTGATCGTAATAAACCCCCATTCTACCGGCAGTGGGTAGCAACGACACCGGGAATGGATAAACCTCTGTACCACCAACAGTTTTGATAGTGGCCCGGTTGGTAGGAAACTCTACTAGAAAGGTTTTTCCGTTGATTGCGATAGGGTATGCAGATGTTCCTGCACTCCCAGATAAATTCAGCCGCAGCATTTCTTTTTTTACCTCGACAGGTGACAAATAAGAAACTGTTCCCCGGTTTCTCAATGATTCAAAAAGTGCAAAATTTTTCACCTTCTGGAAGTATTTCCAATCAATATTGGCGTCGGGGCTATTCTTAAACTGCAGTAAAGCCGCTGTATTCTCAATGATCCACTTGTCATTGCCAAGATTGAAGTGTTCATTGGCCTGCTTGATCTCAAATTTGATGGTATCAAGTTTGTTCCGCTCATAATCATTTTTGGGTTGGGCGAGATCAGGTTTTTCACCAATTTCGCCAGAAATCTCGCCCGAGGCCCGCGGATTTTCACCATAGTGGTTCCAATTGTTTTCAATTCGATCACGCGGTAGTATTATTAGCTGCTGATCCCTTTTGGTGTCCAATTCAAAATTTGGATGAGCGTCTAATAACCTTTGGGCGCCACCCGGTTCAGTAGAAAATTGTTGCTGTGCCCGAACTTCTCCGACAATGAAGCCTGCCAAAAAACCAAGGCAAACCCCTATGTTTTTGCGGGATGCGAAGACGAAGCTTTTTTTCAAAAAATTGAATTTCCTCACCTGCCTCAATTGCCTGCTCCAAACAAGATTTCGTTTTCTGTCCCTGGATAGTGCAGATGGTGCGTGATTGTTGCGTGAATGCCACTGGCGCGTAGAAAAATCATTATTGAGCAAACTTGGCAAATGGCCGGAGATGCAAAATTGATAGAAGAATATAGGCGGCACCGTCAGAGGAAAACTACTTAAGTCCTGCTTGCAACTTTGTCGTTGTAACTCCGAAAACGACAAATCCTGAATATTCTCTTGGTGTCCGCACCCTAAAAATCTCCTCAATCGTCGAAGGCGTGCAATGGGGATGATTTTTCGATGCAGGCGTCGGCTCGGCGATGACGGCAGACTATTAGTCAGCCCGCGTTTGAAAACTTCCCATGGTGCCGTCATTCAGGATTGAGATAGAGCGCTCATATTGTTTAAATTCATCCGCTACTCATATCCACCGCAGCGACATGTCATCTCTGATGGCGCCTACAGCGGACCAATGTTTAAAATGTGTTGGCCAAAATGGGAGAATAGAGTATTGAGATCATCAAATGCTCTGACGGGGCCCCAGGGTTTTGAACAGCTGCCACGCAGATGGGTGATGGAACGAAATTTCGCACGGCTTGGCAGATGCGGTAGGTTAGCAAAAGACTGGGGAAATCCATCCAGTCAGCCCACGCTTGGCTCATGATAACACATATTCGTCGCGTAACACGCTATCTCGCAAGGGTTAAAAATCATGGGAAGTATTTTTGAATCGGACTCTAATATTACCTATGAATTTTCTCACAGTAACAGTACGAACTTCCCAATAATTTCGATAAGTTTCGCTGCGCGTTCAGCGTTGATTTTGTAATCATTGGCCTGTTGCATCACTTGTTCTAAATTTTTCTTGGAACTCTTAAATACCGCATCTAGTGGCGTGTATTTTTTCTGACTGGCCTCAAGCCTTTCCGCATCAAGCATGTCAAGCTCGTTTTGACATGCCTCTTGCGATGTCAACATATTGGCGACCATGTTAATGCATGTATCGTCGTCACTATTGCAAAACTCATTTTCAATACTATCATTGAGGTCGTCTAGTATTGTTTCTAGATTTTTATAGGCAGTTCTGTTTTGAATGTATTGAAAGTGTTTTCCAGGTGAAGTTGGCATCGCCATAATCCTATTCTTCCGTTGTCCCAGTTATTGATTGATCAGCCCACCAAAGGTGCTGGCCAATTCATTCGCTGTTGAAACAAAGTCTTTGAATTTTCCATCGCTATCGGTTGATTTGAGCAAGTTGGCATGAGCCGCCGCAAATTTTTCCAGATCGGATGGCGCACGGGCAAAAATTGCCAGACGTGCCTCATCCGCAATTTGTAAAGCTGACATCAAATGGTAACGGACGTATCGTTGGTCACGACTTACGAGATTACCCGCCAAGATGTTGTTTAGGGTGAGTTTTCGATTAGTCGCCAGCGATTTGACGTTACGTTCTGGAATATTTCCGAGAGTGGAAATATCGGCGCTTAAAAGTGGAGTAATCTGTTGAATATATGGATCAGTCTTTATTATTGTTGCCTGAATACTGCGAGCAAATAGATTGTTGATGCTCGCATTTATGGCCGTCCGCGCGAGATTAGGTAACGCGTCCGCCAAAGCTTTCGTTCCGCCGGGAGTAACATCCGCGAGTTTGATAATACTCGCTATTAATGTAGAGGAGCTAGCAGCAGTTTCCTTTGCCGCGCCCGGTTCAGATATTTTGCTCAATGCCTTTGCATATGCACCAATCGCCTTAACCGTAGCAATCCTGTGATCCCAAGTTTTCTTGAGTCTGGCCATGATTTCTTTGTTTGATTTCGCTGGAAATTTGAAGTCGCGTGTTCCGAGAACATATTTGGCCGCTTCTCGTTCTCGGGCTGCAGATTCTGCTGCAATCAAATGCGCTAAATATGCTTCTACGACGACATTTGAAACCAAGACTGCAGCGGTGCCAAATTGGGTGATTTTTTTCTGCTCGGGAAAAGTGGCGCAGCTTGTCAGCACAAAAAAAAGTGCGGCCACCGGTACAATGCCAGTGAACCGCAGTTGTTTCGGGAGGGCGCTCAAAGAAATTCGTTGAGAGATGTAGATATTGGGGTTTGACTCACACATGGTATTGCCTAGAAGTGATTGATATTCACCAAACAACGGCATGCAACGTGATTTTAGCGTGAACCAGAAATTTATTGTGAATTTGCAATTACTTAGAGCTGCTCAAAAACGCTAATATGTTGAAAATAAAAGGTGATTTGATGGTTTTCTCTGATATAATGCAAGGTATTGGCCACTAACCAGATGAAAAGCTTGCACCATGCTCAATAATCGTTCCCCCAATCAGCTTATGTTTGACGGTTTTGAGACGGAATTCGAGAAGTGGCTGGAACCAGACAATCACTGGGTTTTGTTGAGCCAGGTTATTCCCTGGGATGAATTGTCGG
>JAAEMV010000909.1 GCA_024225195.1 Planctomycetaceae bacterium | reverse complement strand
TACCAGCCCAGCCTGGCACTAAACCTAGCTTGACTTCTGGTAGTCCCAAGATTGTGCGGCGATCATCTGAGGCAATTCTTAAATCGCACCACATGGGGAGGTCGAGTCCACCCCCGACGCAGGCGCCATGAATAGCGGCAATCGAGACAAATGGACAGCGGCTGAACCGAGCCATTACCGCCCTGCCCCGTTGGCAGAATTCAACAATTTTTTTCTCGGGCCAATCAAGTGTTGCGGCAATTCTCTTTAGATCCGCACCGGCGACGAAAATGGTCGGTTTAGCAGAAATTAAAATGACACCTTTGAGATCTTTCTGTTCCGCCAGTTCGGCCATCGTACGATCGAGTTCTGAAAATAATTGCTCGTCCAAAATGTTCGCCGCTGATTCCGGCGCGTCCATGGTGATCATGGCGATGCCCGTTTGCGGGTAGGTAACTTTGGTGATCGTATTGATTGGGTTGGGCATGTTTGGGCTTTGCGAAATTTCGTTTTCGAATATCTGTCTTCGAGCGACGCCTTCGAGCGACGTTATCCTAATTCGATCTTTCTGTTGTTTAAAGAACGCCGTCGATGGAAAACATAGAAGTAGGCCGTGTTTGTGTTATATTTCGTTGTCGAGTTTGAGCTAAGAAGTTGTTTGTGCTGCATGGCGGCATGGATGACTTGCGTAAGTATTTAACGTAGTGAAAAGGCGAGCAAAGTGAAGAAACTGAAGGTAACGGCGTCGAAGTTATTGGTATTTGTTGTTCTTTTGGCGTTATCAGGGTGCAGCAATTCCAACGGGAAAGGGTCGGACCAGGAGAACTCACCCGCTGACTTGGCAATCGGTACCGTTGATGTGGAGATTGTTTTTGGTGCTGAGCGGGAAGCCATTCAAAGCCAAGTCGACTGCATGAACGATTCCACTGTGTTTTCCGTGCTTCAGGCAGCCTCGGACAAAGGCGGATTTGCTTTTGAATCGACCGGCGTGTTGAAGGGGGATAAATTCATTACCTCGATTGGAGGAGTCAAGAATCTTGCTGGAGATGGCAAAAATTGGATTTATCGAGTCAATGGAGAGCTCGGAGATAAAGGTTCCGGGGTGTTTGCCGTGAAACCTCAGGACCGGGTTGTTTGGTCGTTTGGTAAATATGAACCTGAGTAATCCGATCTTAAAATGGTGAATGTTTTTTGAAGGGGATGTTTTGAATCGGATTTCCGGAGGTGGATCGAGCGTAAATTTTGGGACTCCCCAAAACTCGCATAGCGAAGCCTCAACGGGTTGTTATACTACGGATTCAAATTTTACCTCCGTTTTCCAGCTAGTTGTCTCGCACACGAAGCGAGATTTTGAACCATGAAACAGCCTCGATCAGAAAAGTCAGTCTTCCAAGCTTGGGATCAAGAGAGATGGATTCAAATTGCTTTTTTCGCAGCGGTTGTTTCCATTGGCGTGGCTAGTCGGTTTTGGTTAGTTGACTGGCCGAACGTTAAACCGGTTGCCGCTTTGGTTTTGTTCAGTGCTTTCTTTTTTCGTCGATCCGCCTTTGCGTTGCTGGCCTTAGTTCTAATTATGGCGATCAGCGATTGGGGTATTGGGGCTTACGATTGGCGGTTGATGGTGAGTGTTTATCTCAGTCTTGCGGTGGCTGCTGGCTTGGGCTGTTGGGTGAAATCGTCCGTAAATTCGAAAGCACCTTCGCGGATGGGCGTCGGACAGATTGGGCGATTTACGATCGCTTCGTTAATTATGTCGACAGTTTTCTTTGCTCTGACTAATGGAGTGGTGTGGTGGTTTGGTCAGTGGTATCCAGCGAGTTGGTCTGGGTTGGCAAGTTGTTATGCTGCTGGTTTGCCGTTTTATCGGGCGACGATGATTGGCGATTTGTTTTTCACGGGTGCTTTGGTTGGCGGTTACATGGCGGTGGATGCAATCTGTGCCCGGGCGTCGTTCTGGCAAGATAAAATTGCGATCGCTGTTTCCGATTCCTAAGAGCTTGCGTTTTTGCTGGCAGTAGTCGTCGCTGATCGCGAGAACAGTCCATGAGGCGGCCCTGGCACGGTTGAGAATCGTGCGTTCTTCCCGCGGTATGTCTTCCAGTTGTTTGATTTCCGGCAGTGCCCGTTCCGGTTGTCCGCTTGCCATTGTGAAGTTGACGTCTGTGTAGGAAGGGTTGGCGTCGTAAAAGGCGGGTTCTGGAACTCGGTTTTCGAGTCAAGCAAAGCGGCGATTGGCAGAGGGCGGCAATTGGCAGCGGGTGGCAAATGTTTGCATAAAAAAACCTCCGACGGAATCGGAGGTTATTGAGCCTGTTCTTTGGGCGAATGATCGCCAGCGATTAGTCATTGGAAATTGATCGCCGCGAATTAGTTGGTCGCCGCGCCGAGAGGGTCTGCTTCCGCAGGGTCCTTCTTGCCCAGCAATTTGTCAATTTTCTTGCTTGATTCGTCACACAAGTCAGCGAGTTGGTTAGCCACGCTTTTGGGT
>JAAEMV010000908.1 GCA_024225195.1 Planctomycetaceae bacterium | reverse complement strand
TTTTTGTTGCTCGTCATTTAGGGCGGCCGAAATGTTCGCTCTGTGTAATAACGCTTTGGGAGTTCCATTGGGTTCGCCAACAAGGATTTGAATTTCAGACAAGGCTTCATTGATCCGGAACTCATACAATTCGGCTTGGTTTCCGAAACACCAACCTAGAGTTCCCCCATTTAATCGAGTGTTTAATTCTACGAAAACCTCATCCATCCGGTTCAGTTTTCGGCTGAGTGATTGGTTGTAGCCGTAAAAGTCTTCGAGGGCTGGCGACCCTGTGCTGACTTCGGTTTGGAAGTAATTTTTTTGATAGTTGAAATCAAACCAAGCGAAGTTACCTGCGTTCGGCGGAGTTCGCAATTGAAACTGTCCATTACCGAATTCCCACGGGGTCTCTGGCGTTAGGGGCCAATTTAATGAAGGAGCGGATTGGAATTTTGAATCGCAGACAAGGATGCGCATTTGTTTTTGGATTTCGAGTGGTTTGCTGATCAAAACTTGGTTAGCAAACACATTTCCATGATCGAATTGGATCGACTCTCCGGGCAGACCGACCACACGCTTTGTCATTAACTCGTAATTAGGTGTTGATCCGGTGGCACGGTCTCGCTCGAACGCAATGATGTCCCATCTTCGAATTTTCGAATCAGGTAGAACTGAGACAGGGTCTGCGACAGTCATCTTCCAGCGGTCACGCTCGGCAGCGGAACCGCAGTTCGGGCAAATGACGTTGGCTCGTTCGTCTGCCTGCTCTGGGTCGCAACTAAATTGAATTCCGCACTCCAAGCAATCAATCGCATAATGTGCGCCTCGCAAGGTTGGGCTCATGGAGCTGCCAACAATTTTTCCCTTCCGCGGTGGAGGTGGATTGCAACCTGCAACTCCACTAAGGGAGAGGACTAGAATGGCTAACATTGGGATTTGGACGGCGCGGTTTCGCATTAAGTTCCTAGTTTGGTTTTTGTTTCTACGTAAGACAAGCCGTTATTGGTCAAGCCGCGGTAAGTTTGATAACCGGTATCCTCGCTGGGCGGGTTTAAGTATCGCTGGTATGCGTCTATGATTCTAGCTGGGAAATTTTGCATCAGCGAGTTGTTGTTTGGGAGCGTCGTAATGAGTAAGGCCCGAGTGCTTGATCATCCGTTAGTCGATTGTCATTTGACGAACTTGAGAAAAAAGCAAACACCTCCGTCGGCATTTCGCCATTCGGTTGCTGAGCTTTCCAAAATATTAGCCTATTTTGCTTCGGCAGATTTTCCAACCGCAGCATCCGCAATTGAGACGCCCATTCAAGGCATGCAGGGGACGGCGATTTTAGGTCGGGTCGGTTTGATTCCGATTATGCGGGCGGGTATCTCCATGGTCGAACCCGTGTTGGGCCTGATCCCGGAAGCTGAAGTTTGGCACCTGGGGCTTTATCGAGACGAGCAAACTGCATTGCCTGTGCACTATTACAGTAAATTGCCAGTCTCGGCGCCGGTGGACGTTGCCTTGATCTTAGATCCAATGCTGGCTACGGGAGGATCGGCGACTCTCGCCTGTGAGCAAATGCGGGACTGGGGCGTCTCCAAGATTAAGCTTCTCTCCATAATTGCGGCACCCGAGGGTATCCAAAAGGTAAACTCAGAGTTTCCAGACGTAGAAATTCATGCCTGTGTTGTCGACGAAAAGCTAAATGAAGACAATTTCATCGTGCCCGGACTGGGGGACGCTGGCGACCGAATCTTTAATACATTGCATTGAATCTGAATTTTCGGGGCATTATTTTGCCTTCGATTGAATCAACCAGTCATTCTGGTTTTCGTAATCGCCGATGAAACTGGTAAGATAAAAGAGTTATTTGGTTGAGATTTTGGCGGACTTCGAGATATGAAACTCCAGGCTTTAGGGTGTCCGAGTTGTCAACAGCCGTTTCAGGTTGCGGAAACGCAAGCTGGACAGGTGGTTGCCTGCCCGTCGTGCGCGCAGCCAATCGAAATCCCTGCTGACGTTTTTGCTGAGCCGGAAACTGTGGCTCAGCCACAGCAGGTTCAGACCTGTGGCAACTGCTCGGGGCAGTTCGGAATCACGCCTGATATGTTTGGGCAGGCAGTCGGCTGCCCCCACTGCCAAGCGGCGGTTGAGATTGGCGTGGACGGTAGCGAGAATTCCCCTGTTCCGCAGCCTCCTGAGCCAGATTTCAATATTAAGAGTAAAAAGACTCGTTGGAAATCAAGCTCGAAGGTCAAATCCTCCAAGGCAAAATATCGAAAGAAAGTTTCGAAAATCAAGCCAATTGAGGAAGGTAGCGAAGCCGGTGATTCACCGGTAAAGATTAAGCGTCGTGTTAAGCCCGGTGCCCCTGCTGACAAAAATCCCTCTTCTCCACCGAAGGACCTTGGCAAGGTTGGGGGAAGCGACAGAGTTGGCAGTTCAGATTTGGTTCCTCCAAAAAAGAAACGCGTAGCGAAAACTCATTCGGTTGACCTCAATCGCAGCGAGCCAAGCCCTCAGGAATATTTAGATAAAAATGTTTCAACCGTCGCTGATACTATAACGAACGAGCAGCTTGGCGCGGACCTTGATGGTGTTGCGGCCGATGCTGAGGTCCATGGTGCTTCGGCTCCAGTGGATACCTCGGCGGTAGTTGCTGTTGTGGAAAAAGAAGACACGCGGGTTTCGATTGAGCATCTACTCCCGCCACGATTCGATGTTCTCGATCCCTCGCGTTTAAAAATGAGTCGCGAAGAAAGTGAATTTAAAGTTTTGCTGCCTGATGGTGACGGTGGAACTAAGCAGGTGGATAATCGAGTCGTTCGTGTCAGCCATGCGGGCGAGCAAGTATCGTTGGTGGCAAGTAGCGACAAAGAGAAGAGTCGCCGACGAATGGTTCAGAACGTTATCGCAATCTTGATTGGTGTTCTAATTTTGGCCGGTGCATTCTGGTTACTTGGTTAAGAATCTTCTGCCCTGTTTTGCCTGTATCGGTGACTGTTCGATGCAGTTATTCCGAACCGCCGGTGTAACCGTTGGGGTGCGTTTGATGCCATGCCCAAGCGGTTTCAATGATGGTTTGGGGCGAATGGTATTGGGGCTCCCAGCCAAGCACAGTGTTTGCAAGTGATGGGTCGGCAATCAGTTTTGGAGGATCGCCCGGTCTGCGGTCGCCGACGACTTCCGCGATGTCGCAGCCGGTGACCTCGCGGCAGGATTCGATGATCTGCCTTACGCTGCACCCGTTGCCCGTTCCAAGATTTAGTTTTAGGTTTGGTCCTCTTCCAAGACGTTCTAGTGCGAGTATATGGGCTTTGCACAAGTCATCGACATGAATGTAATCACGAACGCAAGTGCCGTCAGGCGTGTCCCAGTCATCTCCGTA
>JAAEMV010000907.1 GCA_024225195.1 Planctomycetaceae bacterium | reverse complement strand
GTGGCATTTCGATGGCGAGGAACTGATGCTTGGGAGGCACCTGCTGCCTCACGCGAGATGGCCGCTGAACGTGAGGATCGCGGCGGTCTTTAATGATATGGGTGAAGTGAGGCGTTCCGTATACAGGGGGTGGGGATGCCTGCGTAGCTACCAGCTTCGGTTGTCTGGCGAGGACCGGTAGAGCGGTAAGACCGAAGTGCCGGGTAAGGGTGGCAGGTGGGTGCTAAGCCGATAGGCATCTTCGTTTAGTTGGTAGCGTCGCCCAATGCTTGTCGCTTGATCCTGGGAGCAACTCGCTTGCTTACTAGAACTAAGAGAACATTAGGCGAGCGTGCCTAGCGAGGAATTACTTTGGCGATTCGAGTTGTGCCGCTTTTCTCAAGTGGACCTCTTTCATGTCATCCATGCCCAGTTTTTCATAAACGAACGCCAGTTTCGTAGAGCGGTACTTTTATAAGTGGAAAAGTTCAGTTTGATTTTCTGTTTTTGAGGAGAACATACGGAAAAAAACTATCGTTGGGAATTTGAGTATTTCAAGGCCTCCAAATGACGAGGGCACATTTCTGCGTTTTGTGATTTACTTGGGGGCTCTCGCTGGCGAAATAGCTGTATTTCAATTGATTATGTAGATAGTTACTCGATTGATGTTCGGAAATTTAATGGCAGCGTGTCCGCATTATCTAGGAGTCGATGCGGTAGCGGCTTTTCTGAGATGGACCTCTTTCATATCAACCATACCTAATTCGCCATAGATAAATGCAAGTTTAGTATGGACATTTTTTTTTCCTTTGATGGTGGCCAAGGCCTTCTCAAATTCAACAAGTGCCTCTTGGTATTTCTCCTGCTCCATTAGAACGGTGGCGTAGGTGTCTCTGAATAAGGGATTCCTAGGGAAGTGTTCGACGACGTCTTTGGATAGCTCGTAGGCTCTTTCAAGATCTTTATTCTCTTCGTCGTTCGCAAGAATCCAAGCTAAGTTGTTCGCCACCACAGCAAATCGGGGGTCTAATTGGAACGCTTTTTCAATATGAAACAAAGCCAGTTTTTTTTCTCCACGCTTTGATTTTATGTTGCTCATTGCAAAATGGGATAGTGCGGTGTTGTTACCCGATGCAAGGTTCGCTCTTAAGACATCCTCAAGCTGGTCCGCTTTATCTGACGCATCAGCCAATCGTAATTTAAATTGTCGAAAGAGGGCTTGGTAGGCTGGCAGAAAATTAATGTCAAAGTCTATCGAACGTTGAAGGTAAAGGAGTTTTTCATCAAAGTCATCGGACAGATCATGCCGTAGTAAGCAATACTCGGCCAAGCTCCGCTTCATTTGGTCGGTTGAGTTTATATCCAATCCTTCAAGTAGCAATTTTTCTGCCTCGGGGTACAACTCCAAACGAGTCAGCGTTTTTGCTAACGCGATTCGATTTGTTTCCGAGGCTGGGTCGTCCGTAAGTAGGTCCTCGTAACAAATCTTTGCTCGCCGTAGCGCATCTATTTTACGAACTTCTTCGTTTCTCTCGCCGTAGATGGAAGCAATCGTATGGTAATGCATGGGATTTGCCTCGGCTGCCGATTCGAGAAACTGGATCGCTCGATCGACTTGTTGAGTCACCATATAGTAAACAGCGAATGCCGTCTGAATAGCTTCGGATTTGGTATCGTCAGAATTTGATAGATGGAATCTCAAGGATTCGGCTAAAGCAAGATTTTTTGTTTTTTCCACAGCGAGCGTCAGATTGAGTGCTTTGAGTCGGTGTGCTGGCGGGTACCCTTGGCGATCGTCAGGCGCCAAATCGTCAATGATCTGAGTGGCCAGTGTTGTCTCACCAGTTTGGATAAGGCACATCGCCAATCGAAGTCGATCTGCTTCGTTAACTTCTCCGCTTTCTGTAAGGACACGTTGGCTGAATACCAAAGCTCTTTCAAAATCACCGTTGCGAATCGCGGTTGCTGCATTCATACGGTATCGTTGCTGGATTCGTTCACCTTGAGCAATGGTCGAGATCGCCAGCATCGCAATACAGAAGCCTGCAATGATTGCTGGTAAACACCACAGCAAGTCTTTTCGTGCGTCAGAGGTAAGGCGAAAAATGAACAATAGTGGAAAGAGTAAAATCCCAAAAAGAGCCCGGAAGGGACCCTGAGCGAAAATCCGACCTGCTTCCGACAATCCGGCGTAGAGACCGGAAAAGAGTGCCACGAATGGCAGCGAGAGAAATAACCAGATTCGTTTGAGAATTCCTGAAAACCCGTCTAAGCGATCGAGTATTTCCATCAACATGGAAAGGAATGGGAGTTTCATGAAAACAGTTAGGCTTGAAGTAACTTTAAGTGAGAAGAGTTAAGAACGGCTCTTTTATTATAGCAAGCTGTAATTGGTAACTGTTTTCAAAAATCGTTTGATTACCAAAGCGTGAAACCGACTAGGCACAAACGGGAACGCATAAGCGGAAAAAATTTCTGCATACCCAAAAAAAAAGCCGTCCATTCGGACGGCTCCTGATGAGTTGCTGTGTTCTACGTTTTATCGTCTGCGTCGCAATGTGAAACCAAACAGTGCTGAACCGAATAGGAATGCTGCAGTCGGTTCGGGGACGATTGAAAAACCGCCATCTATAGCAAAGAAGCTGTCGGTCGTAGTGTTAACTCTTTTGAAAACCAATTCGATGTTGGTCGCGTTGTCCAACGCTGGAACGCCAGCATCACCGACATAGTCGTACAAACTAAAAGTTGCCCCAGAAGCGTTGGCGAGTGCTAGGTCACCGCTGTCGTACGTCACATTGGTTCCGTTAAGGGATCGCACGTTAACGGTGTAGTTTGAATTAGTAGACGTGTACCCAAATGAAATACTATCAACTGGGTAATTGGTTCCGCTTGGTGCGGTTACATCCCAAATGTCTCCGAAAGTGTAAACACCGTTAGTGGTGTAATCGAACTCAGCCACAGTTTGAAACCTTGTTACCCCACCAAAATCCAAGGAAGCCCATCCATCACCAAAAGCATTGAAGTTGCTCGTGTCAACTATAGTTCGGCTTACCGAATAGCTGCCGTTTGTAAATACATTGACAGCAGAAGCGCTAATGCTGAGGTTGCTGAAGTTGTCAATTTCTATCGATTCGGCCTGTGCGGAG
>JAAEMV010000906.1 GCA_024225195.1 Planctomycetaceae bacterium | reverse complement strand
GATAGTTATTTGATCGAAATCACCCGGGACATCCTTGGTTACGTCGACGAGGACGGTACTTCAACCGTCGATGTGATTCTTGACAAAGCTGGACAAAAGGGGACGGGGAAATGGACTGCAATTTCAGCCCTCGATGTTGGTCAGCCGTTAACGTTAATTGGTGAGGCGGTTTTCGCTCGATGCCTGTCAGCGTTAAAAGACGAGCGGGTGAGTGCCTCCAAAGTTCTGAAAGGACCGGATTCAAAATTTGATGGTGACCCCGAGGCGTTGGTCAATGATCTTGAGCAGGCGCTCTACGCTTCCAAAATTGTTTCTTATGCTCAGGGCTACCAACTAATGCGGGCAATTTCCGATGAGAAGGATTGGGAATTGAACTATGGCGCGATTGCCTTGATGTGGCGTGGTGGCTGCATTATTCGCTCCGCCTTTTTAGGCAACATCCGGGACGCATTTGAAAAAGATGCCGGCCTGACGAATTTGCTACTGGATCCGTTCTTTGAATCGGCGGTTGAAAATGCTCAATCGGCGTGGCGAAGGGTAGTGGCAACCGCTGCGACGCTTGGAATACCAATGCCTGCCATTAGTGCGGCGTTGGCCTATTTTGACGGTTACCGAACCGAGCGTTTGCCGGCGAATTTACTTCAAGCTCAGCGGGACTATTTTGGCGCCCATACTTATGAGCGCACGGATCGCCCGCCCGGTGAGTACTTCCATACCAACTGGACTGGTCGAGGCGGCACGACTGCCTCCTCAACCTACAACGCTTAGTCGGTTAGCCTTGGCTGGACAAAGTCAGCGATTCTTAGGTGGTTTTTCGGTGCGTTTAAGTTTCACCCGAGCCACGAATTATCTGAATCAACAACCGAGGTTCATGAGTCATTTGCTGAGCGGAAGTTCAGCCCAAGCGTAAAATCTCCAGATCATCTTAAGCCAGACCATTTTTGGATTTTGTTGGATGCCAGAAACAAGCGAAACGATTGAGCCACTGATCTTTGTGATTTTCGGAGCGTCTGGCGATTTAGCCAAGCGAAAGCTGATTCCGGCAATCTACGATTTGTACAAACGGAATTATCTACCGAAAAAGTTCGCTGTGCTCGGAGTGAGTCGTAGCAAGCTCGATGATAATTCGTTTCGAGAACAGGTTCTGTTCGACAATGAATTTTTAGAACTTGATTCCGAGAGTGAAGCATTAGTTGCGGAGTTCCGGGATCGACTGTTCTATCAACCCATTGATACGAATTCTGTCGATGATTATGCGTTGGTCAAAGAGAGGCTGGAGACTCTCGATGAAACATTCCAGACGGCGGGGAATGTAATGTTCTATCTTTCAACGCCTCCAGTTCTCTATGACAAAATCCCCAAGTTCCTCTCCCACTACGGACTAAATCGACACGAAGGAAGCTATCGTCGTCTTGTTATTGAGAAACCGTTTGGTACCGATCTTGCCTCGGCAAAGGCACTCAACAAGAGTCTGAAACAGTATTTCGATGAAGAAGATATTTACCGCATTGATCACTATCTCGGTAAGGAAACGGTACAGAATCTTCTGGTGACTCGTTTTGCCAATGGAGTTTTTGAACCGTTGTGGAATCGGAACTACATCCATCATGTTGAAATTACGAATGCAGAACCCATTGGAGTAGGCTCGCGAGGTGGTTATTACGATACCTCCGGGGCGCTGCGGGATATGCTGCAAAACCATCTAATGCAAGTCGTCGCGCATGTTGCTATGGAGCCACCAATTTCTCCTGACGCAGTCGCAATTCGAAATGAAAAGACCAAGCTGTTTCAATCGTTGCGGCCAATCGCTGAATCGGATGTGTCGAAATACAGCATTCGCGGGCAGTACATGGCGTCTAAGATGCGAGGAGAGCCGGTTAAAGGGTACCGCGAAGAGTTTGGGGTGCCAGATGATTCTAAAACAGAAACGTATGCGGCACTCAAGTTCTATATTGACAATTGGCGTTGGTCAGGCGTTCCGTTTTACGCTCGGACTGGTAAGCGGTTACCCACGAAGGTGACCGAAGTGTGTATCACTTTTAATAAGCCACCGCAGACGCTGTTTCGAAGGCAAGAGGAGATGCTGCATTCTGAGCACAATCAATTGATCATTAGAATCCAGCCCGATGAGGGAGTGTTGCTGAGTTTTGGAATGAAGGTCCCGGGCGACGGGTTCAAAGTGAAAAATGTCGGCATGGATTTTCACTATTCGGATTTGGCAGACAACGACGTTCCCGAGGCCTACGAACGTCTGCTACTGGATTGCATGCGGGGAGATGCGACGCTGTATGCCCATGGTGATAGCGTTGAATACACTTGGGAGTTTGTAGAACCTATTCTCAATGCATGGAAGCATGACCCGTCGATTCCAATTTACGGATACCCTGCTGGGACGTGGGGGCCGGAAATAGCCGATGAATTAATTGAAAGTGAGCACGAATGGAGAAGCCCATGTCGTCGACTTACCGATGACACATCGTATTGTGAACTCTAGCGTGATTTGGACTGACGACCGTTTATTGGCTTAGGAAAGAGAATAGGTCAGTGACTTGTTCGTCCGTCAGTGGGTTTAAGATTCCATTAGGCATTAATGAATCTTTAGTTGCTCGACGCTCGTCGATCGTGGTCAGATCAATGGTCATGAGCGCGTCTTTGGTCTGAAGAGAAAGCGTGCGTTGATTCTCATCGACGATCACACCGCTTAAAAATCGACCGTCCTCCAAAACAATCACACTTACTTGGTAATTTTGCGCGACCGAAGCACTCGGAGCGAGGATGTTTTCCAAGAGATAGTTGATGTTCTTTCGATCAGAACCAGTTAGGTCAGGGCCAAGTTTGCCTCCGCGACCAAACATGATATGGCACGCCGCGCAGTGCTCTTCAAAAATCTTCATTCCCCGTTCACGATTTCCACTTTTCAGACGCGCGGAAGTAAGTTTTGCTTTCAGTTGAGTCATTTTCTTTTCATTCTCCTCAGAAGTGGAGCGAATGGATCCCCAGTTGGACTCAAGCAACGCAAGAAGTGTTGGATTATCAAAGTTGCTAATTTGCCGTGCATGAGAAGCGGAGATTGCTGACTTTGAAACTCTATTGGTGCCAACGGCTTGAAGTAAATTTTCAGCCCAAGCCTCTCGTGTAACTAAGGCGTTGATCGCGGTCGATTTCCCCTCCGGGTCCATATGGGGATATCGATTTAGGATCACCTTCGCAGCGGACGGTGTATCGCATTTGACCATCGCTTTGATGACCGCGGTGGTGAGTGCCTTGTTGTTGAGATGTGGTCGCAGAAATTTGAAAAGATCGGTGACCTTTGGCGAACTTGCGAGAGTTAGGATGGCCTGGCGACGGGCTGGGATATCATAATTGCCATCGTTGGCAATGCTTTTCAATTCCTCAATTGTTCGGCCTGTTCCAAAGACGACGTCCAACTCCTCCAACATGCGATTGATATTTGGGTCGTTGTGTGCAGCCAATGCTGACTTGGTCGCATTCCAGTCCTTGGGCGTCGGGGCTCGGTTCCAGCCTTTCAGGGCTTGTGTCATACCAAGTAGAACTGGTTTGATTGTGGCGAGTTTTTCAGATTTTAGTTGAGCCGTTAACTTGTCGACAATCTGAGGCTGAGATGGAATGTTGAAAGTGAGACGCCGTGCAATATTTTGCGTCAGTAACGGAATGTTTGAGTCGAATGCCAGGTCAATCGCCCGGTCGGGAAATAGGTTGGCGATCGGTTCGTAGCCAAACCAGATGAGTTTCGGTTGAACTCGGTCCTGGGCATCTTGAGATTTCTTGGCAAGTTCTGCTGTCAAGCGATGCCCAAAGTCAGGGGAGAATCGTGGTATTGAACTGGCCAGGTAAAGTCGGACCAGTCCCGAAGTATCCTGCGCTGCGGTTTGGAGAATGCGTTCGAGTCCAGAGTCCGAAATTGTAATGCGACCGTCGGCCAGTAAACGCACTGCCCATGCTCGCAGGTGTTCGTCTGGTTCGGAGAGGCGTTCAAGAAGCCAAGGTTCTTGATTCGGGAAACACGAATAATAAGCCCACATGATCCTCAGTTTCGTTTTCGTGTCTCCAGCTAGGTCAAACGCTGTTTGAAATTTTGGTATCCATCGGTGGTTTTCTAATAGTGGTGCGGCCAATTCAGGGGTGAAGTGTGGGAGGGAGGACTGTGTGATTTCTGCAGCAATCAGCTCTTGTAGACGTCGTCGCGAT